>NZ_JAPVXW010000014.1:0-54119 GCF_041431535.1 Veillonella sp. 27098_8_77 | reverse complement strand
TTATAGTTATCGGTAGAGGGCGGATTTTTTCATGACTAAAATGAAAACTTTCACAATGTAAAGTGTGAAAATTAATCTGTGATTGTGCTATAATACAATCATACTGATTAGAGTTACAACAAGGGAAAATGAGGTGCTCTTATGAAAGAATTAACATATTTTAACGGTGAATTCGTCGAACCAGGTGCAAAGGTAATCAGCATTGATGACCGTGGTTACTTATTCGGCGATTCTGTATATGAAGTTGTACGTGTAACTAAAGGTCGTTGTTTTGCATTGTCCTATCACCAAGATCGTCTATATCGATCCATGCGTGAAATGGATATTCCTGTAAAAATGACGCCAGATGATTTGACCGAACTTCACGAAATCTTGATTGAACAAAGTGAAATCAAAGAAGGTTATATTTATTTACAAATTTCTCGTGGTGTAGCGCCACGCCATCATGCGTATGATCGCTCTAAACTTGAACCACAAATGCTCATGTCCATTCATAATCTCGATATGGATGCAGTGAACAAGTTGGAATCTGGTGTGAAAGCTATCGCATTGCCTGATGAACGTTGGGGGCATGTAGATATTAAAACTACGAATTTGGTTCCTAACATTTTGGCGCAAACAAAGGCGGAAAAGAAATTTGCTTATACAGCGATGTTATTCCGCGATGGCATTTGTACCGAAGGGGCTACATCTAATGTATTTGCCGTAAAAGATGGTATTATTTACACACATCCAGCGGATAATTATATATTGAAGGGCATTACGCGTCAAATGGTTATCACTCGTGTGGCACCTTCATTGGGCATCACTGTTATCGAAAAAGAGTTTGACCGCGCCTTCGTTGATGATGCGGATGAATTATTCTTTACCAATACAACCGGTGGTGTGATTCCGATTATAAAACTCGACAGAAATCCTGTAGCTGATGGTAAACCAGGTGCAGTGACGATGAAATTACGTCATGGTCTAGAAAAATTAATGGAAGAAGGCTTGGCTTAATTAGCAGACTATAGGTATCACTATGCTACCTATAGTGGCTAGTAAGGGGAGTTTTCACAAAGAAAGGACATATTTTGATTACATTAGAACACATTAGCAAGGTCTATGAAGGTGCTAATCGTGTAGAAGCGCTGAAGGATATTAGCCTCACCATTGAAAAGGGGCAAATCTATGGCATTATCGGTCAATCAGGAGCCGGTAAATCTACATTGATTCGTTGCATTAATATGCTAGAAGCCCCTACATCGGGCTCCGTTATCGTAGACGGCACAGATTTAACGAAATTGAGTGCCAGTGAACTACGCAAAGCGCGTAAACATATTGGCATGATTTTCCAACATTTTAATCTTTTATCATCGCGCACGGTCTATGACAATGTGGCATTTCCATTGGAATTGCAAGGCTTGAGCAAGGCTGAAATTAAGGAGCGCATCACTCCGATTCTCGATATCGTAGGCTTATCGGACCGCGTGAATAACTATCCATCGCAATTATCCGGCGGTCAAAAGCAACGCGTTGGCATTGCTCGCGCTTTGGCTTCTAATCCAAAGGTATTATTGTGCGATGAAGCTACATCTGCGTTGGATCCACAAACAACAGAATCCATCTTGGAATTGTTGAAGGATATTAATGAACGCATGGGCCTTACCATTGTGCTCATCACCCATGAAATGCAGGTTATCCGTGAAATTTGTGACCGCGTAGCCGTTATTGAAGGTGGTGTTATCTTAGAAGAAGGCAGCACGCTCGAAGTATTTACAAATCCGAAGAAACCGACTACAAAAGATTTCGTCGGCTCTGTCGTAAGCGATAACCTACCACAAGAAGCGCTTGAGCATCTAGAGCTTCATTATGACTGGATTGCTGGTACATCACCGCTTGTAAAATTGAAGTTTACCGGCCAAGCTACAGATGAACCTGTTGTGGCTGGTTTAGTACGTCGTTTTGATCTCGATGTAAGCATCTTATTCGGTGGTATCGATTACATTCAAAACACTAGCGTAGGCCGTCTTATCGTCATTTTGAATGGTGACCCTATGAAAGCGCAAGAAGGGCTAGACTATATCAGAACATTACCAATTGAAAGCGAGGTGATCGGTTATGTCAGAGCAAGTAATTAAATTGTTGATAACCGGTACCTTGGATACATTGCAAATGACCGTTATTTCTACAATCATGGCTATGATTATTGGTATACCGCTCGGCGTAGTATTGGTGGTTACATCTAAAGGGCACATTCTAGAAAATGCAGCGCTTAATAAAATTCTTGGCGCTATTGTGAATGCAACTCGATCCATCCCGTTTATCATCTTGATGGTGGCCATCATTCCATTTACACGCATGGTTGTTGGTACATCCATTGGTACGACGGCCGCTTGTGTACCGTTGACATTGGCAGCGATTCCGTTTTTAGCACGCCTCGTAGAAACATCCATTAAGGATATTCAATTCGGTGTTATCGAAGCTGCTCAATCGATGGGGGCAAGCCCATTCCAAATTATCCGCAAGGTATTGTTACCAGAAGCATTGCCAACTATTATCGATAATGTTACGGTGCTTATTGTTAACTTGATTGGTTACTCTGCAATGGCTGGTGCTATTGGTGGCGGTGGCCTTGGTGATATTGCTATCCGCTACGGATACCAACGTTTCCAAGGGGATATCATGCTCGCTACCATCATCATTCTTATCATTATGGTTCAAGTTATCCAAATGATTGGTGACGGTTTATCCAAAGCGATGAATAAGAAATAGGAGGCGTTATGAGCGTCAATGAAAAATTGAGAAGTGCTCAACATGACGAGCTCTTTGAAGGTATCTTACAACTTCAAACTGTGGAAGAATGTTATGCGTTCTTTGAGGATATTTGTACTGTTAATGAATTGAAAGCATTATCGCAACGACTTCAAGTAGCTAAGATGTTACGCGCTGGCGATAGCTATGAAACTATTGTAGAGGAAACTGGTGCTAGTACAGCTACAATTAGCCGTGTGAAACGATGCCTTGTGTATGGTGCCGATGGTTATACAGTAGTGTTAGATCGATTGGCCGGTACGAAATAGTTAAAAATATTTACATCTATATCGATGTAGGCAACGGTGGCCGATGGTCACCGTTGTTTTATATATGTATCTATTGTTTTTACCGATACGAATGGTAAAATGATAGTATACTTGTGATACATGAGATACATGAGATAGGGAGGACGTATATGGATTGGCTGATTTCTATTACCGGATTACCCTATGAGGTGATGATACTCATATTGCTTGGCGTAGCCGGAGCCTTTGCAGGCTTTGTTGATTCTATCGTAGGTGGTGGTGGCTTGATTTCTGTGCCAGCCATGTTGCTAACCAATTTACCTCCTAGCATGGCTCTAGGCAGTAATAAACTATCTAGCATCTTTGGTGCTGGTAGTGCGTCGATTACGTTTCTACGGAATCACATGGTCGATTTCGCATTAGTTCGCAAATTGCTACCATTTACCTTTATAGGCTCCATGCTCGGTACCTTGGCGGTCGTATCATTGCCTCCGCTCTATGTAAAACCGATTATTATTGTATTGCTTGTGGCCGTTACTCTATTCGTAGTATTTAAGAAAAATTGGGGCGAAGTGAACCGTACCTCCCAAGTGATGGGGCGAGCACTTTATATCTGCATGGCCTTTGCTCTTGGTATCGGTATTTATGATGGCTTCATTGGACCTGGTACAGGTACATTTCTTATTATGGGCTTTATCTTTACGGGGTTTGATTTTCTCCATGCTTCGGCAAATGCAAAAATATTAAACTTTACCAGTAATTTAGCATCCTTGTTGGTATTTATATATTTAGGGCATGTTAATTATATGTACGGCCTTGCCGCTGCGGTGGGCCAAGTGGTTGGCGCCTATTTAGGATCCCATTTAGCTATTGCGAAAGGGTCCTCTTTGGTGCGTGTTGTATTCCTGTCTGTTACGACAGTGATGTTGTTAAAATTAGTGTTTGATTATATTTCTACCTTGTAGGAGGTGTGAGTATGCCTCATAAAAGTGATGTTCAAGTGGCATTGATTAGCGGCGGTACATCGGGTATCGGATTTGCTACGGCCAAGCTATTATTGCAAGAAGGTTGGTGCGTGGTTATCAATGGCCGCGATGAACAAGCGGGACAAAGGGCAAAGATGAAATTGCGCCGCTATTCTTCGAAGGTGCGATATGTGAAAGGCGACGTATCCAGTGTGAGCGATTGCCAGCGCATTGTAAAAGAAACGGTAGATTTCTTTGGCAGTATTTCTGCTCTTGTGACGGCGGCTGGATATTATGAAGAAGAGCTACTAGCCGATGTATCTGAATCCGCCTTTGATGAAATGTTTGGAACGAATGTAAAAGGAACGGTGTTCTTGTGCCAAGCGGCATTGCCTTATTTACGTCAAGTAAAGGGCAGTATTGTTACCGTATCTAGTGATGCGGGCTTGCAAGGTAATGTGGCCTGTTCAGTATATGGTGCATCAAAAGGTGCTATCGTAAGCTTTACAAAATCCCTATCCCTTGAGATGGCACCCCATGAGGTGCGCGTTAACTGCGTGTGCCCTGGCGATGTAGATACATCCCTTGTAGATAAACAAATCGCTCAATCTCATCAAGATGCGGAGCAAGCAAAAGAGGAGATGGGGCAACATTATCCATTAGGACGTATTGCAAAACCTCACGAAATTGGCGAAGTTATAGCCTTTTTAATTAGTTCCAAGGCATCTTTTGTTACCGGTGCTGCTTGGACGATTGATGGAGGACTCACAAGCTGGTAGTGTATAGAGTATTATCTATTACTAATAGTCATAATAAACCCGTTTATACAGGGTAAAATATATATTATTCATTTCAATTCTGCATTGAGAATGGTATAATAATACTAATGAACGATACATACATTCACAAGTGGAATCCGGAAAAAAGGAGAACGATTATGGCAGAATACAATGGCGTTAGAATTGAACCGCTTAGCGATGGTGGTCAAGATTTAAATTATCAAGTTGAACAATTTATTTTCTGGGGCGCAGGCCGTGCTGCTGTATTGGCTTTGTCTCCAAAATTCAGCAATGTTGCACTATGCACCAATGCAACATACATGGTAACTCGCATTGCTCATTTATATGATGTGGAATTACAAACAGGTGCTGTTGTAGGTTTAGTAGGTGGCTTGAGCACTGCTATTGCTACGGCTGCTATTTCCTTACTCGTACCTTTTAAAGCGGTACGCGTGCCTGTAGCTGTAGGTTTGACCTATGCTATTGGTAAGGTAGCTCATATCTGGATCGAAGATGGTATGCCATCCGATATCGAACGCTATAAACCTATGATTGCTGAGTTCTATGAAAATGGTAAAGCCATTGCTGGCGAAATCGCTCGCGATGCAGCAGCAAGTATTCCTTTCACTCAAGGCCAACGCGATGTATGGGCTGGTATTGCCAACGAAACAGGTCTTGCAAAAGAACAATTAGAACAAGTATATTCTGAAAAAGTAGCACCTGCTATTGAAAAATGGAATACGGAAACGAAATACCAATTGCATGATAATGCAGCAGAAGCAGTAGCAAAAGTAACTGATGCGGCAAAAGAAAAAATCGATGTAGCAAAAGAAAAATTGGATACGGCTAAAGAATTGGCTAAAGGTGGCGTAGAAGTAGCGAAAGCAACAACTCAAGTGGCTGTGGAAAATGCAAAAACTACAGCAGCTCAAGCTGTGGAAAATGCGAAAGATACTGCGTTCCAAGCTGTTGAAACAGTTAAAGAAACAACAAAATCTACAATTAACGGTTTCCGTAAATAGTTAGAAGGATCGGTATGAATCCATTAAAGATTATCAAATATGGCAAGTATTTTAGCGAGTCTCGCTTTTTAGCGTTTGCTACTCGCTATGGTAAAAAACTTGCCTTTGTACAAAAAGCAGTGGTGTTATTCTTGTGTTTACGTGATCAAGATACACCAAAATATGTAAAGGCTATTTTAGCCGGCGCTTTAGGGTATCTCATCCTACCAATCGATATCATCCCTGATACGATTGCAGGCCTTGGCTGGGTAGACGATGTAGCAGTTCTTGGCATTGCTTTCAAAATCGCCAATCGCTATATCAAAACGTCCCACGAAGAACAAGCGAAAAAGCTATTCCCTTTTGGCAACTAACAAGTACATAAAAAGGCAGTTTAATCATTGTTATTGATTGGACTGCCTTTGTTTATTTGACACCCTTTGTTAATAGATATACAATTGAATTTGTATTGTAATAAGAAGGATGAATAAATGTATACAGCGACAATTAACGTCCGTTTCTATGAAACCGATATGATGGGAATTGCTCACCACAGCAATCATTTTCGGTGGTTTGAAATGGCGCGTATTGAATTCCTTCGTCACATCGGCGTCACCTTGTGGGATATGATGGACGAGGATATAGTATTTCCAATTATGAATGTATCGTGTAACTATAAGGAACCTGCTCGGTTCGATGACACGATTAATATAGAAACCTATTTAGTCAAAATGACCCGTGCTCAGATGGTATTTAAATACCGCATGCGCCGCGCTAGCGATGGTGCTCTATTGGCGACGGGTGAGACTAAGAATGCCTTTATGTCTAAATCGTCTGGGAAAATCGTACGATTAGAGGATCGCTTTTATCAACCTATTCTAAATGCTGTTGAGGAGATGCCTCATGACTAATATAGATACACAACGACTGCCTATCGGCGTCTTTGACTCAGGTGTAGGTGGTCTATCCGTTTTGAAAGTTCTACAGAAACAATTTCCCAATGAAAACTTCATCTATATAGGGGATAATGCTAATAATCCCGTTGGCAATCGTCCAACCGAGGAGATTACAGAAATCGCTTGTCGTATTGCAGAAACATTACATCAAGTACCTGTAAAATTGATGGTTATCGCTTGCAATACTTTCACCGTAGTGGCCCTCGATGAGGTGCGCAGTCGCGTCAATGTGCCGGTTATCGGTGTATCGCAAGGTGTTAAGACTGCTATTCGTGAAAGCAATAGTAATACCATCGGTATCATGGCGACGGTGGCAACTGTTAATAGTCATATTCATAAATATGTGGCTATGGACATCGACCATGAGGTTTTTGTATGGGAGCAACCATGCCCAGAACTAGCCGGCTTAATTGAACAAGGTCATTTGCATGATGACGCTGTTCGTAAAGCCGCTAAGGAGTACTTAGCACCAATGCTAGAACGGGATATCGATGTTGTCGTATTGGGATGTACTCATTTCCCATTTGTTAGCCCTGTCCTGCAGGAGTTATCAGGTGACCGCATCCGATATATCGACCCTGCTTATGAGACTAGCGATCTAGTACGACGTACGATGGACAGCAATCATCTGCATAATCCATCTACAGAGAAGGGCCGTAGTACCTTGTATTTCACAAAGGATATTGCCCTAGGGGCTGATTTGGGTGCCCAATTCTTAGATACTGATGATTTTTCGGTGGAATTGATTACACTATAAAGGAGAATTCACATGTGGTTTTATGACATCATAAATGTGATAGTTGCCATTGCAGTTATCGTAGCTATTTTGTACTTATTATTCCGTCTATTCGTATTAAAACAAGGTAATGAACGCGTTATTTTGTTGCCAAAGCGGAAAACAAGCTTTCAGTTGGCAGATATGAACATGAGTTCCATGACATTGTTCTGCGATGTGCCATTTGTGAACAAAGGCCGTCAACTTGGTACGATCATGGATTTATTTCCACGTCCTTTGCTTCCAGAAGAACATTTTGATGGCGTGAAAGTAGACGCTTGGGCTATGGATATCGATCATCCACGCCACGATGGTTATTTTGAAGCTATTATCATCAAGCCTCGCAAGGGTGGTACAATTCGCGTTTACGTTACCTTAACAGGTAGAAATGGCAACATTCGTGAAGATATTAAGGGATTCCCTTATATGGACATCGACATTTATTACCAAATCGTAGGTCGTACCGATTACCATATCGATAAACAACGTATTCGTTTGACTGCAGAAGAAGTACAAGCAGCATTGGTTCACTAAGGAGGCATAACAATGGCAGAATTAGAATTAGTATGTGTTCCTACACGTATTCTTACAGATAATGATGACATCGTTGATGCTATCGTTGAATTTGGTGGTCACAATATTGGACCAGAAGACATCGTATGCGTAGCAGAATCCGTTGTGGCTATTACACAAGGTCGCTTTACACGTCCAGAAGAACTCAATGTGTGCTGGCAAGCGCGCATGATTAACCGCTTTATCCATCCAGATGGTTCCATGGCTTCTATTTATGGTATGCAATCCGCTATGAACCTGGATGGTAAATGGAAGGTATTAGGTGCGTTCTTCTTAGGCGCTATTGCTAAAATTTTCCGCAAACCAGGCGTGTTCTATGCTATCGCCCGTGCTGCATCCTTAACCGATGACGTAACAGGTACCATGCCTCCATTCGATAAACACATCGTATTTGGTCCAAAAGATCCAGATAAGGTGGCTGAAAAAATCGTTCAACGCACAGGTTGCTATGGCGCTGTTGTAGCAGACGTAAACGACTTGAAACGCTCTGCTATCCTCGGTACAAGCCGCGGTATTGATGCGAAGAAAATCGCTAAATTGTTGATTGATAATCCATTTGGTAATGATAGCCAAATGACACCAATCGTTATTATTAAAAACTACGCTTCCGTTTCGGCAGCAAAATAAGAAATTCTCGATATTCCGGTGCAGAACTGGTAAGTCTAGAGATTAACAAAAGAGACTGCTCCGGCGGTCTCTTTTCTGTTTAAAGGAGGACATATGTTATTAGGCATAGATGTAGGCGGCACCTTTACGGATGCCGTTATCATAAATGGCAGCACCATCATTTCATCGGCTAAACGGCGAACCACGAAGTACAATCTCATGAATGGCATAACGGACGCCTTAGGTGCGGTGATGAGTGGTGTGGACTCTGCACAAATAGAACAGGTAACTCTATCCACTACGGTAGTGACAAATACAATTGTGGAGCATAAAGAACAACCTGTAGATCTCTATGTAGTAGCGGGGCCAGGGCGCAATGTAGACGATATATTCCCGGTAAGACCTGTGTATCTTAAAGGGTATACGGACCATCGCGGCATTGTGGTGGAACGTACGGATGTAGGGGGTACTCGCCAACTGGCGAACATGGTGCAATCCAAGAGTGGTACTGATTTGGCTGCTGTATCCGCAAAATTTGGCGTTCGCAATCCGAAGGAAGAAATCGATGTTGCTCAGGCTCTAGCTGACACATATAGCACGATTTCTACAGGCAGTGCACTAAGTGGCAATCTTAACTTCCCACGCCGCACTATAAGCGCCTATTTTAATAGTGCCGTAGCCGCTGTATTTAAGGAATTTAAGACCGCTGTTTACCACGCATTAGAAACCTTTCATATTACGGCACCTGTATATATTTTGAAAGCTGACGGCGGTTCGCTACCGATTGATACGGTGGAATCCATTCCTGTAGAAACTGTATTTACCGGACCCGCCGCTACGGTACTTGGCTTGGAAGCATTGCGCAGCACAAAAGAAGCCCATACGGTGGCCCTTGATATTGGCGGGACTACGACGGATATTTCCTTATGGAAACAGGGCAAACCACTGATGACAAAAGAGGGCGTATCCATCCGTGAATATCCAAGTGCAGTACGCTCCTTTGCGGTTACCTCGGTGGGCATTGGCGGTGAATCGGCTGTGCGCTATGAAGATGGAGAACTCATGGTTGGCCCTGAACGGCTCGGTCCGTCTGTTGCACTTGGCGGTACTATCCCTACATTAGGAGATGCCCTCATCGTGCTTGGTAACGCGCATTATGGTGATGAACAGAAGGCGTACGATGCTATTACACAGATTGATACGACCATTGATGCGAAAATCATGGCTCAGCGTATCGTAGATACAGCAGTCCGCGTTGTACAACAAGGCATTGATACGGTTGTGGCGAAAGAAAATAAACGACCCATCTACGTAGTGTCAGATATCGTACATCCAGATCCATTTGTACCGGCACAGCTCGTTATTGTCGGCGGTACAGCTGCTAGCTTGGGACCGATTATTGGAGATACACTAGGATTGCCTGTTCATATTCCGCCTGATGCGGCTGTGGCTAATGCCATAGGTGCTGGTGTGGCTAACCATACAATGGCGATTACGGTTCACGTCGATACAAAACGTCGTACCATGGTGGTGCCAGAATTGGGCATTCAAGATAAAGGTAGCTCTTTGCGTTCAGCTCAAGCTGTCGAAGAGGTAGCTTATGGCTTATTGCGCGAGGCTGCTCAGGAACAAGGGCTTGTACCTCAAGGTGTAATGCCTGCTATAGAAACGATTAGCGTTGAAGATTTTCCTGTTGTCGATGGATGGCAATCGATGGAACGTATTATCACTGTGAAAGTACAATTGAAAGCGGGGGTGAGCAACTATGTGGAATCATAAGGACAGTTACGGTGTGCGAAATGGAATTGTACCGGCTAGTACAATAGAACATCCTTCATTAGGTCTCGTATTTTTCCCTGCCTTTGATTGGAAAATTTCCGCTACCCATCCAGAACGGCAAGAACGGTTGCTCTATACGCGAGATCAAATCGTAGAAGAAGGTTTATTGGATGTACCGAATATTCGAGAGTACAATCCTATCGTAGCTGATTGGGACGTTATAGAACGGGTTCATGTTGGGGCCCCTGATTTAGCATCTTGGGTAACCGATGCGCATCGAGTATCGGCTGGTGGTGCCATTGCGGCGGCTGATGCGGTGCTACGAGGTGAGGTGGACCGTGCCTTTGCCCTCGTTAGACCACCAGGGCATCATGCGATGGCTATGGTTCATGGCATCCGTGGATTCTGTACCATCAATATTGAAGCTGTCATGATTCAACATATACGCCAAACCTATGGTGTAAAACGGGTGGCCATCGTCGATACCGATGTCCATCATGGGGATGGATCCCAAGATGTGTTCTACCACGATCCAGATACATTGTATATCAGCTTTCACCAAGATGGACGAACCTTATATCCTGGTACAGGATTTATGGATGAATTCGGTGGACCGCAAGCCATCGGTGCCAATATCGATATTCCGTTGCCACCAGGTACGGGTGATGAAGGCCTGTTAAAGGTCATGCGCGAATTAGTATTGCCTATTCTACATGAGTTCAAACCGGATATCGTCATCAACTCAGCAGGTCAGGACAACCATTTCTCGGACCCCTTAGCGAATATGAATGTTACCGCTAAGGGCTATGCAGAACTAGTCGACCTATTGCAAGCAGATATTGCTGTCCTTGAAGGAGGCTATTCCGTACAAGAGGCTTTGCCTTACGTAAACACAGGCATCATCTTATCCATGGCGGGGTTAGATTACAGTCGTGTTATCGAGCCAAACTATGTAGAACAACATCAATCGGCTGATGTAACGAGATATATAGATGATCTTATTTTGAAATGGAAGGACCAATGGGCACGGCGTGAGGACATTGCACGAGATGAACTTATCGGTCACAAGGATAGATGGGTGCGTGATTATTCTGTGTATTACGACGAATCTGGTGTACAAGAAGAGCGCCGTGAAACAGTGCGCCTCTATCCGGATAAAATTGGTTGGCATAGCATCGAATCCTATGGTAATTATGGGCCCTATGCAAAGCAAAGTGTGTACGCCATGTTTATTCCATGGCAGGCCGATGAAGCTACGCGCGAAGAGGCTTTCACAGAAGCACGCTGCATGAAAGAGCAAGGTGGGCTTAATCGCTATGTAGTGGTGGACCCTATGGGACAGGGTCAAGTTGAAATTTAGCCTGTCGAATGGAAACCACTGTTCATGATATAATAGAATAAACGAGATAGCGCCCCTCGTGTGAGGGGCGTTTCTATTGTGATACATATCCTATAATGAACGGTTCAGCATGGGTATACTAGAGATAAAGGGGGCATTGTTATGCGCAGTGATAATAGAACAGCAGGTCAATTAAGACCCATTAAAATAACAAGACATTTTACAGAATATGCAGAAGGCTCTGTCCTCATCGAATGTGGCAAGACAAAGGTCATTTGTACAGCTACTATCGAGGAAAATGTACCGCGCTGGCTTAAAGGTTCTGGTCAAGGTTGGGTGACAGCAGAGTATTCATTGTTGCCACGTTCTACAAAAACACGGGTAAGCCGTGAGGCCGCTCGTGGGAAACAAACGGGTCGTACCGTTGAAATTCAGCGCTTAATCGGTCGTGCATTGCGCGCCGTTGTAGATTTAAAAGCCCTAGGGGAACGTTCCATCACCGTAGACTGCGATGTTATCCAAGCCGATGGCGGTACTCGTACCGCATCCATTACAGGTGCCTTCGTAGCCCTTGTGGATGCCATCGATTTTACATTCGGTGGCTTTGGCAAATTCCCTATTACCGATTTCTGTGCCGCTATTTCCGTTGGCATTGGTCCAGACGGCCCTATTGCAGACCTTTGCTATGAAGAAGATAGCGCTGCCGTAGTGGACATGAACGTGGTGCGCACTGGTACCGGTAATCTTATCGAAGTACAAGGTACAGGCGAACATGGTACCTTTAGCCGCGATGAGCTTAACCAATTATTAGACCTTGCCGAATCTGCTACCGATGAGTTGATGGCGGTACAACGCAATGTACTCGGTTCTGTAGCGGACAAAATTGGCAAGGTGTATCCTGATGTACCTGTTCAAGCTGCTGAAGGAGAACAGTAATATGGAACGCATTGTATTAGCAACGGGCAATAAGGGAAAAATACGCGAATTTGAACGAGCTTTTTCTCATATGAATATTACCTGTGTGCCTGTGAAAGACATAGTAGACGTTCCGGAACCAGAGGAAACGGGCACGACCTTTATGGAAAATGCCATCCTCAAAGCGAAATACTATAGTGAAAAAACGGGACTACCTTGTTTGGCCGACGATTCGGGACTTGCTGTCGATGCCCTCGATGGGGCACCTGGTGTATACTCTGCACGCTATGCAGGTGTTCACGGCGATGACGGGGCAAATAATGAAAAATTAATTCGCGAATTACAAGGTAAATCGGATAGAACTGCGCACTATGTATGCGCTTTAGCATTGGTGCATCCAGATGGTGCTAGCGTGACGGCCGAAGCCTCCTGTGATGGCGAAATTCAAGATACGCCGGTTGGTACTAATGGATTTGGCTATGATCCATACTTCTTTGTTCCTCAATTTGGTAAAACCATGGCGGAACTCGATATCGATACGAAGGAATCCATCAGTCATCGTGGCAAGGCGTTGCAACAATTGGTTGCGAAGGTGAACAAATGAAACGAATAGGTATTATTAGTGATACACATGGTTATCTCGACACCATTGATCTCGTGTTAAATGCGACGGTGAATCAAGATATCGACATGTGGCTACATGCTGGCGATTACGGCGACGATGCGCGGTATATGCAAACGCGCACCAATGTGCCGGTCTATGCCGTGCGCGGCAATAATGACCGAGTGCATCCTTTAGAACCTAAGGAACAGTTGATTCCCTTAGAGGATACCTATATTTACATGACCCATGGTCATGAGGTATCATATGATAAACGAATACAAGAATTGGTACACGTTGGCAACGCCATGGGGGCACGTCTCATCGTATGCGGGCACAGTCATATTCGTAAAGAGAAACTTTTAGGTGACACATTATTTGTCAATCCAGGTAGTATTGCATTACCTCGGGATGGAACGGGTGGTACCTTTGCTATTGTAACCTACGAAGACGGTGTCTTTGATGTAAAATTTAAGTATAAACGAGATATTATATAGAATATGTGTGAAAGTTGGATTTTGTATGACTTTCACAAAAAATAGTAAGTCTATGCATAGAAAGGGTTATGGTATATCATGGATACACCAGTTAAGGCAAAGCCTAAAATGAAGTTATATGGGTTTAATAATCTCACGAAGACGTTGAGTTTTAATATTTATGATATTTGTTATACTCGTACAGAGGAAGAAAAGAAGCAATATATTCAATATATTGATGAAGTATACAACGCGGAACGTTTGACGAATATTTTGACCGAAGTGAGTCATATTATCGGTGCCAATATTTTGAACATTGCGAAACAAGATTACGATCCACAAGGGGCATCGGTTACGATTTTGATTTCCGAAGAAGAAATTGAAAAAGAAGATGTGGTTATGCATTTGGATAAATCCCATCTTACGGTTCATACGTACCCTGAAAGCCATCCGCATAAGGGAATTAGCACATTCCGTGCCGATATCGAGGTATCCACATGTGGTCAAATCTCTCCACTTAAGGCACTCAATTACTTGATCAATAGCTTTGATTCAGATATTTTGACCTTGGACTATCACGTGCGTGGCTTTACGCGCGACGTGTCGGGCAAGAAAATCTACATTGACCATCGTATCAACTCCATTCAAAACTACATTAATGCGAAAACTCGCAATTTGTATAACATGATCGATGTGAACGTGTACCAAGAAAATATCTTCCACACTAAGATGATGCTCAAGGACTTTGATTTGGATAACTACTTATTCGGTATTACCGAAGCTGAGTTAAGTGAACGGGAAATCAAGCAAATTAAACACCAATTGCGACAAGAAATGACAGAAATCTTCTACGGCCGTAACTTGCCGTCTGTGAAAGCGTAGTTGCTTTCAATATGTAAGGTAAAAATCGTTTACATGGCTGATTTTCTTAGTGTATAGCTAATATTAAATCAACTGATAGGGGCAATATTATTGCTAATTCTAAAATTTTCGAAAAACTATATCGAAAAATCTTGTATTATTGGTTCCGATTCTGTATAATAAAATTGTAAAAGGGATTGATACTTAATCCCATATAAATAATGTGTGCGTTGTCATCCACAAAGGAGAATTACTATGGACGTACGTGAAGAAGCAGTATTAAAAAAACGTGAATTAAAAGGTTTCCTTACAGTAGGAACTAAATATGAATTAAAAGACGCTCATGATTTATCCGTTGCTTACACACCAGGTGTAGCAGAACCATGCTTGCGTATTAAAGACAATGAAGCAGAATCTTTCGAATTAACTTGCCGTTCCAACATGGTTGCCGTTGTATCCGATGGTACTCGTGTACTTGGTCTTGGCGATATCGGCGCTGCAGCAGCATTGCCTGTAATGGAAGGTAAATCCTTATTGTTCAAAAAATTCGGCGATGTAGACTGCATTCCATTGGTTGTAGATACTAAAGATGCTGATACATTGATCAACACTGTAAAATTGTTACAAAAGAACTTTGCTGGCATCAACTTAGAAGACATTTCTTCTCCTAAATGCTACGAAATCGAAAATCGTTTGAAAGAAGAATTGGAAATTCCTGTATTCCATGATGACCAACACGGTACAGCAATCGCATGTTTGGCTGGCGTAAAAGGCGCTCTTCGCCTCGTTAAAAAAGATTTAGCTACAGCTAAAATCGTTGTAAACGGTGCTGGTGCCGCTGGTGCAAATATCGCTCGTTTGTTATACCTTGCGGGCGCTCGTGATATTACTGTATTGGTATCCTCTGGTGTATTGCACAAAGACTACAAACGCCTCGATTCCTTGCAAACTGAATTAATCGACATGCTCGGCCTTGAAGAAAAACATGGCAACTTGGCTGAAAACGCTAAAGGCGCTGACATCCTTCTTGGCGTATCTGCAGCTGGTGCTTTTACAAAAGAAATCTTGGAAAACTTGGCTGACGACGCTATCGTATTCGCTATGGCGAACCCTAATCCAGAAGCAACATATGCTGATATGAAAGCTGCTGGCGTTCGCATCGCAGGTACAGGCCGTTCTGACGCTCCTAACCAAATCAATAACGTAGCTGTATTCCCTGGCATCTTCCGCGGTGCTATTGACGTTCGCGCATCCAAAATCACTGACGAAATGAAATTGGCTGCTGCTGATGCATTGGCACACTTGATTCCAGACAGCGAATTGAATGATGAAAACATCATGCCATCCGTATTCGATCCTCGCGTAGCTCCTGTAGTTGCCAAAGCAGTTGCTGAAATTGCTGTTAAACAAGGTATTGCTAAAAAACCTCAAATCGTTGAAGACGGTCACTACGAAGGCTAATTTTAACTAAATAAAATATGCTTTGAACATGCATCCTACGGGGTGCATGTTTTTTTACATAAAATTTTAATGAAGTTATAAAAAAATACTTGTCAGAATAGTGCTCCGATGATATAATAATTTTCGTTGCAGAGAGGTACTCACAACTGAGTAAAACTCAGCAAAAGTAGTGGTTGACATCAACTACCGGGTTTGCTATAATTAGCAAGTAATTAATGACGGGGCATAGCGCAGTTTGGTAGCGCACCTGGCTTGGGACCAGGGGGTCGCAGGTTCGAATCCTGCTGCTCCGACCATTTTTTATTTTGCGGGTGTAGCTCAATGGTAGAGCCCCAGCCTTCCAAGCTGGTCGCGAGGGTTCGATTCCCTTCACCCGCTCCATTTTTTTTTGCCTTTTTTAGGGTGAACGAAAAATGACGTCATTAGTTGACGATACATGCCACATAATTTATACTATAATAGATAATTACATATAAAGGTAATCCACATGGTTCAGTAGCTCAGTTGGATAGAGCAACGGCCTTCTAAGCCGTGGGTCGGGGGTTCGAATCCCTCCTGGATCACCAAAGAAATAAGCGGATAGCTCGTAATGAGCTATCCGCTTTTTTGTATTTAATACCGCACAAAAGGCGGTAAATTTTATATATGATATAATATTAAAAATGAAAAATATATGAAATATAATCTTGCTATTGTATAAGGAATATATCATGAATGATATAAAGAAAATATTTAAAGCTATAAAGTTAAATAAATATAAACCAAGTTCAACATCTTATTTTGATCCAGTGCGTAAATATTTTGTACCTAAAACACCTGAAGAAGAGGTGCGACAAAAAACAATTGAATTCTTGAAGACACAATTGGGAGTACCTCTTGATAGACTACGTGTAGAAGAGGCTATGTCACATGTAAAAAGAGGGGCAAGAGGAAGAGCAGATATTGTTGTTTATCGTGACGATGAAAAAAACAAACCCTTAATGGTAATAGAATGTAAAGCGCCTGAGGTCGATATATCATGTGATGATGTGAGAGAACAGGCCGAAAGATATCGCAACATTCTTAAAGCAGATTATATTATGTTGGTTAATGGTTATAAACTTATCATGTATAAATACCAAGATGGGAAAAACTTTGAGCTTGTAGATATTTCTTCATATAAAGAGCTTTTAGAATCAAAGGTCTCTTTTGTTGAAAATAGTCCACTTGAACCATATTCCTATGAGGAAATCATATCCTATAAAATACAAAAGAAATTTACCAAAATATATGTTGGATGTGAGACCCCGAAACCTGTTAAATTTTTTGCACTTAATTTTTTAAATCTAATTTTATTTAAAACTATAGATGACGAATCTATTCTAGAATTGTTAGGTGTATTTGAAGATAGAGGCACTGGGCGGACTAGATTTGGTAATAGTGCTGGTTATAATTATCAGATTAAGACTCATTTGTTTATTGCAAAGGATAGAAAAAATAAAGATCAAATTCTGGGGCTTAGTCTTTTTGGTAGATATAATACACAATTAAACGTATCTATAATGAATAGAGAAAGAAAACATCATTCGTTACAATTAGATATGGATAAATACTGTAAGTATGACTATCAAAGTAATAAAATTGTTATTACACATAATGGAACCTTATCAACGGGTAGAGGTGGCTCTATCAGTAAATTTACCGTTATTGATTATGTAAAAAATAATGCGCCTGATTTAATTCGAGATGAAGAAGTTTATTTTGGTTCTATAGATAATTCTCGATTGTTAGAATGGAATCAGCCAGATGTGCAAAATTTTATAAGAAACCTGTTCCTTTATGCTGTTCTACGAGATGAAGTGCGAAAAAAATATAAAAAGAAATAATATCTACAAAGCTAAAATTATTAAATAGAGATAAATTGTTACGGATATGGAGTGATAATACTAATGAAGTATATAGAAGAGATTTTTGATAATATAAACCTTGAAAAATTTGGACGGGATGGCGATAGTATATATGATCCGATACGTTCCTTTTTATTGGCTGCTACACCAGAGGAGTGCGTTCGCCAAAAAACAATTGTATACTTGCAAAGGGACTTGGGGATACCTATTAATAGGATTTTTGTGGAAGAATCAATGGCGCATACTAAAAAAGGCGCACGTGGAAGAGCGGATATTGTTGTCTATCGTGATGATGAGTGCACAGATGTACTAATGATTATAGAGTGTAAGGCACCTCATATTAACGTACTTGGTGATGAGGTGTTCAAGCAAGCTTGCGGATATAGAGAGATACTAAATGCTGATTATATAATGCTTATTAATGGTATAGAGGCTATTGTCTATATTTATAATGAAGGGGGATATTTTGAAGTTAAGGATATTCCTTCCTTTGAGGAGCTTTTGAAAAGTAAAATTTCAATTGTTGAGACAGAAGAGTTTGAAGAATTTAGATATGAAGAACTTATGTCAGATGAGTTTCAAGAAGCATTTGCAGAGAATGGGGATATTAGCGAATATACGCCTCAATATATAAAAGGCTTTGCTCTTAATTTGATCAATCTAATTATTTATAAAGAAATTAAAAATAGTAACTTATTGGAAAAAATAGGTGTTTCCGAAGATTGCCGTGTAAGTATGCCACATTTTGGTAATAGTGGAGGTGGTAATTATCAAGTTTGGTCTCATATGTTTATTGCAAAAGACTATCTAAATAGAGATCAGGTTCTAGGCATTAGTATATGTGCTACAGCACATACAGAGAATGACCCACATTGGGGTAACCGTACCGGTACTACTCAATTAAATGTATCTATAACAAATAAAGAATCTAGACATCATTCTTTACAATTGAACTTGGATCGGGCTTGTAGATATAATCCAATTACTAATATAGTAGACATTACACATAACGGTTCTTTAACAAGCGGTAAAGGTGGAGCAGCTAAAAGAGGGGATGTTATCACATATATTAAGGAACGTGCACCTGAACTTGTTTATGGTGATGAAATATATCTTGGTCGTTTGAATAACTCTCGTTTGCTAGAATGGAAAGATTCTAATGTACAATCCTTCATAAGAAATTTGTTACGCTATGCTGTACTTCGTGATGGATTTAGAGCAGAATATAAAAAACCAAAGTAATATTGTTAATATAGGGGCTGTAACAGAATGCGGTTTTACCGCATTCTAGTTACAGTCCCTTTGGTATATAAAAGAGTTAGAGCTATATATACTGTTATGGAAATAGAACAGGCCTGTACTAATTTGTGGGACCCTATATATGTGCCTTGTTAGAAATAGAACAGGCCTGTACTAATTTGTGGAACCCTATATGTGCCTTGTTAGAAATAGAACAGGCGTGTACTAATTTTTAGGACCCTCTATATATGTGCCTTGTTGGAAATAGAACTCTATGTACCCCTGTCAAATTATTAGTCCACATCAATTTCTACAGTATTCTCCCGCAACCATTGTGCTAGTTCTGTATTTGTCATATTACCTGAGGCAACATCGATAATCATGTTTTCTACGTGTTGTTGTGTTGCCGTAATATCAAATCCATTAATAATTAAATACACATACATACTGTGTAGTGCCGTTCGTTTATTTCCATCTGTAAAAGGATGGTTATTGGCAATGCCATAACATAATTGTGCCGCTTTATCGTAGATGGATGGGTATAGATCATTCCCCATAAAGGTTTGAAAGGGTGTATTGACGGCTGATGCTAACAAGTTTTCATCGCGTACGCCCGGTGAAAGGACGAATGCATCTTCTAATTGGGCGTGGAGTTCGTAGATATCTTGCTGGGTGAATTGGATGTTAGTTGTATTCATTTGTTCTCCAATGCTTTGTATAGTTCATAATTTCGTTTTAGTACTTGCTGAGAAATGTCTTTAATGCGCTTTGCTAGTTCTTTGTTATTAGCACTTGTCATGATAGGTGCGTCATGGAGTGTGGTTGAATCGGTATGTGGTGAAGATTGTTGTGCCATAGTTTGTTCTCCTTTGATATATTTTGACCTTTATTTCTATTATATAGGCAATAAATCAATACAAACAATAGAGTTTCTAATAAAATAATCAAAAATCTAAAATAGGAAATCACGTATAAACCCAGTATTTACCTGCACTTTCACCAATAAAATTATATTTGTAAAAATAAAAGTCAAAAAAAGTCAAAAAATTTTAATTTGACCTATTGACTTTTTGACTTAATAAGTTTATTATAATGACATAAGGTTAAAGAAACCTAGAAATAAAGCAAGAAATTAAAGAGACTTAAAAGGTCAAATAGATATACTTGTAGTAATAAAGTGAGGTAATTTATATGAACAACAACTTCAATAACTTTGGCAGCGATTTTGGTAGCATGAATGATTTGTTCAATCAATTGATGGGTAATATGGGTGGTTATTCCACAGAAAACCGTCGTTATAAAATTAATGGTCGTGAAGTAACTCCTGAAGAGTTTGCTTATTATCGTCAAACAGGTCATTTGCCTACTAACGAAGAAATCCAAGCAGCACAAGCTGCAGCTCAACAAGGTCAAATGAAAAAGGATGGTATCCTTGCTCGTTTAGGTACGAACTTAACAGATGAAGCTCGTAACGGTAAGCTTGATCCTGTTATCGGTCGTAACAAAGAAATTCAAGAAACTGCTGAAATCTTAGCACGTCGTACAAAAAACAATCCTGTTCTAGTCGGCGATGCTGGTGTTGGTAAAACAGCTGTTGTAGAAGGCTTGGCTCAAGCAATCGTAAACGGCGATGTTCCAGCAGCGATTAAAAATAAAGAAATCATTTCTATCGATATTTCCGGTTTGGAAGCTGGTACTCAATATCGTGGTTCCTTCGAAGAAAATATCCAAAACCTTATCAAAGAAGTTAAGGCTGCTGGTAATATCATCTTGTTCTTCGACGAAATCCACCAAATCTTGGGGGCTGGTTCCACCGGTGATGGTCAAGGCTCCAAAGGCTTGGCAGATATTTTGAAACCTGCTTTGTCCCGCGGTGAATTAACAGTTATCGGTGCTACTACACAAGATGAATACCGTAACACAATCATGAAAAACGCAGCACTTGCTCGTCGTTTCAATGAAGTAAAGGTAAACGCACCATCTGCAGAAGATACTTTCAAAATACTACAAGGCATTCGTCCATTGTACGAAGCGCATCATAACATCGAATTGCCAGATGCAGTGTTGAAAGCAGCTGTAGATTATTCCGTACAATACATTCCTCAACGTAGCTTGCCAGATAAAGCCATCGACTTGATCGATGTCACAGCAGCTCATTTGGCTTCTCAACATCCTGTAACTGATATCAAAACATTGGAAGCAGATATTGCAGAAGCTAAAGCAAAACAAGAAGAGTTTGCTCAAAAAGAAGATTATGAATCCGCTATTAACGAAAAAATGCGTATTCAAAAATTACAAGAAGAAATCGACAAGCACACGGATAACCAAAAGGTTGTGGCTCAAGTTAACGATGTAGCCGAAGCAGTAGAACGTATGACTGGTATCCCTGTTTCTCAAATGGGTGCATCCGATATCGAACGCTTGAAAGACATGAAATCTCGTTTGGAAGCACATGTCATCGGCCAAGATAAAGCAGTAGAAGCCGTATCCAAAGCTATCCGTCGTAACCGTGCAGGCTTTGACGAAGGTAACCGTCCAATCGGTAGCTTCTTATTCGTAGGTCCTACTGGTGTTGGTAAAACAGAATTGGCTAAACAATTAGCTCTAGATATGTTTGGTAACAAGGACGCTATCATTCGCTTGGATATGTCCGAATACAGTGACCGTACAGCGGTTTCTAAATTGATTGGTGCTACAGCTGGTTACGTTGGTTACGAAGATAACTCCAACACATTGACTGAACGCGTTCGTCGTAATCCTTACTCCATCGTATTGTTCGACGAAATCGAAAAAGCAGACCCTCAAGTTATTACATTACTTCTTCAAGTATTGGATGATGGTCGCTTAACAGATGGTCAAGGCAACACAGTAAACTTCAAAAACACTGTTATCATTGCTACATCCAACGCAGGCTTTGGTTATGGTAGCGACAACGACGATGAAAACAAGGTTGATGTAATGGACCGCATTGCTCCATTCTTCCGCCCAGAATTCTTGAATCGTTTCAATGCTGTTATCGAATTCAATCAATTGAGCAAAGAAGATTTGAAAAAAATCGTTGATTTGATGCTCGACCAAGTTAACAAAACTTTGGCTAAAAAACAAATTACCTTAGATGTAACTGACGCAGCTAAAGATTTGTTGATGGAACAAGGTTACGATAAAACGATGGGCGCTCGTCCATTACGTCGTGTTATCGAATCCGAAATTCGTGATAATGTAACAGATTACTACTTGGATCACATCGATGCGAAACACTTGTTGGCTGATGTTGTAGATGGTCACATCGTGATCAGCGACAAGGATGCTGCTAACACATCCGATGCTAAATCCGATGATGACAAATAACTCTCTCCATATACACACATATACCAATAGTTCTATTGATGATGAAAGCACTCGACATTACGTCGAGTGCTTTTTTGCGTTAATAGGGTCTTTCATATTTACATCATATACCAATAATTGTAAGAAAAATCACATTTTGTATAGATATTTATATAAGTCGGATTATGTATACATGAATACATGCTAAGAATTTTG
Source organism: Veillonella sp. 27098_8_77 (assembly GCF_041431535.1). Taxonomy (NCBI): domain Bacteria; kingdom Bacillati; phylum Bacillota; class Negativicutes; order Veillonellales; family Veillonellaceae; genus Veillonella; species Veillonella sp. 27098_8_77. The sequence continues at coordinate 31,323 of NZ_JAPVXW010000014.1, read as the reverse complement.
TATACATAGGGAAATTACTTGAATTATGGACCTCATAATTTGTATAATCTTACTACAAGTTATATTCTATAGAATTTAAGAGAAAGATGTGTATTTATATGAGTTCTATAAGATATACATCCGCATTGAATGAACTATGGATACAAAATAAATCAGCAAGAATATAGACATATGAGAGGTACAGATAATGAAACAATACATAGACTTAAATAGCGATTTAGGTGAAAGCTTTGGCAATTATACTTTGGGCATGGATAGTGAGGTATTAAATCACGTCACGAGTGCCAATGTGGCTTGTGGTTGGCATGCCGGCGATCCTCTCATTATGGAGGCCACCGTTAAGATGTGTAAAGAGAAGGGCGTAGCCGTAGGGGCTCATCCAGGATATCCTGATTTAATGGGATTTGGTCGACGCAAGATGGCGGTGAGTCCTGATGAGGCACGGGCCTATATGGTATACCAATTCGGTGCATTGCAAGCCTTTTGCCATCAACATGGTGTTGAGTTACAGCATATGAAATTACATGGTGCTTTTTACAATATGGCGTGTGTAACGCCGGAACTTGCTGATGCGGTGTTGGACGGCTTACAAGCGGTAAATTCCAATGTGCGTGCCATGGTATTGAGCGGTAGTTATATCGCCAAAGAGGCAGAGCGACGAGGTATGCCTGTCATCCAAGAGGTCTTTGCGGACCGCGGTTATACAGAGGAAGGCACATTGGTGCCCCGTACGGAAGAGGGGGCTTTCATCAAAGACCCACAAGAGGCCTTGGAACGGGTGCTCATGATGGTCCAAGAAGGCAAGGTCGTAACGAATACGGGTAAAACAATCGATATTGTGGCCGATTCCGTATGCGTTCATGGCGATAATCCGAAAGCGATAGCTTTCACAAAGTATATTCGTGAAGGCCTTACTAAGGCGGGCGTCATTGTTGCGAATTTCCAACATCGATAGTTTACATTCGATTGCGTAAGAATAGATAGTATCAGAATAGATAAAAGGAGTCAGTATGAAACCGATTACAGGTAAAGCGAGTTTGTCTGTCCTCTTAGGGGCAGCGTTTTTGATGGCCACGTCGTCCATCGGGCCAGGATTTATGTTACAAACGGCGGCGTTCACAGGCCAGTTACAGGCGGATTTTTCGTTCGCCATCGTGGTGTCCGTTATTTTCTCCATCATTGCACAGCTCAATGTGTGGACCATTATCGGCGTATCCCAGATGCGGGGCCAAGACATTGCGAATAAGGTATTGCCAGGGCTTGGCTACGCAGTGGCATTCTTGATCTCCCTTGGGGGCCTGGCGTTTAACATCGGCAATATTGGCGGTGCGTCCATGGGGCTCAATATTGTATTTGGCATCGATACGACGACAGCGGCGGCCATCAGTGGTATTTTAGGCATTTTATTATTTGCATCCCCTAAAATGGGCGGCGTCCTCGATAATACGGCGAAGGTATTGGGCACAGTGATGCTCGTCCTCATCGGCTATGTAGCGTTTTCTACCAATCCTCCTGTAGCAGAGGCCGCAACTCATGCCATCGTGCCAACAAATTATCCTTGGTTGGCTACGATTACCCTTATCGGCGGTACTGTAGGTGGGTACATTACATTCTCCGGCGGCCATCGCTTGATTGATGCGGGTATTACAGGTCGTGAACATTTAAAGGATGTACGTCGCGCTGCCTTTATGGGCATGTCCGTAGACGCCATCGTTCGTATCTTGCTATTCTTGGCCGTACTCGGCGTCGTATCCATGGGCTTTGCCTTAGATCCGAAGGACCCTGCAGGTTCTGCGTTCTTACTCGGTGCTGGCGAAATCGGTCATAAACTATTCGGTATCGTATTCTTCTGCGCTGCGTTGACTTCCGTTGTGGGCGCTGCCTATACATCGGTATCCTTCCTTAAAACCTTGTTCAAGGTGGTAGAACGGTATGAAAAATTGACCATCATGGCATTCATCTTCGTTTCCACATGCATTCTAATTTTTATTGGCAAACCGGCTACATTGTTAATCGTGGCGGGCTCTGTGAACGGTTTGATTTTGCCTGTTACCTTAGCCGTTATGCTATTGGCAACGTGTAAGACGGATATTGTAGGGGACTATAAGCACAATCCGGTTCTGTTCTACACCGGCTGGATCGTCGTGCTTGTGACCGCCTATATCGGCGTTACATCCTTGCAAGGTATTGCGAAATTATTAGGTTAGGGGGCACGTATGAATCCCACAATTTCTCCGGTTGGGGATAGTGCTATCTCCATCGAATTCGGTCAAGTTATTGACCCTAAGATTAATCAGCGTATCCGTCAGACTGTGGCGAGTATTGAAAGCCTCCATTTAGAGGGAATCGTTGAGATGGTGCCTACTTATTGTGCGCTTCTCATTCAGTATGATGCGCTGCGCTACACCTATGCTGAACTGTGCCGCATTCTTGAACCTATCTGTACGCAGCCTATGAGTGCTGATGAAAGTGAACTTCTAACGGTCGTAGAAATACCGACCGTCTATGGTGGTGAATTTGGCCCAGACCTTGGATTTGTAGCCTCTCATAATCACCTTACAGAGGCCGATGTGGTGAGCATTCATAGCGGCACGGATTACCTCGTGTATATGATGGGCTTTATTCCAGGCTTTACGTATCTAGGTGGCATGGATCCGCGCATTGCTACACCTCGTTTGTCTTCGCCGCGTACGCATATTCCGGCAGGTTCCGTAGGCATCGCGGGTGAGCAGACTGGCACCTATCCGTCGGATTCCCCTGGGGGCTGGCAAATTATAGGCCGTACACCTGTATCCATGTACGATGAGTCTCGTGAACAGGCGGCCCTTCTCAAGCCGGGCGACTATGTGCGCTATGTTCCCATTGATGAAAGTGCGTTTCACTGTATTAAGAAATTGGGCTCTTCTTTTAAGCCCGTTGTGCATCATGTAAAGGCAGGTGACCTCCGTGGCGGTAAGTGAATATAAGAATGCGTCCTTTGTGGTGGTTGCGCCTGGTATGATGACCACCGTCCAAGATGGAGGGCGCGTGGGGTTTCAACAATATGGTATGCCCGTGGCAGGTCCCATGGATGGTGAAAGCTATTCTATCGGTCAAGCCCTCGTAGGGAATACGACGCCTGTAGGGGCTTTGGAATGTACCGTGCTCAGTCCCACGCTGAAGGTGAAAGGCACATGCATTGTTGCTTTCACCGGCGCCGATATGCAGCCTACCATTAATAATGTGGAGGTGCCGCGATATATTCCCTTTGTCTGTCATGACGGCGATGTCATCTCTGGCAGCTTTAGCCAATGTGGGGTGCGCATGTATATTTCCTTCGCCGGCGGCATCGATGTGCCCGAAATTAACGGCAGCGTAGCGACGCACACAAAGGCGAATATCGGTGGATTTGAGGGCCGTTCTCTGGCAGCGGGCGACGAAGTACGTTTAAAGGACTGCACTTGCGATAGTACCATCTGTGAATATACTAGCGAATCGAATCATCTGTTTAATACGGCCCTATTTAATCGGGGCGGCCGTGAATGCCACGAACCGCTACGCGTTGTACTGGGTTCACAAGCCAAATATTTTACAGAAACAGGTATTCGGAATTTTAGTAGTGAACTCTATACATTGACCATCCAATGCGACCGCATGGGATTTAGATTAGATGGAGCCCCTGTTGAACACATCGATAGCGCTGATATCATCTCCGATGGCGCTGTGTTTGGATCTATTCAAGTTCCATCCGATGGTAATCCAATTATCCTCATGGCAGACCGGCAAACGACGGGTGGCTATACTAAAATCGGCACTGTTATTACGGCAGATTTACCTAGACTGAGCCAGTTGCCTATTGGGGATGGAATTACCTTTGATATTGTATCTATAGAAGAGGCACAAGAGCTTTATAGGGCATATATGCAAAATTTGCATAGCAAAATTAACTTAGCTTCTGCACAAAGTAGATTTGTATTCTCTGTGAAAAAAACATCTGTTACTTAAGTATGAATTGATGATATTACACTTAGTATGTATATATTATTGCTACATTTGTATATTTCGATGAATGAATATGTATATGATGAAAGACACTACTCTATTTGAGTAGTGTCTTTTTGTATGTAGAGTTATCTAATTAATAAAAATATTATCTTAAAAATAAAGTGAAACAGGTGTATTACTCTTAAATATAAAAATACATCTATACATATAAATATGAGATGAAAAATACACGTATCAAAATTAAAATGATGTTTTGTCATCTATAATACTATATATTTTAAATGAATAAATATTTATAAATATTTATTCAAAAGTATATAATATACATCGAATAAGATAAAAAATATAGATTATGTCTATTCTTTTGCCGAATCAATAAATCGTTAATTTGCAATTAAATATTCTGAAAGTAGATACTATTTTATTGTTAGATGCCAGTAGAATATGATAGAATTATGAAATGAGCTTTAAAATATAATGCGTATATTTTATAACATTGTGAAAATTCGAATATTAGAAATTGACTAGTATATTATATGGTTTTGAGAGATAGTTAGTGAAAAGGAAAATGAATGAATAAGATTTTTAAAGTAATTTGGTCTAAGTCAAAACAGTGCTATATTGTAGTATCTGAAATTGCAAAGAACAAAACAGGTAAAAAGAAAATCGTAGTGGCCGGGATATTTGCTGCGCTGGCGATGATAGGTGGAATACAGTCGGTAGAAGCTGCGAATACTAATGGTTCTGGTAGTTCTAATGCAGTTGCATGGGGCACTGGTAGTAAGGCGCCTGGTGATAATGCTATTGCTATAGGTAAAGGTGCAAATGCTGCAAATAATAATACGATTGCTATAGGTACAACGGCTAAAGCAAATTTAGATATGGCTGTTGCAGTAGGTAACGAAGCATCAGCAGATACACATGGAACCTCAATAGGTGCTAATGCTAAAACAACAGGATATGGAGCTTTTGCTGGTGGTGTAAATGCACAAGCGAATGGTGTTGGTGCTATTGCTATTGGTGGGGCTACTTCTGATGCGTATAATCAGAATGCGGTAGCTAATGGTGAATCTGCTATTGCACTTGGTTCTAGTGCAATTGTCGATGGTCGTGGTGGCGTAGCTGTTGGCTGGAATGCAGAGAGCAAAGTAAACGCTGTAGGTATAGGTTTTAATGCTAAGGCGAAAGCTAATAATACTGTTGCTATTGGTGTTGAAGCAAATAATGATAAGGCTAATGCTATTAGTAATAACTATTCTAGTGTATCTATCGGTGTTGCAACTCGAGCTAGAGCAGTAGGCTCTATGGCAATGGGGGTTAGTGCAGACGCATCTGGTAAATACTCTATTGCGTTAGGTAGTGGGAATGTTTCTGGAGATTACACAGCTACAGCTAATTATCCTAAAGCCACTGGAGAAAAGGCTATTGCTATTGGGTATAATTCTAATAGCAGCAATACAGGAGCTACTGCCATCGGTGCAGGTGCAACTGCAAGTGGAACAGATTCCTTTGCAGGTGGCTCTGGCACAGCTGGTGGAAATTCATCTATTGCTATTGGTAAATCTTCAGGTGCAACTAATGACAGAGCTTTGGCCGTTGGTGTTAATGCTAAGGCGACAGGGAAAGACTCTGTGGCTGTTGGTAGTGGTGCGGGAGGTACAGTTGGATTAGGATTTGCATCTCGTATCGATGAGAACACGGGCGTTGTTCAAACAATTAGAAATATTAATGTAGCCACTACAGCGGATGGTGATAATGCAGTCGCTGTAGGGCATTATGCTAATGCAATGAATAGTGGCGTTGCTTTAGGTCAAAATACGCTAGCTGCAACTGGAGGTGTGGCTATTGGTAAAGGCGTTTTTGAAGATACAAATAATGTCAAAGCTGGTGGTACAGTAATTGGTCAAGACTCTACTGTAACAGGTCTCTATTCTTTAGCTGTGGGGCGTTATACATTTGCTAGTGGATCTACCTCTATGGCTATGGGGTACGATGCAAGTGCTAAAGGTAACTATGCTGTCGCTATGGGGCGAAAAGTGATTGCCGATGGTACCTCTACGGCTATAGGTCATCATGCAGTAGCTACTAATGGTGGTTTGGCTATTGGTAGTCAAGATAATGATGCCTCTAAAGATAAAACGACTGCGTCTGCTAGCGGTGCTGTTGCTATTGGTAAAAATACACAATCAACTTTGAAGGGAGCAGTAGCTTTAGGTAGTGATTCTACAACAGCAACAAGTGCTACCAAACAAGAGAGCGTTACTATTAATGGCATTACATATAATTTTTCTGGCGCAACATCTGATACAGGAATGCAGGTTTCTGTTGGTGCCGCAGGTAAGGAACGTCAAATTAAGAACGTAGCAGCAGGTGAAGTATCTGCTACAAGTACAGATGCCATTAATGGGTCTCAACTATTCGCTGTGGCTAGCCAAATCAAACCTATCAATTACATTTCAGTGAAATCATCAGCTGTTGGTAATAAAAATAATGCTGGTGCTACAGGTGCGGATGCTGTTGCAATTGGTCCAGGTGCTCAATCATCCGGTGATAATGGTGTTTCTTTAGGAAATGGGTCTCAAGCTAATGCTGAATCTGTAGTTTCTATTGGTTATCAATCAAATTATGGAGCTCAAAATAATTCTAAATCAATAGGAATTGGTTGGGCCGCAGGGTATCAATCTAATGGGTCAGAAAACATTGGCATTGGTAGAGATGCGGGACGTAAATTAACAGGTAGCAACAATGTTAGTATTGGTAAAAGTGCTGGCTCAGGTGATGTATACACTAGTGGGTCTGTTTTACTAGGCCAAAGTGCTACTATTATTAATAGTACAAGCGCGACCCCTATTAATGATGTTGTGGCTATAGGTAATGGCGCACGAGGGGGCGCTGCTTCGTCTGTCGCAATAGGTACAGGTGCAATTGCTAAGGTAAAAGATAGCGTTGCAATAGGCTCCGGCTCTAAGGCTACTGTTGATAAAGGTGCTAAAGGATACGATCCAAACGAAAATCGTACTAATAAGTATGGTGGATTAACTAATAATATACTTACCAGCACAAATGCAGCGGTATCCGTTGGTGATGGTGCTAGTGTAACTCGTCAAATTACTGGTGTAGCAGCTGGTACAAACAATACAGATGCAGTCAATGTGGCTCAATTAAAGAGTGTAAACCTTGCTTTCAGTGGTAATAATACGGATACTACTGGTGATGTGAACCTTGCTAATGGTACGTTGGCTATTAAAGGGGACACTACCTATATTACAACGACAGCAAATACAAATGGTATTACCATTGCTGGTAAAACACAGGATATTAGTGTTAATGCCAATGGAGTGGCTTCAGCAAATAAAGGTATGGCTGATGCAAAAAACGTAGCACAGTCTATTAATGATGCCATTTCTAAAAGTGCATATACATGGACAGTGTCTGCTAATGGTGATGCCGGTGAAAGCGTAGCAAAAGGTAATAAGGTAGACTTCAATGGTGATTCTTCTAATATTACTGTTGAACGTGCAGGTAAGAAGATTACTACTAAATTAAATAAAGATATTACTGTAGATTCTGTGAACGCTAACAATAAGGTATCTGTAGGTACGACAACTAAGCAACTTGTACTAGATGGTACAAAAGGTGCAATTACAGCTGGTACAGGTACTAATGCTATTAAGTTAGATGGAACCTCTGCTACTATTATGGCTGGTTCGGGGAGTAATGCGATTAGCTTAAATGGAACCAATGCACAGGCAGCATTTGGAAGTGGTACCAACGCGGTTTCTATTAATGGCACAACCGGAACTGTTGCAGGGAAAGCTTTCACAGCGGGCAGTACGACAATTAATACTACTGGTTTAACAAGTGGTACTGGTTCACGTACAGTTTTATTTGGCACAAATGGAATTAGTGCAGGTGATCAAGTCATTAATAATGTAGCTACTGGTGGCAGTAAAGATAGTAATGCGGCGAATATTGGAGATGTTAAACGTTATGTATCAGGTGCAACGCTTAACCTGACAGACGGAGCCAATAATAAAGGCTCTGTTCAACTTGGTGATCAATCACTCAAGGTGACAACTGGTACAGGACTCAATGCTACAGTAAGCGGACAAACTGTTAATATAGGTTTAACAACAGATGCACAGAATGCCATCTCAAATGGTATTGGATTATTAGGTAATGTTGGTAGCACCGGTATAAAAAAGCTAAAAGAAGGAAATGTCGCTTTTGATATCAAAGGTGATGGATCTGTAGTAAAGACAACTGCATCTAATTCTGGTGTAACTATTGCGGTTGATACAGATAAATTAGCGGCTAATACCAATTTGGCATATACAGCTAATGGCGCATCTACAGCTAAGAACGTAGCTTTGTCTAAAGGGCTAAATTTTGTTAATGGTAGCAACACTATTGCAATTGTAAATGACGATGGCAAAGTATCCTTTGACCTAAATGCAGCGACTAAGAATCAAATCAATACTAATACTACTGGTGTTGCTGCTAATAAAGCTAGTATTGCTACAAATGCTTCAGATATTGCCACTAATAAAAATAAAATTGCTACAAATACCACAGATATTGCTGCCAATAAGAGTAAAATTGCAACTAATACTACTAATATTGCAGCAAATACAACAGCACTTGCTCGGAATATTTCCCTTGGTGCCGATTCTGGGGCAAAATCTAGCCAGTCTTTATCTACCACAGATGTAGCCTTCAATGTGAAGGGGGCTACTGGTGATTTCATTTCTACTAAGATGAATGGCAATACTGTAGAAGTATCTACTAAACGCTCTACAATCAATAGTGATACAAATAGTGGTGCAGCCTCTGTAACAGGTGCTGATGGTTTAGTTACTGCTAAAAATGTAGCAGATGCTATTAATAAGGCTGCAGATGCAGCTAAAGCAGGTGCAGCATGGAATCTTACAACCAATTCTAGTACAACAGATAAAACTACTGTAAAAGGTGGAGATACTGTAAATCTTGTAAATGGCGATAATATCGTAATTACACAAGACGGTACAGATAAAAAGAAAATCACTATAGCAACCAAGAAAAATCTTATGGTTGATTCTGTTACTGCAGGTAATACAGTTATTAATACCTCTGGTTTAACAAATGGTACAACTGTCATTACAGGTACAGGTGTTACAACAGATAAAGTAACTGTTGGTGGCTTGTCTATTGATAAAACTGCTGGTATTAATGCAGGTGGTAAAGTTATCTCTAATGTAGCTAGCGGTAATGTAAATAATAATGCTACTGATGATACAAATGCTGCCACAATTGGTGATGTAAAAACTGCTGTTAATGGTTTGTCCCAAAACCTAAACATCAGTGATGGCACAAAAGATAGTTCCGTGGCTCTGAAAAGTCAAAAATTAACTGTTACAGGCACAGGTGCTGCGAAAGCTACTGTTAATAATCAAACTATTACTGTTGATGTAGCAGAAGGTACATTAACACCTAATACAACGAATGGTACTGTAACGGGTACTACCGGTGTAGCTAAAGCCACAGAGGTTGCTGCTGCAATTAACAATACAAATACTGTATTAGGTAATAAGATTGCAAAAAATACACAAGATATTGCTACGAATACGTCGAATATCACTGCAAACAAAAATCAAATTACCACTAACACAACAAATATTGCAACAAACACAGCCAATATCGCTCATACAATAGCTTTAGCTGATGATAAAGGTGCCTCTACGACGGCTAAGTCCTTAAAAGATGGTAATGTATCTTTCAATATCAAGGGGGATAACAAGTTTATCTCTACTACTGCATCTGGTAATGATGTAACGTTGACGGTTAATGAACAAGCTATTAAGGATGCTGCTAAGTCTGCTTCTTCTTTCAAGGTGAAAGCGAATGCTCATGCTGAAGAAGAGGTAAAAGGTGGCGACACTATTACCTTTAACAATGGTGATAACATCGAAATCAGCCAAGCTGGTAAGACTTTCACCATCAAAACTGCTAAGGATATGACCGTTGATTCCTTAACTGCAGGTAATACAGTTATTAATACGACTGGTTTAACGAGTGGTACTGGCGCTGGTGCGGTTTCCTTTGGTACGAATGGTATCAGTGCAGGCAGCCAAGTTATTTCTAATGTTGCTAGCGGTACTGTAAACAACAATGCTACTGATGATTCCAATGCAGCTAACATTGGCGATGTGAAACAGGCTGTAGCTAACTTGTCTCAAAATCTCAATATTACTGATGGCACAAACAATGGCACTGTGAACCTTAAAAACCAAAAACTTAATGTGGCTGGTGCTAATGGTGTAACGGCAACTGTTAATAATCAAACGATTACAGTTGGTTTAGATGCTGATACTGTCAATGCTACAACGAAGGGCATTGGCCTCACTGGAGATACAGGTTCTACAGGTAATAAATATCTCAAAGATGGCGACGTATCCTTTGCAGTAACTGGCGATGGCAATCTTGTGAGCACGTCTGCTACAACAGCGGGTGTGAAAGTTGCTGTTGATGCGGCTAAGGTGAAAGATTTAGCCGTAGATGCTGTAACAGTAAGTAAGGATACGCAAGCCGACAATCCGATTACTGTAACCCCAACATCGGGTACTAATTCTAAGGATTATGCAATCGGTATCGATACAACAAAACTTGCGGCTAAAACAGATTTAACATATCGTGCTAACAGTGCTGCAGACGCTGATGCGAAGAAGGTTTCTTTATCTAAAGGCCTTAATTTCGTAGATGGTGGTTCTACAGTTGCTACTGTTGATAACGATGGCAAAGTATCCTTTGATCTTAATACAGCTACTAAGAACCAAATCAATACAAATACGGCAGATATTGCTACTAATAAAGGTAAAATTGCGACTAACACAACTAATATTGCAGCTAATACAACTGCGTTAGCTAGAAATATCTCCCTCGGTGCAGATACTGGCACTGCGTCTAGCCAATCCTTGAGCACTGCTGATGTGGCATTTAATGTGAAAGGTGCTACAGGTGACTTTGTATCTACCAATATGAATGGTAATACAGTTGAAATTTCTACAACGCGTGCTACCATTAACAGCAATGCTACGACAGGTGAAGCATCTGTAACTGGCAATGATGGATTGGCAACTGCGCAAAATGTAGCCGATGCTATCAATAAAGCAGCTGATGCAGCTAAAGCAGGTGCGGCTTGGAATATTACAACGAATTCCAGCACAACCGATAAAACTGCTGTCAAAGGTGGAGATACAGTAGATCTTGTTAATGGTGATAACATCGAGATTACACAAGATGGTACAGATAAAAAGAAAATTACTGTTGCTACGAAGAAAGATATTACCGTTGATTCTGTAACAGCGAACAACAAAGTAACTGTTGGTTCTGGTGCGAATAAAATTACTTTGGATGGCACTGATGGTTCTGTAACTGGTAAAGCTTTCACAGGCACTACTTTCACAGGAACATCATTTACAGGTACGTCATTCACGGCAGGCAATACTGTTATCAATACAAACGGTTTAACGAATGGCACAACAGCCATTACAGGCACTGGTGTTACGACAGACAATGTGACCGTTGGTGGTATTTCCATCGATAAAACGGCTGGCATCAATGCTGGTAATAAGGTCATTAGCAATGTGGCTAGTGGTGGCACTACATTGACGAATGCGGCGAATATCGGCGACGTTCAAAATGCAGTGGCTAACTTATCTCAAAACCTAAATATTACTGACGGCACAAATAATGGCACTGTAGACCTTAAACACCAAAAACTTAATGTGGCCGGTGCGAATGGTGTGACGGCAACTGTTAATAACCAAACGATTACAGTTGGTTTAGATGCTGACACTGTTAACGCTACCACTAAGGGCATTGGTCTCACTGCTGACGCGGGTTCCACAGGTAATAAATACCTTAAAGATGGGGATGTATCCTTTGCCGTGACCGGTGATGGACGTCTTGTGAGCACATCTGCTACGACAGCAGGTGTGAAAGTTGCCGTTAATTCTGCAACTATCACTACTGGTGCAGATGGTACAATTACAGGCCCTACAACTGATGGCGTAGCGACTGCTAAAAACGTAGCTGACGCTATCAATGCAGCTAAAAAAGCGTCTAAAACTGAAATCACTGCTAATACAGGTGAAGCAGCTAATGCAACAACAGGTAATGTGACATTAACATCTACCACAGCTGCTGATGGTCATACTATTTATGACGTTAAACTTAACGATAAAGTAACGTTGGGATCCGGTGCTAATGCTGTAACAATTGATGGTACAGCTGGTAAAGCTACGATTGGTTCCTCTGTCATTAATGGTGTCAATAACACATTCACTACTGGTGGTGTTAAGGCCGTAACATTAGATGGTGCCACAGGCACAATTACAGGTACAACTGCCAATATCGGTGGTGTAACTGTAGATGGTACAAATAACCATGTAATGGGTCTTGCTAATAAAGACTGGACCCCAGGTGTAACACAAGCGGTATCTGGTCGTGCCGCAACAGAAGATCAATTGCAAAAAGTATCTGATGCAGTTGGTGCTGGTTGGAAAGTAAACACTGGTAAGGTCACTGGATCTACTGGTGAATCTAATGGTGCTACATCTACTAAGGTAGCAAGCGGTGAAGAAGTTCAATTCCAAGCCGGTAACAACTTAATTGTTGATCAAAATGGTAAAACTGTAGCGTACTCCTTGAATAAAGCACTTAAAGATTTGGAATCTGCTACGTTCAATGGCACAGGTACGAATACAACTGTTATTACTGGTGATTCCATTACGCAAACTGCAGGGACTCAAACGAATACATCTACTGCAGGTGGCAACACTGTAGCAGATGGTACCAAATCCACGGAAACTACTGCAGCAGGTCAAGTGATTAAAGATGGTACTAAAACAAATACATCTACTGTTGATGAAAATACAATTGTAGATGGTGCTAAATCTAATAAATCCACTGTAGATGGTAATACTATTACAGATGGTACAAATACAAGTAGAATTACTGCTGGTAAGGCACAAATTGGTACTGTTGGTATCGATGGTGTAGCGAGCAAGATTACTACTGGTGGCACAAATGCTGTAGTAGTTAATGGTGCAGATGGCACTGTTAAAACTGGTAATGTAACAGTAACTGGTGGTACAACCAACGATATCACGGGTTTATCTAACACAACTCTATCTGCAACTGACTTTGCAACAAAAGGCCGTGCGGCAACAGAAGAACAATTGAAAGCTGCCACTGGGGCTACTACATTGAAGTTCACTGGTGATGTAGCAACCAATACTGGATCTGTAAATCTTAAAGATGATACATTCGGTATTAAAGGTGATGGTAAATACATCTCTACTGATGTAAACGGTAAGAATGTAAATCTTACCGTCTCTGAAGCAGAAGTTAAAAAATCTGCCGTAGCTGCTGTAACAGTCAGCACAGACACAACAGATGCTAATAATCCATTGACTGTAACACCTACAACGAGTGCAGATGGTACAATTAAGGATTACAAGGTAACTATTGATGGTACTAAGATTGCAAATAAGACGAACTTATCCTACAAAGCAAATGATGGTACTGCTAAACAAGTATCCTTAGCAGATGGCTTGAATTTCAAGAATGGTACCCTTACAACAGCATCCATTGATGATGCAGGTGTTGTTAAATACGATGTAAATACTGCATCTATTACTGCTGGTACAGATGGTACAATCACAGGTCCAACTACAGATGGTGTAGCAACAGCTAAAAACGTAGCTGACGCTATTAATGCAGCTAAAAAAGCATCTAAAACTGAAATCACTGCGAATACAGGTGAAGCAGCTAATGCAACAACCGGTAATGTGACATTAACATCTACTACAGCTGCTGATGGTCATACTATTTATGACGTAAAACTCAATGATAAGGTGACACTTGGTTCTGGGGCTAATGCGGTAACTATCGATGGTACAATGGGTGCTATTACAGGTAAAACTGCTACTATTGGTGGTGTTACTGTTAACGGTACGACTAATACTATTGGCGGTTTATCTAATACAACATGGAATGGCACAGCTACTACTGGCCGAGCTGCAACAGAAGACCAATTGAAAGCTGTCGCAGATGCTGCAGGTAGCCAAACTTGGAATATTACGGCAGACAAAGCTGGTACAACTGGAAATCAAACAGGTACTAAGAAAAATGCCACTGTTGGTAAGGATGAAACTGTTGAATTAGTTGCAGGGGATAATCTTACAATTAATCAAAATGAACGTAAGTTTACTTATTCCTTGAATAAAGATCTTGCTAATTTGACTAGCGTATCTGTCGGTACTGGTACAACTGAAACTATTAAACTTGATGGTGCAACTGGTAAAATCACTGCTAAAAATGCATCTATCGGTGGTGTAACTATCGATGGTGATAACAATCATGTAACAGGCTTGTCCAATACAACATGGAACGGCACAGCTACAACTGGTCGAGCAGCGACGGAAGACCAATTGAAATCCGTAGCTGATACAGCTAAAACAACTACTGATGCGGTTAATTTAAAATTCAGTGGGGATACAAATACATCCCCTGGTGTTGTAAATCTTAAAGATGATACATTGGGAATTATAGGCGATGGAAAGTATGTATCTACTGATGCAAATGGCAAGAATTTGACTGTGAAAGTATCTGAAGCAGAGGTTAAAAAATCTGCTGTAGCTGCTGTAACAGTAAGCACAGATACAACAGATACTAATAATCCATTGACTGTAACACCTACAACGAGTGCAGATGGTACAACTAAGGATTACAAAGTAACTATTGATGGTACTAAGATTGCGAATAAGACTAACTTATCTTACAAAGCAAATGATGGTACTGCAAAACAAGTTTCCTTAGCTGATGGCTTAAACTTCAAGAATGGTACGTTAACAATTGCATCTATCGATGATAATGGCGTTGTGAAATATGATGTAAATACAGCATCTATCACTGCTGGTGCAGATGGCACAATTACAGGTCCAACTACAGATGGCGTAGCAACAGCTCAAAATGTAGCTGATGCTATCAATGCAGCTAAAAAGGCATCTAAAACTGAAATCACTGCGAATACTGGTGAGGCTGCTAATGCTACAACAGGTAATGTAACGCTTACATCTACTACGGCAGCTGATGGTCATACTATTTATGACGTAAAGCTCAATGATAAGGTGACATTAGGTAATGGTGCTAATGCGGTAACTATTGATGGCACAGCTGGTAAAGCAACTATTGGTACTTCTATTGTTGATGGTGTAAATAATTCGTTCACTACTGGCGGTGTAAGCCCTGTAACATTAAATGGTGCTACAGGTACGATTACAGGTAAGACTGCTAATATCGGTGGTGTTACTGTTAACGGTACGGCTAATACTATTGGCGGCTTATCTAATACAACATGGAATGGTACTGCTACTACTGGCCAAGCAGCAACAGAAGACCAATTGAAAGCTGTTGCAGATGCTGCGGGTAGCCAAACTTGGGAAATCACAGCAGATAAAAAAGCTGGCACTTCTGGTGCTCAAACTGGCACAAAAGAAAATGCTAAGGTTGGTAAGGACGATAAGGTGTCCTTAATTGCTGGTGAAAACTTAACTGTAGACCAAGCAGGTAAAAACTTAACATACTCCTTGAATAAGGATCTTGTGAAGATGAACTCTGCAACCTTTGAAGCAACAGGCGGTAAAACAACTGTAATTAAGGGTGACAGCATAGTTCAAACTGATGGTGCTAACGTAAATACATCTAATGCTACATCCAATACAATTACTGACGGCACAAATACAAGTACAATCAATGCTGGTAAGGCAACGATTGGTTCTTCCATTATTGATGGTGTTAATAAGACATTTACTACTGGCGGTAACAATGCTGTAACTATGGATGGTGCGGCAGGAACAATTAAAACTGGTGCAGTTACTGTAACTGGTGGTACAACTAACGATATCACTGGCTTGTCTAACACAACAGTAACTGGTGCAGATTTTGCAACAAAAGGCCGTGCAGCTACTGAAGAACAATTAAAAGCAGTAGGGGAACAAACATGGCAGATCACTGCAGATAAGAAAGCTGGTACATCTGGTGCTCAAACGGGCTTAAAAGAAAATGCTAAGGTTGGTAAGGACGATAAGGTGTCCTTAATTGCTGGTGAAAACCTAACTGTAGACCAAGCAGGTAAAAACTTCACATACTCCTTGAATACAGACCTCGTGAAGATGAATTCTGCCACATTCCTTGGGACCGGTACGAATACAACTGTTATTACTGGTGATTCCATTACGCAAACTGCAGGTACACAAACAAATATATCTACTGCAGGTGGTAATACTGTAGCTGATGGTACTAAATCCACAGAAACTACAGTAGATGGTCAAGTGATTAAAGATGGTGCTAAGTCCAATAAATCTACTGTAGATAACAATGTAATTGATGATGGTAATGGCAATGTAAATACATCCAATGCTACATCAAATACGATTACAGATGGTACAAATACTACAGCAACAACATCTAGTTCTGTAACTGTCAAAGATAATGCTGGTAACAGTACAGTTATCACAAAAGACAACATTACAACTGGTGTAGGTGGTAACAAAATCACTCTTGATGGTACAGCTGGTAAGGCTACGATTGGTTCTTCCATTGTTGATGGTGTAAATAATACATTCACTACTGGTGGTGCAAGCCCTGTAACATTAAATGGTGCTACAGGTACAATCACAGGTAAGACTGCTAATATCGGTGGTGTTACTGTAGATGGTACAAATAACTATGTAATGGGTCTTGCGAATAAAGACTGGACACCAGGTGTAACACAAGCGGTATCTGGTCGTGCCGCTACAGAGGATCAATTACAAAAGGTATCTGATGCAGTTGGTGCTGGTTGGAAAGTAAACACCGGTAAGGTCACTGGTTCTACCGGTGAATCTAATGGTGCTGCATCTACTAAGGTATCCAGCGGTGAAGAAGTTCAATTCCAAGCTGGCAACAATTTAATCGTTGATCAAAATGGTAAAACCGTAGCATACTCCTTGAATAAGGCACTTAAAGATTTGGAATCTGCTACGTTCAATGGCACAGGTACTAATACAACTGTTATTACTGGTGATTCCATTACGCAAACTGCAGGTACACGAACGAATACAGCTACAGCAGCTGGTCAAGTGATTAAAGATGGTACTAAGACAAATACATCTACTGTTGATGAAAATACAATTGTAGATGGTACTAAGTCTAATAAATCCACTGTGGATGGTAATACTATTACAGATGGTACAAATACTACAGCAACAACATCTAACTCTGTAACTGTTAAAGACAATGCGGGTAACAGCACAATTATTACAAAAGATAACGTTACAACAGGTGTAGGTGCTAACAAAATTACTCTTGATGGTACAGCTGGTAAGGCTACGATTGGTTCTTCTATTGTGGATGGTGTAAACAACACATTCACCACAGGTGGGGTTAATGCTGTTAAGTTAGATGGTGCAGCTGGCACAATTAAGACTGGTGCTGTAACAGTAACTGGTGGTACAACAAACGATATCACTGGTTTGTCTAAC
This sequence comes from Veillonella sp. 27098_8_77, assembly GCF_041431535.1. Classification (NCBI taxonomy): domain Bacteria; kingdom Bacillati; phylum Bacillota; class Negativicutes; order Veillonellales; family Veillonellaceae; genus Veillonella; species Veillonella sp. 27098_8_77. The sequence continues at coordinate 13,774 of NZ_JAPVXW010000014.1, read as the reverse complement.
ACAACTGTAAATTCTGCAGACTTTGCAACAAAAGGCCGTGCGGCTACAGAAGAACAATTAAAAGCTGTAGGCGAACAAACTTGGCAAATCACGGCAGATAAAGATGCTACTACATCTGGTGTTCGAACAGGTATTAAGAAAGATGCTAAGGTTGGTAAAGACAATAAAGTTCAATTGATTGCTGGCGAAAACATGACTATAAATCAAAATGAAAGAGACTTTACTTTCACACTTAACAAAGACCTTGTGAAGATGAACTCTGCTACATTCCTTGGCACAGGCAGTAATACAACAGTCATTACTGGTAACAGTATTACACAAACTGCAGGTACTCAAACGAATACTTCTACTGCCGGTGGTAATACAGTAGTAGATGGTACTAAATCCACAGAAACTACAGCGGCTGGTCAAGTGATTAAAGATGGTGCTAAGTCCAATAAATCTACTGTAGATAGTAATGTAATCGATGATGGTAATGGTAATAAGAATATATCTAATGCTACATCGAATACGATTACAGATGGAACAAATACATCTACTATAACTGCTGGTAAAGCCAACATCGGAAACATTGCTGTTGATGGTGTGAACAATAAGATTACTATGGGTAATGGTGCAACTCCTGTTACATTAGATGGCGCTAATGGCCATTTAGATGGATTAACTAATACAACATGGGTTCCAGGTGTAACAAAAGCCACTACTGGTCGTGCAGCTACAGAAGATCAATTGCAACAAGTATCTGATGCAGTAGGCGCTGGGTGGAAGGTGAATACTGGTACCGTTGCTGGTTCTAGCGGTATATCTACTGGTGCTGCTTCTACAAAAGTATCTAGTGGTGAAGAAGTGAAACTTCAAGCTGGAGATAACCTTGTTATCGACCAAAATGGTAAAACAGTATCTTATTCCTTAAATAAAGATCTAACTAAGATGAATTCCGCAACCTTTGAAGCAACAGACGGTAAAACAACTGTTGTCAAAGGCGATAGCATCGTTCAAACAGATGGTGGTAAAACAAATACATCTAATGCGGCGGGTAACACTGTTGTAGATGGTAATAAATCCACTGCTACAACTGCAGCAGGTACTACTATCACTGATGGTGCTAAGACGAACACATCTACAGCTGATAAAAATGTAATCGATGATGGTGCAGGTAATAAATCTACTTTCACTAAAGATGGCGTAACGATTACAAAAACTGGTAAAGATACGGTTTCCTTGACCAGCAATGGCCTCGATAATGGCAATAATAAGATTGTTAATGTGGCAGCTGGTGTGGCGAATACGGATGCTGTTAATGTTGGTCAGTTGAAAGAGTATGCCGCTAAGTCCACTACTGAATTGACTGCTAATAATGGTGAAGCTGCAGGTAGTACGACGGGCAATATTGTATTAACTAAGACAACTGCTGCCGATGGTCATACAATTTATAACAATAAGTTGAATGATAAAATTACATTAGGGACAGATCCAACGAAGGCGGTTACAGTAGATGGTACTACTGGTACAGTAACAGGCTTAACTAATAAAACTTGGACACCAGGTTCTATCGTCTCTGGCCGTGCAGCTACAGAAGATCAATTGAAAGATGCCGTAGCTGATTCTGGTTGGAAGGCTGCTGTTGATAAAGAGGGATCTGGTCAAAGCAATGTTGTTGGTACAAGCCCTGAAAAAATCAAGGCTGAAGAAACAGTTACTTTCAAAGCAGGCAATAACATGATGGTAACTCAAACCGGTAAATCTATCAGTTATGCAGTCAACCCTGAGCTTACAAACATGACGTCTGCTACATTCAAGGATGCAGCTGGCAATACAACGGTAACGAATAGTAACGGTATTACCATTACGCCTGGTAGTGCGAACCCTACAAATCCACATGCAGGCCCTGTATCCTTAACGAAGGATGGACTCAATAATGGTAATAACCAAATTAAAGGGGTTGCACCTGGTACAGATCCAACAGATGCAGTAAATGTAGCTCAATTAAATGCGTCCAATACAAATACTAGCCAAGCTATCAATCAAATAGCTGGTGAAGTACAACATGTTGGTGCTCATGCAGCGGCAATGGCAGCATTGAAACCAATTCAATACGACCCATTAGAACCAACACAAGTTATGGCCGGTGTAGGCAACTATCGCGGTGAAACTGCGGCAGCTCTTGGCCTTGCGCATTACACGAATGAAAACACTATGTTCAACGTAGGTGTTTCCGTTGGTGGGAACCATAATATGGTTAATGCTGGTGTAACTCATAAATTTGGTTACAGTCCAGAAAAGAAAAATATTCCAGATCGTTACAAAGCAGGCCCTATTAGCTCTGTGTATGTAATGCAAGATGAAGTATCTAGCCTTAAAAAGGAAAATGCGGAACAAAAATATGTTATCGCGGATCAAGCGGCTCGTCTTACTACGTTAGAAGCTGAGAACGAACAACAACGTCGTGAATTGGCAGAAACGAAGAAGGGCTTAGATGATTTGAAAGCAGCGGTAGATAAATTGTTAGCATCCAAAGGCTAAGTAATAAATGATTGATAATAGAAATCAAATTGTAAAGATACAATAATCTTGGGATAAAATAAAGAACCCTCTTAACTACGATACTCATACCCTGTTGGGTATAAAACGTATTCAAGAGGGTTCTTTGCATTTTTGATATAAGTTATTATTTAAATTGCATAACATATGAATGACTTCTCATATGTTATATGATATAATACGGTAATATTATGGGAAGTTTAATGTAATCTCTTTGGGTTTATTATGGGGAGTTATTATGTTAACATCATTACAACGCTGGTTCTCAGTAGATACCATATTACCGATGAAGGATCGACTGGGACCGGTAGGTACTACAAAAAACTTATATAATAAATACTTAAAAATCGCATGGCCTGCGACATTGCAAGGGCTCATGATGCAGCTGATGACTGCCATCGATTTAGCCATGGTAGGCTCGTTAGGGGCCTCCGCACTGGCCTCTGTAGGTATCATGGGACAACCAGAAATGGTTATGCTCGTCATTTGCCGGGCCTTATCGATTGCAGTAACCGCAATTATTGCCCGCCGTCATGGTGAAGGCGATGTAGATGGTATGAATGCAGTGCTCAAGCAATCGATCCTACTGAATTTTTTAATTTATATTCCATTGCTCGCCATATGCTTATTCAATTTAGAGCATATTTTGCGATTTACCGGCGCAGAGGATGGGTATATTGAAACAGCTGTTTGGTATGGTCGATTCATCGTCATGAGCCTTGTATTCCAGTCCTTTAGCCAAATTGTAGGGGGCGCCCTCATCGGGTATGGTAATACAAAGGTTATCTTTAAATCCAATGTGGTAGGGAATATCTTAAATACGATTATGAATTTCTTCTTGATCTATGGTATTGCCTTTTTCCCAGAATTTGGTGTCATGGGGGCCGGTATTTCAACACTCATTAGTAGTGCCGTTATCGCAGCATTGCTATTGCGAGCTATCTCGCAACATACCAAGACTGGTCTCACATTGTTGCATCCGTCAAAATGGCGCTTTGAGCGTTCCGTACTTCATACGGTGTTCCACGTAGGGGGCAGCTCCTTAGGGGAACAATTCTTTGAACGTTTTGGTATGTATACATATACCATGATTGTGGCATCCCTCGGTGCCGTACCATTGGCTGCCCATTATGTGTGTATGAACTTGATGGATATATTCTATTACTTCGCCATGGGCCTTGGCTTTGCCGGTGCTTCTCATACGGGTCAAAACTTGGGGCATAAACGGCCGGATTTAGCTAAGGCTTTTGGTCGTATCGGTGCTCGCATGGGGCTATTTGTAGGACTCATTAGCGGTCTTATATTCATTAGTGCAGGTCATTTGCTTGTACAAGCCTATACTCGTGAAAGCGAGGTTATCACACTGGCTACGGCATTGATGGGCATTATGGCCATCGCTGCTTTTCCTCAAGCACTACAACAGGTCTTTGCAGGCGTGTTGAAAGGGGCCGGCGATACCTTCTATATCATGAAGTATTCATTAATTAGCGTTACTATTATTCGCCCAATCATTACCTATGTGTTATGTATTACCTTAGGCCTTGGTCTATATGGAGCGTGGATTTCTCTATGTTTAGATCAATCGTTACGCCTTGTTTGTGCATATATACGTTTCATCGGTGGCTCATGGCAGCATAAGGTGGTATAGGTACATTGAAACTTTTAAAATAATTTATGAAAGTTTTATGAAAAACTTCTTGATTAGAAATTGGGAATAGGTTACAATACAGATGTGGAATAAATGACACGTTGGGGAACGTGTTATTTGTAAAAATCATCAATTTCACGTATATATGTAAGGGATATATATATGAATATAAAGAGGCATCGGCCGTAATGGTCGATGCCTCTTTTATATGCGTGTGCACATGACTAAGCCCCCAGATAAACTGGGGGCTTGTAGTATGTTTATGAGATTAATTATAGATTATTACATTCTAGCCATGCGGTCATAGCTTTTTTGCCTGCTGCTGGTAGGGACTCGGAGAATACTCGTGCATCTTCGCGAATCTTAGGAATATTAATGCCCGCATTACATAGTTCTGCACAGTGCCCCACAAGCCAACTTTCAATAACGGTCGGATCTGCCTCTAGGTGAAATTGCAATCCTAAAATATGATTGCCGATGACAAAGGCTTGGTTAGGGCAGAGGTCTGTTTCAGCAAGGCGAACGGCGCCTTCTGGAATATCAAATTCATCGCCATGCCAGTGTAGAACAGGCGTATCTCCTAAGAGGGCTAGAGGTGTATGTTGACCATCGGCAGTAAAACGCAATGGACCAAATCCGATTTCTTTTTTACCATGACTCATAGGACCTACGTGACCGCCCATGATGCGGGAAATAAGTTGCGCCCCAAGACAGATGCCGAGCAATGGTTTGTTACTATCGATACGGTCCTTTATAAATTTGATTTCATCGGTCAAAAAAGGATAGATTTCTTCATCGTATGCGCCAATAGGGGCCCCACAGACGATGACAAGATTTGCCTTCGTTGCATCGTACTGATTAAAGTCAGCAAGAGGTGCCTCAATATATTCTAAGGTAAAGCCCCGTTCTATTAATAAAGGTTCTAAAATACCGGCATTTTCAAAGTGGATATGACGTACTACATAGGCTGTTTTACTCATGATTCCTCCTTATAACTATGTACAACTATTCTATTGCTAGTATATCACATTCTATAGAATTTTATGTGAGAGGTAGCACAGATTCATGAGAACCTCATTGAAATATTGATTTTTTTCGAAGAATTGTATACAATAGAATTATCGTTAAAAAAGCCCTTATGTGTGTAAGGGTGATTAATGGAGGGAATAATACAATGAATAAAAAATTAGTAGCATTATTGGCTGTAGCTACAATGGGTATTTCTGTTGTAGGTGCTACACCACAAACACAATTCACAAAAGGTGAAACACAAGTTGATCTTGGCGCTGCAAGCGTTGAAACTAAAGCAGATGGTCTTAACGCTGCTCACAAATGGAACTTCGATGGCGATATCACTCACGCATTGCGCGACAAAACTGCTGTTCAATACGGTTACCATGGTTTGAACTCCAAACATGTTGATTCCAACATGCAAGAAGTAAACTTGATTCAAACATTGAGCAAAAACTTTGCATTGTATGGTGGTTGGGGTCGCATTCATAGCGATGCTATTAAACATACAAACAACGTCGCTCAAGTTGGTATCATCGGTAAAGCTGCTTTAGGTTCTAAAGTAGACGTATACGGCAAAGCTGGTATCGGTACAAAAGAAACTACAACTTGGGAAGCAGGTTTAGGTTACAAAGCAACTGATGATCTTGATATCAATGCTGGTTACCGTTATGTAAACACAAAAGCAACTGATAACCACAACGTATCCTTCCAAGGTCCTGTAGTGGGCTTGTCCTACCGTTTCGGTGGCGCTGAAAAAGCTGAACCTATCGCTGTAACTCCAGCACCAGCTCCAGCTCCTGTAGTTGAACACACTACTGCACCTGTACAAAAACCAGCTAAAGCTGATTACTATGTACAATCCATCTACTTCGATTCTGACCAAGACGTTCCTCGTGCAGACCAAGGTGCTAACTTACAAGCTGCATTGAACGCTGCTAACCAATACAAAAACGACCAAGTAAAATTGTTGGGTAATGCTGATACTGATGCTAACCCTCAATACAACATTGGCTTGTCCGAACGCCGTGTACAAGATGTTGCACAATACTTGGTAAACAATGGTGTAGATGCTAACCGTTTGATCGGTATCGCTAATGGTGATGCTAAACCTGTTGCAACTAATGCAACTGCAAACGGCAAAGCTGAAAATCGTCGTGTAGACGTTTTCATTCACCGTTAATTTGAGCTCTCTCAATTTAATTTAAACCCATATAAGTCCATCTTTTCGTCTCTCTATATATTTTGAGTGCGATAAGATGGACTTTTGTGTTATACTAAATCTATTAGAAATACTACTGTACATATGTAATATGCTCGTTGTCATATAGCTTTCATTTACATTGTGTACAATACTTACCATGTGTTTAGTAAAAGTGAGTTATTAGTATGGAAAAATTTAAATATTATAAGGAGCTTATCGGCGCGATTATCCTTGCAGGACTTATGATATTGGTGGCCTTGCGCATTAGCGATATAGCATCGGGCATCGATGCATTGATAAAGGCCTTTGTACCGCTTATCGTAGGTGCCTGTATGGCCTTTGTCCTCGATATTCTCGTCGTCCGCTATGAACGTTGGCTATGGCCGCGTATCGAATCGGGGTGGCGGTATAAGATTCGTCGTCCGTTGAGCATTATCCTATCCTTTGTGACGATTAGTCTCATTGTGTACTTTATTGCCCGTATGGCTGTGCCACAGTTAGTGCATTCCATTACACTTATCGTGTCCGCAGCACCGCAGCTATATCTAGACTTTCAGCAATGGATTTACCATTTGAGTGATACCATTCCATTGGCCTCGAATCCTACGGTATTAAATACTTTGAATGGTGAAAGTGTAGTTAACTACACGCGTGAATGGGGGACCAAGGGTGGCACCTATGTGGTGAATACGATGGGCACTATCCTATCGTGGACCGTAAATATTGCATTAGGTCTTATCTTTGCCATTTACATGCTACTCGATAAGGAACGCCTCATGTCGCAAGGTAAGCGTATTTTGAAAGCCTATGCATCTAATACGTGGGTGAATCGCGTAACCTATGTGGCCAAGGTTGCTGTTCAAACATTTAGTAGTTTCTTTGTAGGACAGTTTATCGATGCCTTGATCTTAGGTATCATGGTGGGCGTTACATTATGGATTTGTAACATCTCCTATGCTACGACCATTGCCTGTGTTATCGGTCTCACCGGATTAATTCCATTAGTGGGTATATATGTAGGCGGCGTGATGGGGGCAGTTATATTGCTTACCATTAGTCCTATGGATGCGTTGATTTACGTCATCATTCTAGAAGTTTTACATCAAATTGAAAGCAATGTGATCTACCCAAAAATCGTAGGTAACTCTGTAGGATTGCCTGGCTTATGGGTCTTTGCCGCTGTTATCATAGGCGGTAGTTTGATGGGCGTTACAGGCATGATTATAGGCGTGCCACTAGTAGCCACCTGCTATAAATTACTGATGACCGACGTTGAAGAACGGTTAGCCTCTAATGAAGGCTTATAGCGTTTTATAGCTGTAATATAAATTAAAATACAAGTTTGTAGAATCCGATTACTATTGGGAGGATTATAATGAATAAAAAATTACTATCTTTGGTTATGACTGGCGTGTTGGCCGTTGGTGTTTTTTCCGTAGCCACACCGTATGAAGCACAAGCGCGTAAGACTAAACCAGAAACAAGCACAGATATTACGATTAAACGTGCACCTGGTCAATCTGTGGTTATGACAATGAGTGAAATTGGTACGATTTTCCAAAATCGTTTCCCTAATGCAGCGTTGCACTCTGTAGAATTGAATTCCAATGATTTGGCCTATGCTTATAAAGTAACTGGATATAGTAAATATCACGAATACAAAATGAAGATTGATATCATCACTGGCAATCAATCCGATATGAGCGAAGGTGGCAAACCTAAACGCGTTATTGGTGAAATCTTCAATAAAGATAAAGTTATCGAACCATCTCAAGCAGAAGCAGCTGCTAAGGCGCAATTAGGTGCAGATGCTGTTATGAAGGGCTGGAAGGTTGAAGCTCACAATGGTAAAGTTAATTACTATGTAACGATGCATCAAAATGGTAAGAAAACAGTAGTAACTGTTGATGGTAATACAGGTGCTTACATTGAACAAAGTAAAGCAACAAAATTACCTCCAGAACCAGATCAAGGTTTTGACAAACGCCGTACGAACCTCGTATGGGGCCATGATATCGTTATGGATAAAAAATAATATAAAAAAGGAGGGAGTCAATATCTAATGATGTTGACTCCCTATTTCATTTGTTAGGTACAATCGATTACCAACGGTTTTCGTAGTACACTTGTGTCCACATAATAACCTCGATAAGAGATGGATGTGGGCTCATTGTTTCACCTACGGTGATTACGGATCTAGGATCCATGTTGCGCATAATACCTTTTTTGCGTAATCGTTTTGTGCGCTCTGATGCGATTTCCTCGTTGATGGCTGTCAATGGAGTCACACCGCTGTTCATAAGATTAACGTATGGTTGGAATAGGATAGAGGCTTGTGGTCCAATCACATGAATGCCAAGGATATGGTTTGTATCTTTATCGACCACGATTTTTACAAAGCCGTCATTTACATCACCAGGATCAATGCCCATAGCATACCCTTTGGCAGTATAGGAATAGAAGTTTTTGCCTATACCTACATTGTAACCAGCCTTAATTGCTTCTGTTTCGGTAAGACCTACGCTACCGATTTCAGGATAGGAGAAGGTAACTTTTGGCAACACGTCGTAGCGGGCCCACCGGAAATTTGCTTCGTTTTTAGCAAAGTAAAGATTATGTGCAATGATATCCGCTTCGTAGTTTGCGCGATGACGGAATGCAGGTTCGCCGTTCACATCGCCTAACGCATAGATGCCATCCACAGATGTTTCAAGAAACTCGTTTGTTTTGATCCAGCCCCTTGGCCATGTTTCAATACCTGTATTTTCAAGGTGTAACTCTTCGGTAGCAGGGCGGATGCCAGCGGCTACAAGAATTTCTTCTACCTTAGTTTCTGTGGTTTCACCTGTTGTACGATCTTTTGTAACGATGACTTTTAAGCCATCTTCTTGGCGAACCTCTACGGTATCTTGATTTAGAATTACGTTAATACCACGTTCTCTATAATTGTTAAGGAGATGTTCGGACATATCCGCATCTTCCTTTGGTACTAGGCGTACATTATGCTGAATAATTGTTACGTCGGTACCAGCAGAGTCAAATACATGAGCGAACTCTACGCCTATAGGACCAGCGCCTAAGATGGCAAGGGATTTGTACGGTTGTTTAGGAAACTTGTTGCCAAAGAGGCTTTCACTAGATAGATAACCGGCCTCTTGTAAGCCTGATACATTTGGAATATTACTGTAACCACCAGTGCCAAGAACGATGGTTGGGGCTGTAATTTCTACGATGCCAGAGCCGTCATTGAGGTGGATGTTCATCACCTTATCGGACACAAAGCTTGCAGCACCGCGATATACATCTACGTTGTCATAAGCGTTATAGTAATCATAGATGCCTGCAGACTTGTCAATCATATGCCATGTACGTTTGGCTACAGTGCCCCAATCCATTGTTGCATCACCAACATTGACGCCGATTTTACCGAATTCTTTTACCTCTTGGACAGCGTTCGCAGCTGTTACCATAACCTTTGTAGGAATACAACCGCGTGTTAAGCATGTGCCACCGAATTTACCTTTTTCTATGATAGCTACTTTTTTACCTGTTTTTATAGCAGCGTCAGCAACGATGGTTGCACCACCTGTACCCACTACAATAATATCGTATTGTTTCATGTTGATTCCTTTCTATATATATCTAGTAATAGTTATTATCATTAAATATATTATACCTTATTATATTGAAAATAATCAATATAGAAAATATATTGTTTTTGTTATTGGTGAAAGCTGGCGCAAGGGGAAACTTTCACAAAAAGAAAAGACGACCTCATGGATCGTCTTGTTCTATATGATGGTTTAATCCCAGTTTTCGTGATAGCCACGTTTTGCATAATCTGCAGTAGCAGTGAATAGAATATCTGTACTGGAATTGAGTGCTGTTTCTGTGGAGTCTTGTAATACCCCGATGATGAAACCAACGCCTACTACTTGCATAGCCACATCGTTGGAGATACCGAATAGGGAACATGCCAACGGAATGAGAAGCAAGGAGCCGCCTGCTACGCCAGAAGCGCCGCAAGCGCCGATAGTAGCGATAATGGATAGAAGGATAGCTGTAGGTACATCCACGATGATGCCCAATGTATGAGCAGCAGCTAATGTCATAACAGTAATTGTGATTGCAGCACCACCCATGTTGATAGTCGCACCCAATGGAATGGATACGGAATACATATCAGGGTTAAGTTTCAAACGTTTAGCCAAGTCAAGGTTGACAGGAATGTTGGCTGCGGAGCTACGTGTAAAGAACGCATAGATAGCAGATTCGCGCAAACATTTGAACACCAATGGATATGGGTTACGGCGTAAGTAGATGAAGGATAAAAGAGGATTGATTACCAAGGCAACGAAAATCATGGAGCCTAAGAGTAATACGAGAAGTTGGAAGTAGCTGATAAGTGCTTCGATACCATTTGTTGCAATGGAATCAGCCACGAGGCCCATGATACCAAGAGGTGCGAAGCGGATGATCCAACCTACTACAGTCGTAATTGCTTGAGAGATGGATTCCATTACTTCTTTTGTATTCATAGGTGCATGACGTAGTGCACCACCGATGATAAGAGCCCAGCCTAAAATGCCGATATAGTTAGCGGACATTAATGCTTTCACAGGGTTATCAACGATATTTTTGAGTAATGTTTTCATGACTTCCGCAATGCCTTGTGGAGGCGCTGCATCAGCGGCACTAGCTGCTAGATGCAATGTAGTTGGGAAGAACCAGCTCACAAGTACGGCAAGTGCGGCGGAAAGGAATGTACCCAATAGATAGAGCGTAATTACGGAGCCCATACCTGTTTTTTGTCCGGAACGATGTTTACTAATCGCCGCGATGACTAAGAAGAATACAAGGATTGGTGCAATACCTTTGAGGGCACCAACAAATAATACCCCTAATAGCGATAATTCGTTTGCAATATCAGGGACATAGAGAGCCGTCAAAATACCGATAATCATACCGATGATGATTTGTTGGATGAGGCTGACTCTATTAATGGATTTCATAAATCGATTCATAATAGACTCCAATACTTAATTAGACTACATAAAACAATGAATTCTGTCGTTTATCGAAGAGAAATAATAAATCCTCATAGAAAAGACATATGTCATTATATAACGAACATTATTATAATTCAATAGATAAATGCTAATTATATGATGCGTTTTTTTAATATGAACATTTTGTAATTCTTTGTATATATAGTATATATATTAGAATCGTTCTAAGTTCTAGAATGTCATCGTTGGTTATGGTATACTGTCAACATGTGATATTCTTGATTATGAAAGTGGGTACCATGAATACTAAAGAATTTAACACGTATGAAGACAAAGAACAATTTGTGCAAGGTGTATTTTCTAATATTGCCAAACATTATGATTTGATGAATACATTGCTCAGCTTTGGGCAAGACTATTTCTGGCGTAAGTTCGCCGTTAAAGAAATGAATATCGGACCTTATCAACATGTGCTGGATGTAGCTTGTGGTACTTGTGTATTTACAAAGGAAGCATTGCGTCAAGAACCGACGTTGACCGTAGAAGCATTAGACTTTAATGCAGAAATGTTAGAGCAAGGTCGTGAGCGTATGGCTCAAGTAGATCTGTTAGACCAAGTGAACTTGGTCCAAGGTGATGCGATGGCATTGCCTTATGCGGACAATACATTTGATGCGGCTATGAGTGGCTTTGCCATGCGTAATGTACCTGATATTAAACAAGTGCTATCCGAAATGCAACGCGTTGTAAAACCAGGTGGCAAGGTGGTAGTCTTGGAATTGGCTAAGCCAAGTGCATTTGGATTTAAGCAATTATATAATTTCTACTTCTCCTATATATTACCTATTATAGGCAAATTGAGTAAGGATAATTCTTCCTATGCCTGGTTGCCTGAATCCTTGCGTCGCTATCCTCATCAAAGTGAGATTTTAGAAATCTGGAAATCTCTAGGCTATGAAAATGCTAAGTATACTGAATTAACAGGTGGCATTGTGGCAGTCCACGAAGGCGTTGTGCCAGAATCTACTACAAAATAATACAAAATAAAGACCGTATAACATAGTTAGTATTATATGTTATACGGTCTTTTGTTATGTTTGTTGTTATTGTAGATAGTATACAATATCAGCATCTTGGGATACGATTAAAGATCCCTTTTCGACAGGTGTAGACGTGCTAAGATTTGCAGCGAGCACTTTGGCACTACGATAATAGCCTTGGTCGAATGTACTTGTTTCTGTGTTGCTAATGTTTACAGTTTTTACAGGACCTAAGGTGCGACCTAGAGCAGCGGCAATTACCTCAGCCTTGTGTTGGCCATTTTGGATGGCTTCTGTAGTTAAAGAATCGGATAGCTGTTGAGATGTGTCGTTTTGGAATGAAAGACTATTTATGTCATTCGCACCAGCATTAACAGCTGCGTCTACGACCTTACCTACATTATCCAAGTTGTTGATTTTAACGGTTACAAGGTTGGATACTCTATATCCAGTATTAACGCGTTTACCTTCTTGGTAATCATTAGTAGGATTAATTGAAATATTGGACGTGTAAATGTCTTTTTTGGCAACATTTAAATTTGAAAGTCTGCTAATAAGATCGCTCATGATGCGATCATTATTTGATTTAGCAGCATTGATATTTGTGTTGTCACTTGTAATGCCTAGAGTGAGTATTGCATAGGTAGGTGCCACAGAACGGGAGGCCTGACCTGTAACATGGATTTCAGATGTATCAAAGGATCCTTGTGGTGCTGCAAAGCTTGCTGTAGCCACAGAAGCACAAATAGCGGCCAAAGCAACTGTTTTGGTGAATAAGCGTTTTGAGAATTTCATATATCTCTCCTTATATAGTATTAAAAGAAAGGGGGAGGAATGCCCCACTGAGATATGACATGTATATCTTCATATATATAATATTAATAGAAAGGGCAGAGAGTCCACTATACGTATAGTACTAATAGAAGGTGCAGAGAGCCCACTCATTGAAATATAACATGTATATCATCATAAGTTAAGTATATTGTACAAAATAGATTGCGTAAAATCAATATATTTTGTTGGAAAATGAGTTGAAAGTGAAGTTTTATAAAAATGAGAATTAGGGGTTGCATAGGTATATAGTTTATACTATAATAACCATACAGTCGTTGAGGCGACTGTTTCTTAATGAGAAGACATATACATGGCTTCTTATTAAAACTTTTGTTTTTTTAGATTCAATAACGAGTCTATGGAAAACAAAAAAGATTATAAAAAGTGCTTGACACTGAGTGGTTAACATGTTATTATAATCTAGTCGCCAGTTGGTGGAACACTTCAAATGAAAGTGCTTCGGAGCTAGATAAAATCTGGTTTAACT
>NZ_JAPVXW010000013.1:0-54888 GCF_041431535.1 Veillonella sp. 27098_8_77 | reverse complement strand
AAATCCCTAGCTAGACAGCAACTAGCTAGGGATTTTTTATGTGTAAATGTATTGTAAACACCAGAGGTGTTACAGTCTTTGTAGATAGATAAAATCTAAGATATCCACTAGTGAATGGAAACAACCGTTAGTTTATAGCTGAGCGGTTGTACGGGTTAATTCCAAATCATTAATCATTTGTAAATCGTCTTGAGGGGATCTACCGCCTGTTGTTAAGTAGCCGCCTACCATGATACCATTAAGTCCACCTTTTAGGGCATAGGATTGTAAATCGCGAAGATTTACTTCTCGGCCACCAGCGGTGCGAATTAACGCATGCGGTAAAATAAAGCGGAATACAGCGAAGGTACGTAGAATTTCCATAGGTTTTAACGCTTTGTTATGTTCGAATGGAGTACCCTTAATCGGATTTAATATGTTTAATGGAATGGAATCAATGTTAAGGCGTTTTAATTCGAACGCCATTTCTACGCGTTGTTCTAGCGTTTCGTTTAGACCTAAGATACCGCCGGAGCAAACGCGAATGCCAGCTTTTTTGGCATTTTCTATGGTAGACATCTTATCCTCATAGGAATGTGTGGAGCAGATGTCAGGAAAATGACTTGGTGCTGTTTCGATATTGGAGTGATAACGAGTAACACCAACTTCTTTTAATTGAAGAGCTTGTTCATAGGTTAACAAACCGAGAGAACAACAAATTTCTAAACCAATTTCTTCGCGAATTTCTTTTAATACGCGTAAGATTTGGTTGAATTCATTAGGGTTAGACGTGTTGCGCCCGCTTGTAACAATGGAGAATCGAATCGCACCGGCTTCTTTTGCTTTTCTAGCAGCTGCTAAAATCGACTCATCATCCATAAATGGATATTCTTGAACGCCTGTATTGTGGTGTGCAGATTGTGCACAGAATTTACAGTTTTCAGGACATTTACCAGAACGAGCATTTACGATTGCGCAAATATCGACGGAATTGTCGTTAAAGTGTTGTTTTATTTTATCTGCCATAGCTAATAAAATCATGGTGTCTTCATCGGGTGTATGAATTAGCTCGATTGCTTCTTCTTTTGTAATCTCGCCACCATGTAATATGCGATTGGCAATAGTTAATATTTTTTCATAAGAACCCACCTGGGTTTGTTGCTCTACTGGAAGTGCCATTATAGCCTCCTTGTTATTGTTAACTTGTCAAAACGAATATATTTACAATGTAATTGTAGTATTATTGAATACATATTGTCAACTATATAAATAAATTAGTTTACAATGATGATATCTTACAATTTATATAGAAATATATAGTATAATTAGATGTTAGTATTTTATAAGTTAGGAAAGGAGACAATATGCAACCCTTTCGTTTTATACATTGTGGAGATCTCCATTTAGGAGCTCCCTTCCAATATGCTATGGGGATGAGCCGCCACGTAGATCGTGCGGTGGCGGAAGCGACCTATGAAGCTTTCAATAATATCATAGAAATTGCCATTCGAGAACGGGTGCAAGCCGTTGTAATAAGTGGCGATATATATAATAGTGAAGATCATAATTTAGAGGCCCAAGTACGATTTGTGCGTGCCATGTATCGTTTATGGGAGGCGCATATTCCCGTATATATGGTGCAAGGTAATCATGACCCTGCTGAAAGCTGGCGTGCCGGCTTATCTATGCCCGACAATGTTCATGTATTTTCCGATGCACAAGTACAGCGATTTCCATTGATAGTTAACAATATTGAAATAGGTGGTGTTTACGGCATCAGTTGTGGCCATGGCAATGAACAATCTAATTTTGCATCTCAATATAAAGCGTTCGAACGTGATGAGTTTTCACTTGCTGTTATGCATGGAACCGTTGGATCAAGTGCAGGTAGTGAAAATCATGATATAACAGGACCATGTAATATGACGGATATCATGCAAGGCGCTATGGATTATTGGGCGCTAGGTCATATTCATAAATCACAGGTGCTTTCAGAAGATCCTATGGTCGTATATGTGGGCAATCCACAGGGATTACATCGTAAGGAATCCGGCCCTAAAGGATGCTATATGGTCCACGTAGCTCATAATGGGCATTGCGAATTGGAATTTATTGAGACCAGTGTCATTCGTTTTGAAGATATTAAGATTGACATTGCCGGTGTACAGACGGAACGCGAATTATTAGACGTATTGAGTCATAAAAAACAGTCCTTACGTAAGCGTTGCAATAAGAATACACTTGTATCGGTTAGCCTCGTAGGGAGGGGGCCTATGCATCGCCTAGGTGTCGATGAATCAGTTCGCAAATTGTGGCTCCGTGAGTCACAGTTTGAGGAGAAGAGTAAATCTATCTTTGTTATGCCATACCGTATGATTGCTAAAACGAGACCTACTGTTAATCTGGCGGAGCGCCGGCTAATGTCTGATATGGTAGGGGATTATCTACGAGCCTATGATGAGACGGTTACCGATATTGATGCGGTACGACAAATATTAGTCGATCGGCCTGAGTCAAAACGACTTGGTGGTTATTTAGATTTGCTATCAGATGATGTACTACAACGCGTTATGGAACGCAGTGAAATGGAAGGGGTTACGGTGTTAATGGGGGTTAACGATGAACATTAAACAGATTCGACTCGACTCATTTGGACCGTATGAAAACTGGACATTTAAATCTGGTCCCCATGGTGTACAGCTTGTGTATGGCGCTAATGAAAGTGGCAAAACGTCCTTGTTAGAAGGCATGCGTGCTCTTTTGTTTGGGGGTAAGGATAAGAAATATGGCTATGTAAGCGGCTCTCTTGAAATCGATAAAGAGGGAACGTCCTATCATTTAGGTCGACAAAATAAGAATCTAGATTTTTATGCTTCTGGTGGACCTAGTTTTAAGGAAGAACCAAACCAGCTCTGGTGGCATGGTCTTGATAAAAAAACGTATAATCGCATATTCGGACTTACCTTAGATGACCTTCAAGGCGTAGATATACTCAATGAAGTTGATGTGCGAGCTCGATTTTTTGGCGCTGAAGGAGGCGAACAGCTGGGCAGTGTGGTAAAGAACATCGAAACAAATGCAAATGATTTACTCGTTGCCTCTGCGTCCGGCAAGCGCCGCATCAATGTATTGGTAGATCAATTACAGGAAAATAAAGCTCGCCTAGCTGCGCTCGGTGAACATGAGTCGCAGTATGTAGAATTACAACAGGCATTGCGTGCATCAGAGGATACGGAAGCGGAAATTCAGAATCAAATCAAAGAATGGCAAGATTATCGCGAAGGTGTAGAAATGGTACTTCACGCATGGGATACGTATCGCCGTAGCGAAGAGGCACGTCGTCGCATGCAACAGTTTACTGCACCAGAAACACTAGATCGTGATGCGTTTCTAAACGTTGATGAAGGTCTTCGTGAAGCTCGCCAAAATATGCAATTATGGCTTGATAAAGAAGAAGCATTAAAGCCGGAAAATTTTGACCCTAATAGTCCGTTTACCACCTATGGTCAAGATATAGAGGATTTGATTCAACAAGGTGCTAAGTGGGAACAATTGCGCCGCGAATGTGAAGAAGGAGATGCCTACATTGCTAAGGTTAAAGAGCAACTTGATTTCCCGAGAGGCTTACAATCTTCATGGCGCAAGGATGAATCGGTTCCAACTGATGTGAATTGGTTTGAAGGAGAACGCTTATCTAAACGACTCCGCACTGCAAAGGACCAATTATTATATTGGCAAAGCCAAGCCCCGTTCTTGCAAAAAGAAACAAAAATCAGGGATGATAGCGCATCCGTTAAAACTGGCGATAATGGTCCGGTTAATGAGTGGGCTTACCAAGAATTACAAGCAGTCATGTCTGATATAACAGAGCTAGAGTCCCGCATAGGAGATAACAGTTCTGCTCGTATGGCCTCCATGCCGATTTGGTTGCAACGTATTGGCGGAATTGGTGCCGTTGTTGGCGTACTAATGTCTCTAGCGGGCCTTATTGCACTAGAATCAGTACTATATAGTATCGGTGGTATTATTTTATTAATACTGGGACTCGGATTATTCTGGTATGGATGGCGTCTTCGCCATGCCGATGATTCTAATGTAGCGCGATTAATGCGTGAACTAGAACGGTTACAACAACGTAAAGATTATCTTGAAACACAATTGTATACACCATTACCTGTGGCTACATCAGATGTGCCGAATTTGGAAACGGCTGCTATTGAGCAACGTTACAATGATGAAGGTAAACAACTACAGGCCAATTATGAAAAAGCCTTGGCTGAATGGCAAGCGTGGATTCCTGAAGGGGCTGCCAAGAGTCTCGATGAAGATGATTTCTTTAGTATGAAGCATGAATATGACCAGTACTCTGAACAATTGCGGACCATTGAAGGATACGAAAAACGCTTAGATGAGCATAAGGAAGCATTGCGCGTCATAGAGGACCAAGCCGTTACCTTGTGGTACAACCTTGGTGTTGAAGCACCTGTGTCCCCTACTGAGTTAAAACGTATTTATAATCAATATAAGAACTTTCAACAACAAATGATTCGTTGGGAGCAAAAAGAATCACAGCGTAAAAGCTATCGTATGGAGTATGATAATTGGCACCGCAAGGAGAAGGAGCTTTTACTAGAACAAAAAGCGTTGCTCGAAAAAAGTGGATTATCTGGAGCTAATGAATATCGTCAAAAGCTCATTGATGAAGATCAGTTTAAGCAATGGGAAACGATTTATAAGCAAAGCCAAGTACAGCTCGATTTGTTAACGCCAGATGGAGAAAATAAAGATTTATTCTACCGCCGTTTGCGTGAAGGCAATAAGGAAAATTGGACTGATGAGTTGGCCCATGCGGATCGGGAACTAGGTGCTCGTAAGGATGCAATGGCTAATCTCTATGAAAAACGTGGTCAAATCGTTGAAGCTATGCGTGTGTTGGGATCTGACCAAGAGCAACGGGAAGCTATTCAACAACGACAAGAGTTAGAATCTGAATTGGAATCTGCCTTGGAAGATTGGGCCACTCAAGTTGTCATCGCTCATTGTATGGAACGAGCGCAACAATCATACGAAGAAGAGTCACAACCAAAGATGTTAGAATTAGCATCTCAGTATATTAAACGTTTGACGAATGGTGCTTATACATTTGATATGTGGGGATTGCAAGACGGTTTAGCCCTTTTGAATGAACGGGGTGAACGATTAGCAATCAATCATTGGTCTAGTGGTTTAGCGGATCAGGTATATCTCGCGTTGCGTTTGGCACTAGCAAAGGTTTTTTCGTACCAAGTGGATGCATTGCCAATCATATTAGATGATATCTTAGTTCGCTTTGATGAAAATCGCCAAAAGAGTGCGCTTGAGTTGTTAGCTGAACTTGGTGAACATCAACAGATTTGGTTGTTTACGTGTCAGCAACAAGTGTATTATATGGGCCAAGCCATATCTGGCATCGATACACACATATTGCAACGTGCATAAATTTCTATCCCTAAAAATATAGATAATATGTGATTTTGCATATTCATCACTTTTGGGGTACACTTTTAATATACGCGTGAATTTTAATATAAACATTTATATACATGTAAGGGTGTGTTTTGTAGAAAGGGGTGGAAACTTGAATACTGCTTATTTAGATATGATTAAGGGTAACAATCCTGGCGTAACACCAGTATGGTATATGCGGCAAGCAGGGCGCAGTCAGGCTGCATATCGTAAAATAAAAGAGAAGTACTCATTATTTGAAATTACGAAGCAACCAGAGCTATGCGCGCAGGTGACAGAGTTACCGGTAAAAGAATATGGCGTTGATGCGGCCATTCTCTATAAGGATATTATGAGCCCTATGGTGGCCATTGGTGTAAATGTGGATATTAAACCGGGGGTGGGTCCCGTATTTGATACTCCAATTCGCCGTATAGAAGATATTGAACGATTATATGCGTTTGATGCAACAAAGGTAGAGTATATTGCTAAAACTATTGAGTTGTTGACTACAGAGGTTCTTGATGTACCTCTTATCGGTTTCTGTGGTGCTCCATTCACCATCGCGTCCTATCTCATTGAAGGAGGACCTACGAAAAGTTATAACAAAACTCGAGGGATGCTCATCAGCGAACCCGAAATTTGGAATGGGCTAATGGAAAAATTAGCGGATATGTCTATCGAGTATTTATCGATGCAGGCTCGTGCTGGGGCTAATGCGTTACAAATTTTCGATTCTTGGGTAGGGGCCGTTAATAGCTCTGAATATGAACAAGCTATTTTTCCTCACATGGAACGTATTATTTCCACAGTAAAATCTAGATTCCCTAATTTGCCACTCGCTATGAATGGGGTTGGTACGGATCATCTTGTTCCTACGTGGGCTAAATTACCGCTTGACGTCATTGCTTTGGATTGGCGTAGTTCCATTGGGACCGCAGCAGATAGAGGGGTTACACAAACCGTACAGGGGAACCTTGATCCAGCTTACTTATATGCAGATACAAAGACAATGGCCAAGGTGGTAGATGAAATTCTAATAGATGGTGTTCGTCATGGTAAACATGTATTTAATTTAGGACATGGCGTATTCCCTGAGGCGGATCCAGCAAAATTGCATTGGTTGACAGACTATGTTCATGAAAAGAGCCGTAAATTATGGGCTCGTGAAAGTCGGTAATATGAAGCAGGCTATACTGTTATTATCTTTTGGTACACCTCGACATCCGTCAGACCTATTGCCCTATTTGACGAGTATTCGACGAGGAAAGGTACCGACGGAACGAGAATTGGCAGCGCTAACGGCTCGTTATGATGCAATTGGACAATGGGATAATGTGACATTACAAACAATGGGGAATGAGCAGAAGAATAAACTGGAAACTATATTAGGTATAGATTCTGTTTATTTGGCCTATCTTCATATGCCAAATAGTATGGAACAGGCCGTAGAATCTATCGCTGCTGCAGGATATACATCTATATTGAGTATTGTTACATCTCCGTTTTACTCTATGGTTGGTACAGGAGCTTATGAGCGGAAATTACAATCTATTTTGCAAGCGTATCCATATATATCTAGTGAAAGCATCAAATCTTGGTGGGATCAGCCGCAGTTTTTTGAATATTGGTGTTCACAGTTGGTAGCAGCAAATCCATTGCAAGCTGACACAGCCTGTATTTTCTCTGCTCATAGTGTACCGATTTCAACAGTTGGGACCTATGAAGATGAGGTTATATCTGCATCAAATCGAATTGCGAAAACAATAGGCCTCAACCATTGGTATCAGGCGTGGCAAAGTGCAGCACCATACGGAGAATGGTTAGGGCCTACTATTGAAAGTATCATCGAACAGGCTCTCGGGGCGGGCGCAAAACGTATTATCTGTATTCCCTTTGGATTTGTTAGTGACCATGTGGAAATACTATATGATAATGATATCGTATGTCGTAATATCGTTGAGGCTGCTGGGGCTATATATGAGCGATTGCCGATGCCAAATGGCAATGCCCTATTTTTAGAAGGAATGGCGCAGGCAATACAAGAAAGGATTAACAAGTGAAGGTTACAATTGTTGGCGGAGGCCTTACGGGCCTTACCGCAGCCTATTATCTAGGTCATGCTAAGCCAGATTGGCAGATACAATTATATGAACAGGCCCCACGATTTGGCGGTAAAATTCAAACCCAACAAGTGGATGATTTTGTTGTTGAATTAGGTCCGGATTCGTATTTGGGCCGCAAAACAGAAATGACGGATCTCATTACAGATCTTGGTCTAGCAGATACGCTTGTATCCAATGAAACAGGGCAAGCCTATGTGTATGATCGCGATACCATTCACCCAATCCCAGGTGGTTCCATCATGGGCGTTCCTACGGAAATGATGCCTTTTGTGAAAGCCACCTTGATCTCCTGGGTTGGTAAATTGCGTGCCGGCCTCGATTACTTTAAGAAACCCTATCTTTTAGATGAACATGGCGATGTGTCGATTGGTCATTTCTTCCGGTATCATTTGGGCCAAGAAATGATGGATAAATTAATTGAACCATTACTAGCGGGGATTTATGGTGGCGATATTTATAAAATCAGCCTATTATCTACATTCCCTCATTTTATTCAAGTAGAACAAAAATATGGCAACATGGTTAAGGGCATGATTGCTGCTAAGATGAGCCATCAAAAGGCTGGCGTCTCCAAGGCTGCTAAAGGCGCTGCTAATGAAGGCGATGTTCCTCATGCTGGAAAAGGTACAATGACCGATGCTCAGTTTGATAAGAAACAATCTAGCACGCAACAAACAAATGGAAATCTAAAAGCATCAAAAGGAACTGCGTCACAATCTGGTATGTTCCGACAATTAACGGGCGGCCTTGAAAGCGTTGTAAGTGCTATAGTAGAACAAATGCCACCTAATGTTACATTGACCGCAGATGCTCTTGTACAGGATATATCGTATGCAGATGCAGTGTATCGTTATGATGTGAATGGTAGAGAAGAAACCTGTGATATGATGGTTGTCTCTACACCACCAGCTACGTATAAAGATTGGTTTATCGGTGATACTGGATTTGATGGCGTACGCAGTATGGAACAATCTAGTTGTGCAATTGCTATTATGGCCTTTGATAAAGCTTCCTTTGATGGCGAACTAAAAGGCTCAGGTTTGTTGATTACCCGTAAAACAGATACACCATTAACAGCATGTACCATTTTGAATCAAAAATGGCCACAAACAACACCGGATGATAAAATCGTTCTTCGCGTCTTTATTGGTAAACCGGGGAATGATGTGGTAGAACGCTATAGTGATGAAGAACTTTCAGCACTAGCGCTCAAAGAAATTCAACGTATTATGAAGTTTAAGGCTAGTCCAGAATGGATTAAGATTAATCGTTTAATACATTGCATGCCTCAATATAATGTGGGTCATCGTGCGGCTATTGCAGCCGTTCGGAAACATGTAAAAGAACATTATCCTAATTTGTATCTCATTGGGACACCGTTTGATGGGATTGGGATACCGGATGGGGTAAAACAGGCTAAGGAACTTGTGCAACAGTTGTCTAGATGACCTCTACGTGGCCGGTTCGGTATGGGCGCCAATAGGATGTTGGCATGAGTATACTACGTTGCCGGTGATGGATAAGCCTCCTTCAGCTCCAGCTAGCTTAACGGTCTTCGGCCTAGGGCCTTGACCTACTAAAGTCGCTTCAGAAGGCTTATCCATCGCCTGCATTAATAGATGCTGAATGTACAATGGTCGCCTATTGACGCCCATACCTCACCTACTGTATATTTCCTTGAACAACCGTAGCACAAGGTTTCTTTAGCCTAGACTAGAGGGGAACAGTCTTCGGCCTAGGGCCTTGACTTACTAAAGTCGCTTCAGAAGGCTTATCCATTGCCTACTATAGCGGATTTTAGGCTCCAGCTAGCACAAGGTTCTTTAGCCTGGCGTAGAGGAAAACGGTCTTCGGCCCAGGGCCTCGACTTGGTTGAGTGATTTTTGTAATTGTAAATAGTGTTTTTTATATATTTTATGTGAAAAGGAGTGGTATTATGGGTAAGGCAATTCCTACTGTTGAGGGTTGGCATAGTCAACATATGGTGTTTTCCATGGATTTTAGTGCTTGGAATTGTTTTGATGCAGAGGAGAAGGCTGAGGCTCGCGGTGAGTTAAAGGCGTTCTTGGCTGAGTTAGAGGCTATGCATCAAGCTAAAGAGGGCAGTTATGCGTTTTATGATGTGAATGGTTATAAGGGCGATCTTTTGTTGTGGATCTTGGCGCCGTCTCTTGAAGATTTAGCAAAATGGGAACGCAAGTTCCGTCGTTTAACGATTGCGTCTGTGCTTATTCAAACGTATTCTTATACGTCTGTAACAGAGGTTAGTGCCTATGTGAAAGCTAAGCTTGATACGCCTGAGGTAGATGCTAAATTGTATCCATCTGTTCCACGGGATAAATATATTTGCTTTTACAATATGACGAAAAAGCGTGAAGGCAATGATAATTGGTATATGTTGCCTCAAGAAGAACGCGGTCGTATGATGCGTGAGCATGGTATCACAGGTAGACCATACTTAGAGGTATTGTCTGAGTACACTACAGGTGGTGTTGGCCTTGATGATTGGGAATGGGGCGTTACTATTTTTAGTAATGATGATATCCAATTTAAGAAAATCGTTTACGATATGCGCTTTGAAGAGGCGAGTGCACGATATGGTATCTTTAGCGATTTCTATGTAGGAACGTTAATTGATGAAGCCCGCTTTGATGAAGTATTTGCTTAATATGTAATTATTAGTATTGGCAATATAAAGGGTGTTAGAAATTTTGATTGAAGTTCTATTGATGCTGAATAGGTATAGTAGGATTGTGATCCCATTTTTAACACCCGTTTTCGTATAATGAATCATGTATACAAAATACGCATATAGTTATGATTTTACCGCAACTTAGGTTGCGGTTTTTATATTATCAAATTACAGTGGACTTTGGTATACTGTGTATAGACATTAAATTCTATAGAATCTAAATTTTATATGAATATGAAATTGTAGTAACTTTCACAGAGCCTATATAGATTGATTGTAATAGAGTTTGTGAAACATCAAGTGATATGAGAAGGAGTGCAAGAGCTATGGAGATGAATGATAGCGTTATTGAACAACAGCGTTTATATCAGGCTAGACTCGAAGCAAATGGCATGTATAGCAGCCAATTTGAAAAAGATGCCTGTGGTATGGGTTTTGTCGTAAATATTAAGGGCAAAAAATCCCATGATATCATCGATGATGGCTTGCGCATTTTAGAACGCCTAGAGCATCGTGGTGGTGCTGGTGCCGATAAGGATACTGGCGATGGTGCTGGTATTTTGGTACAAATTCCACATGAATTTTTTAAACGTGAATGTGAAGTATTGGGCATTAATTTGCCTGCTGCCGGTTCTTATGGTGTGGGCATGATTTTTGCTCATAAATATGAAAGCCTTCGCAATGAGCAAAAACGTATTTTTGAAGAAGTTGTCCGCGAAGAAGGTCAAGTGGTTCTCGGCTGGCGTGAAGTTCCAGTAGATGGCACAAAGGTTGGTAAGGAAGCCGCTGCGATTCGCCCTTGGATGATTCAAATTCTTATTGGAAAAGGCCCTGATGTAACGAATAATGCAGAATTTGAACGTAAATTATATGTTATCCGTAAATTGGCGGAAAAACGCATTATTCCATTGAGTAAGGAACTATCTAGCGACTTTTATATTGCATCCTTGTCCTCTAAAACAATTGTATATAAAGGCATGTTGACACCTGGTCAATTGCGTGACTTTTACCTTGATTTGAGCGACCTTGATTTTACATCTGCATTGGCAATGGTTCACTCCCGTTTCAGTACGAATACATTCCCAAGCTGGGCTCGGGCGCATCCTAACCGTTTCTTAGTTCACAATGGTGAAATTAATACAATTCGCGGTAACGTAAACTGGATCAATGCTCGTGAAGGTAAAGCGGAATCTCCATTGTTCCCAGATATTAAAAAGGTATTCCCTGTAGTTGATGATACCGGTTCCGACTCTGCCATGTTTGATAATACATTGGAATTCTTGCACATGACGGGCCGTTCTTTGCCTCATGCAATCATGATGATGATTCCTGAACCTTGGGAACGCAATAAGCTCATGAGCCAAGAAAAGCATGACTTCTACGAATTCAATAGCTTTATGATGGAACCATGGGATGGTCCTGCTGCTATGGGCTTCACTGATGGTACTGTTATCGGCGGTGTTCTCGACCGTAATGGCTTGCGTCCTGCTCGTTACTATGTAACAACAGATGACCGCGTTATCATGGCATCCGAAGTGGGCGTTGTGAATGAAAATGCGGAAAATATTCGCGCTAAAGGTCGTTTGGAACCAGGCAAAATGCTTCTTATTGATACGGCGGAACAACGTATCATTTCCGATGATGAAATCAAACAACGCATTGCAACTGAATTGCCATATGATGAATGGGTAAAAGAACATGTTATTCATTTGTCTGAAATTACACAAGCTGATGAAAGCGACGTGCCAACTGTAGAGGATTTATTCAAGCAACAACAAGCATTTGGTTATACGCAAGAAGATTTGGTACGCATGATTGTGCCTATGGCAAAGGATGGTAAAGATCCTGTAGGTGCCATGGGTGCCGATGCGCCTTTGGCAATCCTCTCTGAAAAACCACAATTACTATATAACTACTTCAAGCAAATGTTCGCGCAAGTAACAAATCCTCCAATCGATTCGATTCGTGAAGAAATGGTTACATCTACACGCGTAATGCTTGGTAACTCCGGCAACTTAACAGATCCTAATAAGACTGGTACATATGCATTGTCTATGCGTACACCAATCCTTACAAACCAAGAATTGGCATCTATTAAAGCTCTTGCTTGCCGTCGTATGAAATCTGTTACATTGCCAATCCTCTTTGACCCATCTAAGGGTGTAGACGGAATGCGCGAAGCGCTTAAAGAATTGTGTGAAAAAGCAGAAGAAGCAGCACGTACAGATCAAAACGTATTGATTTTATCTGACCGTGGTGTTGATGCAAATCATGCGCCAATTCCTGCATTGTTAGCTGTGGCAGCCGTTCATAATCACTTGATTCGCAAGGTGTTACGTACAGAAATTGGCTTGATTCTTGAATCCGGTGAACCTCGTGAAGTACATCATTTCTGTACATTGATTGGTTATGGTGTAACTGCTATCAACCCTTATTTGGCATTTGAAACAGTCAAAGATTTACACGCACGCAAACGCCTTGGTGATATTACATTAGAAAAAGCGGAACAAAACTACATTAAAGCTGCTGTTGGTGGCATTATGAAGGTTATGTCCAAAATGGGTATTTCCACAGTGCGTTCCTATCATGGTGCTCAAATCTTTGAAGCATTAGGTCTTAACTCTGATTTCATTAAAAAATATTTCGTAAATACACCAACACGTATCGGTGGCATTGGTTTGTATGGTGTTACTACCGAAGCGTTGGCTCGTTTTGATCGCGCTTTCAAACAAAACGAATCCGTTCTGGAACCAGGTGGCTGGTATGGTCCTGTGAAAGATGGGGAAGAACATTTATTCAACCCTAAGACCATTGAGTTGTTACAAGATTCTCTTATCAACGGCGACTATGCTAAATATAAAGAATACTCTAAAGCCATTCGCAATGATTACCACGTTACATTGCGTTCCTTAATGGAATTGAATTACCCTGTAGGCGGCGGTATTCCTATTGAAGAGGTTGAACCTGAAGAATCCATCGTAAAACGTTTCAAAGCAGGTGCAATGAGTTATGGCGCTATCAGTAAAGAAGCGCATGAAACAATCGCTATTGCAATGAATCGTTTAGGTTCTACATCCAACTCCGGTGAAGGTGGCGAAGATTCTGCACGCTTTAAACCATTGCCTAATGGGGATAGTATGAACTCTGAAGTAAAACAAATTGCATCCGGTCGTTTCGGTGTAACTGCTAACTACTTGATTCATGCAAAAGAATTGCAAATCAAATGTGCACAAGGTGCTAAACCAGGTGAAGGTGGTCAATTGCCAGGTAAAAAGGTATATCCTGAAATCGGTAAGGCTCGTCACTCCACACCAGGTGTAGAACTTGTTTCTCCTCCACCACATCATGATATTTACTCCATCGAAGACTTGGCGGAATTGATTTACGATTTGAAATGCGTCAATAAAGATGCTCGCATTTCCGTTAAATTGACTTCCGAAGCTGGCGTTGGTACTATCGCAGCCGGTGTGGCAAAAGCAAAAGCAGATAATATCTTAATCTCCGGTTACGATGGTGGTACAGGTGCGGCAGGTCGTACATCTGTAAAACACGCTGGTGTGCCTTGGGAATTAGGTTTGTCCGAAACTCATCAAACATTGATGCTTAACCGTTTGCGTGACCGCGTTCAATTAGAGGTAGATTCTAAATTGATGACTGGTTTCGACGTAGCTGTTGCGGCTATGCTTGGCGCTGAGTTATTCGGTTTCGGTACATTACCACTTGTAGCTGTAGGCTGTAAAATGGCTCGTGTATGTAACCTCAACACATGCCCTTATGGCGTGGCTACACAAGATGAAAAATTGCGTGCTCGTTTCAACGGAAAACCTGAATATGTAGAAAACTTGATGATCTTCATCGCACGTGAATTGCGTGAAATCATGGCTCGCTTAGGTATCCGTTCCGTAGCTGAACTCGTTGGCCGTATCGACCTTGTTCGTCAAAAATCTCAAGACGATAACTTCAAATTGTCTCGTGTCGATTTGAAACGTATCTTGTTCCATCCATACATCGATGCGTCTGTTGGTCATATGCATACCATCGATCAAGACCATGAATTGGAACGCACATTGGATATGTCCAAACTCTTGCGTATGTGCCGTCCTGCTATCGAAGATCAAAAACCTATTCGCGCTAAATTGGCTATCAACAATATTAACCGTGTAGTAGGTACACTAGTTGGTTCTGAGGTAACACGTCGTTATGGTGAAAGCGGACTTCCAGATAACACAATCAAGTTGAACTTTGAAGGTTCTGCTGGTCAATCCTTTGGTGCTTTCATTCCAAAAGGCATGACATTAGAACTCGAAGGGGATGCAAATGACTACCTCGGTAAAGGTTTATCCGGTGGTACCATCGTTGTTTACCCTCCTAAGAAATCTATCTTTGAAGCTGATGAAAACATCCTTATCGGTAATGTTGCCTTCTATGGTGCTACATCTGGTAAATCCTTTATCAATGGTGTAGCTGGTGAACGTTTCGCCGTTCGTAACAGTGGTATTACAGCTGTTGTGGAAGGCGTAGGCGACCATGGTTGTGAATACATGACAGGTGGCGAAGTTCTCGTACTCGGTAAAATTGGTCGTAATTTTGCAGCTGGTATGTCCGGTGGCTATGCGTACATTCTAGATTGCGATGAGCGTTATGTAAATACAGGTCTTGTAGAATTACGACCTGCTAATAATGATGATCTTAAACGCATCAAAGAGTTAGTCGAACAACATGTATTGCATACTAATTCCACAAAAGGCCGTCATATCCTTGAAAACTGGAATAACTTTGCAAATAGATTTACTAAGGTTGTTCCTGTAGCATACGAAGAAATGCATGCTGCTATTGAACGATTCAAAGAACAAGGCTTGTCCTTAGAAGAGGCTCAATTGGCTGCATTCAAAGAAAAATATGCAAAATAAGTTCTACTCTAATGCAACTTAGATAGAATGTAATGTAGAATGCCTCTATAGCTTTGACTATAGAGGCATTTTCATGTATAATATGTGTATTGCAATATTGGATCATGGCAGTTCTCGGGCCCGTGCAATGGGGGCCTGTGAATCGTGTCAGGACTGAGAGGTAGCAGCACTAAGCGGTAACCTTCATGTGCCACGGGGAACCCGGGGGCTGTCGTGATCGAATATTGCAAGGCGGCCTGAGGGCCGCTTTTTTTATCTGATTATGGGTGCCCCATTAGGCATGGATTATACGCATAGAGGACGTGAAAGGACGCCCTCTTTTTTGCGTAATATGGTATAATAAAGTATTGCTAAATACGGACTATTAACAGGGAAAAGGGGGTGTTCCGATGGCATATATGGCGCTATATCGTAAATATCGTCCTCAGACATTTACCGATGTGGTTGGACAACATCAAGTGTCGGATACATTAATGCGAGCCATTCGCGAGGATAAGGTGGCCCATGCGTATTTGTTTGCTGGCCCTCGTGGGACAGGTAAGACGAGTATGGCGAAGATTTTTGCTCGTGCCATTAATTGCGAATATGGCCCTACGGATCATCCTTGTAATGAATGTAGCGTATGTAAATCGATTTTGAGTGGTCAGTCTATGGACGTCCTCGAAATTGATGCGGCGTCGAACCGCGGTATCGATGAAATTCGTGCCTTACGTGAAAGCGTAAAATTTATGCCTGTAGAGGGGCGTAAAAAGGTATTTATTATCGACGAAGCTCATATGCTTACCAATGAAGCGTGGAATGCTCTATTAAAGACAATAGAGGAACCACCAGATCATGTCATGTTCATCTTTGCCACCACTGAGATTGAAAAATTGCCTGTTACCATCGTATCTCGTTGTCAACGATATACCTTTAGGCGCATTACGTCTGATGATATTGCACAGCGTTTACAATATGTAGCGGACAAAGAAGGCTTTGCCTTAGAGGATAATGCAGCACGGCTCATCGCAGTTCATGCGGATGGGGGCTTGCGCGATGCATTAAGTATTCTCGATCAATGTGTGGGCATGGCTAGTGGCGAAATTACTCCGGCCGTTGTAGAAGAACTCATTGGTCTTGTGAGTAAGGATTGGATTATCAAATTCCTATCCGCCTTGCACAATGGAGATGGCCCAGCCGTATTGAAATATATTCAAGAAGCGCTCAGTGAAGGTCGTGATGGGACTCAAATCATGGAGGCTCTAACACAACACTTACGAGCTCTATTGATTGCAAAGGTAGCACCTGATGCGGAGGAATTAAAGGTATATGATTCATTCCGTACTGCTTTCTTAGAACAAGCAGAAGCTATAGATTTTGGAACCATTAATCAATATATTAAACAACTGCAATCCATTATGAATGATGCAAAACAAGTAGATAATCCGCGTACAGTTATTGAAATGGGATTGCTCGTATTATGTGCAGGTGTATCAAAGGCTAATGCGGATGTAGAAGAGCGCTTATCCGCCTTGGAACATGCAGAGCGAGAATCTCGTGACGGGCTTTTTAACCGATTGGCTAAGTTGGAACAACAAGGTCCACTGATGGGGGGGCCATCTATTAATTTTGTGGCAACACCTAATGCATCAAGGTCAAATGTGGTAGACGATGATTTCATTCCACCGCCTATGGAGGAATATGAATCAGTTACCATTCATGAGGTACCAACAAATTATAGGCCTTCACCTACTGTAGCGGAATCGAAGCCTAGCTCCAGTACACAAACGGCTGCTACAGGTTTGACACCTCCGCCAGTGGCTGGAACTGTACCACCGCCTATGAATGGTGTTGGTATGACGCCACCACCCATGACTAGTTTAGGTGTAACACCACCTAATGCGAGTGCATCTCGAACAGCGGAAAAAGCAGGGCGGAAAAAGAATACCGGTATTAGTCACGTAGCAGTTATTGGTGAAACCATGGTGGACTCTGGGGAATATAGAACCATTCAGAGTACTGTGATAAAATATCTAAAGGACAGCGATAAGGGATTAGCATATAATATCATTGGTCAAGGCCAAGTTATTTATGTGGATCGTGAAAAAGCAGTTGTGGCTTTTAAAAAGGGAATATCTCTAACGCTGGCTACTAATGAGGCAAATCGAAATGAAATTGCACTGGCATTCCAGTATGCGTTGGGCTATGCGGTGTCTTTAGAGATTGTCGATATAGAAACCGATGTCTATAAAGAATATATGATAGCTAGTGGTGCACGGTCCAATCGGGCTGTACCACCGAAAAAATCACAACTCGCACACGTTGTAGAGGCTCCGCCACCACCAGTAGAATCAGATTTGCTGGATAGTGGTGAAACTACAGCGTCTACACCTAGCGAAAATGACACTGTACATAATGAGGTGAAATCTAAAGAGCCTATAAGCTCTGACGCACGAAATGATGCCAAACAAGCTGCGTTAGCGGCTCTTAAAGCAAGAGGTATAAACCCTCCTAGCAGTAAAGACGATTCCGATACACTTAAATCAAAATCAGTTATACATGATGATGGCGGTATACCTGTTATGAGTCTTGATGGGACGCAGGTGATGACCGATGATGGGGAAGTTATCAATCGGCCCATGGATAGCGGCGCCACCGTGGAGGTAGAAGCCATCCCAAAGCGTGAATACCAGTGGGACCCAGACCATATTGGTGTTGAAGAACAACAAAACCCACTGTTGGCTAAAACATTAGAGAAACTTTCAGAAGACCATGACATTTATGTAGAGGTCATAGAAGAGTAAATTATATTATTTGTTAGTTAGATTATTTTGAAGGGACTTTCACAGTCCTATAAGGAGGAAATACAATGTTCGGTAAAGGTATGGGCAATATGGCAGGCATGATGAAAAAAGTTCAAAAAATGCAAGCTGATATGCAAAAAATGCAAGAAGAGTTAAAAACTCGCACAGTAGAAGCATCCGTAGGTGGCGGTGCCGTTACTGTTGTTATGAATGGCGAAAAGATGATTGAATCTTTGAAATTGAACCCTTCTGCAGTTGATCCTGAAGATGTGGAAATGCTTGAAGATTTGGTGATGGCTGCTGTTAATGAAGCAAGCAAAAAGGTAGATGACCTATTGTCTCAAGAAATGGGCAAGGTAACAGGTGGTCTTAATTTGCCAACAGGTTTATTCTAAATGACAAACGCATTAGAACGGCTCGTAGAACAGTTGCGCAGATTGCCAGGCATCGGATCAAAATCTGCCCGTCGCTTGGCGTACCATCTTGTGGAAATGCCTCAAGAAGAGGTGGACCGATTGGTCAATACTATTGTTGAAGCCAAAGGGGCAACCCGCCATTGTTCTATCTGTTTTAATTTATCTGCACAAGACCCTTGTGAGTTTTGCTCTAATCCTAATCGGGATCAAACCACGATTATGGTGGTTGAAACGTCTCGTGATGTTATCGCCATTGAACGCAGTGGTGATTATAAGGGGCTCTACCATGTCTTAGAGGGGGCGTTGTCACCTTTAGAGGGCATCGGTGCCGAAGATATTCGCGTTAAAGAGCTGATTGCTCGTTTGCGTGATGGTGTCGTACAAGAGGTTATTCTCGCAACGGATCCCGATGTAGAAGGAGAAGCGACGGCTTTGTATTTGGCACGTTTACTAGCGCCGACCGGCATTAAGGTAACGCGTATTGCCCGTGGTGTTCCTGTAGGTGGCGATATCGAATATGCCGATGAATTAACCTTGGGCGGTGCCGTTGTAAACCGTCAGGAGATGAAAGGATAATATGAACGTATTACTCGCGCCATTATTGGCGGCGCCTATGACTGATGCGATTATATCTGTATTTGTCATTGTTATCGCCTTAAAACTTGCTTTTTTCACAATTAAAAAGGTAGCTTTAAATGTGGTGTTAGGCATTGTAACATATCTAGTATGTGTTCATGTCTTACATATACCGATGGATATTGGCTTTGGTGTATGGGCCTTGACCATATTATTGGGGCCAATACCGATGGCACTGGCCGCTTTATACTACGGCTTATAATATAAGGAGAGGATATTATGGTTATCAATAGCGAGCAACAACGCGTCATCGATGAACTAGATAGAAATATCCTCTTGTTGGCGTCCGCTGGGACGGGAAAAACGAATACACTGGCTTATCGAGTGGCCCATATTATTGAAAGTGGTCGCTGCGAGGCGCATCAGATCTTGTGCATGACCTTTACAAATAAGGCGGCGCAGGAGATGAAGTCGCGCATCGAATCCCTCGTTGGCCAACCTGCAAAGGCTGTGGAGATTAGTACATTCCACAGCTTTTGTTTTTACGTTCTTCAACAAGAGGGCAAACGAGATGAGTCGCTCTATACAGATGTGACCATATTTGATGAAGAGGATTGTAAAGAACTATATTTGCCGTATAAACCAAAGAATATGCGAGATGTGAATTTTGCTAGTCTCATCAGTGTGGTAAAGGAACATCGTTCTATCTATGAATTCTATTCTGATTCGATGATAGATGATTATAAACGAACGATACAACGTTTAGAGCAAGACCAATCTAAACAAATAGAAAAACTATTTTACAACTATAATGCTCTTGCTACTGATGAATTAGCTGATTTTTGGGCTCATGGTCACGAATGGATTGCCCGTTATGATGAAAGCTTACAATCAGTTCACGGCGTAGATTTTACTGATTTAATCTGTGGTGTGCACCGATTATTTCAAAATCCTGATATTCGAGAGCGCTGGCGTAGTCGCTATCAATATATTTCCGTCGATGAAATGCAAGATACGGGCTCATTAGAGTATAAGGTTATGGAAATGCTATGGAAAGGCAATCACGTTCTCTTGTGTGGCGACTATTTCCAAACCATCTACGAATGGCGCGGCTCAGATCCATTCCGATTGCTCGAAGCATTTACCAGAGATTTTAATCCTCTAAAAATTATATTCTATAAAAACTATCGCTCTAATCGTACCTTGTTTACAATGGCTTTTAAAACATTGCAGAACATGTTTCCTCAACTCGTTGGAACTGTGTACGATGAAATGCCAGAGGCTAACAGTGCTAGTGATGGGGCACCTATCCTTGTGAAAGGTTGTCGCAACGAATATACGGAATCTAAATTTATCTATGACCGAATCTGTGCACTTCCTAAGGATGCTTCTGTCGGCGTGTTGGTTCGCGATAACCGCAAGGCGCAACGTTTAAGTGAACAGTTTGAACGATATAATCAAGACAAGTCAGAATCTGAATGTCGTCCGTTCATGATTATTGATGAATATAAATTCTTCCGCCGTCAGGAGATTAAGGATATCATGGCATACTTTAAGCTCTTGATGAATCCTAATGATGCGGTCAGTGCGAAGCGCATCATCAAACGCTATGTATCGGGCATTGGGGACGCGAGGATTCGAGATATTGAAAGTCCTAAGAATCGCAGTGTAGGGCTAAAGTTAACGGATTTTATGGATATGCCTATCTTTGAATCTGAGCCATATGCTAAATTAGTAGCTGGTCTTGAGGCGGGTGATGTCGTAGTATACGACGTGGAAAGCACCGGCACAGATACGACAGAGGACCGCATTATCCAAATCGCGGCGATGCGCATTGATAAAGATGGTAATGAAATAGAACGGTTTGAACGGTTTATCAATCCTGGTAAATCAGTGGGCACATCTCAACTCGTACATGGTTTTACGGATGCATATTTAGCAGAGCATGGTGAAAGCCCAAAAGTCGTATTAGAGGCTTTCAAAGAATTTTCTAACAATCGTATTATTGTAGGTCATAATGTAAATTACGATATTAGCATTTTAAGTCATGAATTAGCGCGTCATAATTTAGGTGAACCTCACTTTAAGGCTGTATATGATACACTAGATATCTTTAGACGGTTCTATCCTACGCTGGAGAATCACAAGTTAGGATTTTTATCGAATCATTTTCCAATTAATCATACGCCTACCCATAATGCGATGGATGATATTATCGCTACAGGCCAGTTGTTAATCTATGCGGTTCATGAAAATATTGTGCCCACAACGACGGATCGCATGGTTGCTATTAATCAATATAAGGCGGCTTTCACAACGATTGCGTCCCAAATGGCGACCTTGAGAAGAAAGATGCATACCG
Organism: Veillonella sp. 27098_8_77; assembly: GCF_041431535.1. Taxonomy (NCBI): domain Bacteria; kingdom Bacillati; phylum Bacillota; class Negativicutes; order Veillonellales; family Veillonellaceae; genus Veillonella; species Veillonella sp. 27098_8_77. The sequence goes on along the minus strand of NZ_JAPVXW010000013.1, from coordinate 33,560 downwards.
ATAATCCTACGGAGTTATTGGCCTATATTATGAATCAAATGGGCGTACTAGACTATTATAAGAGTCATGCTGAAATGGCTAAGGTTGAACATATACGAGATCTGTATCGTATTATGGAATCATTAGATAAGGAATATGAAGGCACGACGGGATTAGCTAGACTCAATCATATTCTTCAATTGGCTGCCTTGACGGCCGGTGAGCCACAACAGATGAGTAAACAATCTAAGATACCGATTATTACGGTTCACCAAGCAAAGGGTAGTGAGTTTGACCATGTATTTTTGGCGGGTATGAATCAAGGGACATTCCCTAGTTTTATGTCCTTACGAGAAGGAAACGAAGATGAGGAAAAACGCTTGTTCTATGTGGCGATTACAAGGCCAAAACAGGAGCTGGTTATTACCTATACCAATGAATCACAACGCGGCCAAGGCACAGCACCAAGTACATTCCTAGATTATATGCCACGAGATCCAAAACTCGTAGAAAGGAGTATGTAATGGTACGAAAAACGCATAGACCAGATGATATTCTTTGGTCAGTTACTACACAGGATATAGAATCCGTACAACATGCAACTACAGATGCTATAACATTAGGGCAACTGCTAGATACTAAATATCCTAGAAAAGCGATGGTAAAGCTATTTGATGAAAAGTTAATCCATGTAAATGGTCATAAGGCAACACCTCATACAGAGGTTGTCGTAGATGATGAAATTTGGATTGCCATGGCTAAAGAAAAAATCGACCACGATCCAATTGCAATGGATTTACATATTCTCTATGAAGATGATGATTTGCTCATCGTGGATAAGCCTGCCGGTGTTACGGTAAATTCAAAGAATCAAGTATCCCTTGCTAATGGCATCGCCCACTATTTTAAAGAACATAGCATTAAGAGAAAAATTCGCTTTTTAAATCGTCTTGATCGTGATACCACAGGATGTATAGTGATTGCTAAAAGTGGTTTAGCCCAAAGTTTATATCAACAACAAATGGACGATAACACCTTTGAGAAATGGTATATGGCAATCGTTGAAGGCATTGTTGAAGCAGATTCGGATTCGTTGGTGTTTCCTATGGATAGAAGTATTGATGGCATTCATTACGAAGTAAATTCTAAGGGGAAAGAAACACGGACTGATTTTACCGTTTTACACCGCTATCCGAATGGGATTGTGGATAACTCTGTGCATAACCTACAAAATATTGTGGATATATCCCATAAAAATGTGGACAGCACAGTGAATACTGTGGATAAACAAGGTGTAATTGTGGATAATTCTGTGCATAACTTAGGAAATCAGCCATGTACAGTAGTGGCAGTTCGCTTATATACGGGAAAAACACATCAAATCCGAGTGGCTTTCAGTCATATAGGTCATCCTTTGTTAGGGGATACATTGTATGGGGCAAAATTTACGGGAGAACCATTTGCACTACGCGCAATGAAGGTTGTTTTTACACACATGCGTTCTGGAGACCGTATAACTGTTCAAGCTTAACCAGAATGGGCATTCAGTAATAGAATGAGTTCTAAAATATATAAAAGTTTCTAATTGAGAAATGAGAATGACTGATAAGTTCAGTAAAATCAATGGATTTCATAAAGATATATCGAAAAATATCGTGACAAATGATAATCCATAAGCTATAATACAAATAGACGTAAATATGTATGTGATTCATTAAGTACATATATTGTGTAAGAGGTGTAATAGTATGATTTTACAAGAAAATAGCGTAGAACGTAATCGAGGCATTACGCTCGCCAGCATTAAGGGGATTATAGGCAATGTGGTGCTTGTCATCTTTAAAATGATAATAGGATTAGCATCGAATTCCATCGCCATAATCCTTGATGCGGTAAATAACTTAACAGACGTTCTTTCGTCGGTATTGACAATTGCCGGTACAAAACTGGCCGCAAAAGGAGCCGATAAGGAACATCCATTTGGACATGGCCGTATAGAATATATGACCACTATGGCTATTGCTTTCATCATTCTCGGTGCAGGCGTTGGGTCCCTTAAGGAGTCGATAGATAAAATTCTTCATCCAGAGGTATCCACATTTGATATTCCAAGTCTTGCTATTATCGCCGTTGCCATCGTCGTAAAGGTTGTGATGGGCCGATACATTAAGTCGCAAGGTGAGAAATATAAATCTGATGCCCTTGTAGCCTCTGGTATTGATGCCCTTTTTGATGCGGTGATTACCTTTGCTACATTGGTGTCTGCAGGCTTAGTATATTTCCTTAATGTAGATATTCAAGGCTATGTAGGGGCTCTAATTTCTCTATTAATTTTGAAAGCAGCCTACGAGATTTTACGGGATATGTATAATCATTTGCTTGGTGTTCGTGCCGATGACAATCTCATCCGAAATATTAAGGAAACCATTGCACAACATCCAAATGTAGGTGGTGTATATGACTTAGTGCTAAATAGCTATGGACCAGGTGAAGTGATTGGTTCTGTTCATATTTCGTTGCCAGATACGATGACAGTAGGCGAGGTCCATCCTTTAACTAAGGGAATTGCAGTTCATCTTTATAAAAAGTTTGGCATTAATATGACTGTCGGCGTATACGCGGAAAATCAACCAAGCGTAGAGGTTCTTGAAATCAAAAAAGCGCTTGATCAAGTTATAAGCTTATACACCAATGTAGTTCAAATCCATGCTTTCTACGTACGAGAAGATAAAAAGATTATCTATTATGATATTATCTTTAACTTTGACGAAGAAGATCCACATCGTACATTAGAAAAGATTAAGGCAGAACTTCATAACCGTTATCCAGATTATACACAATTTGCTATTGTGGATACGGATTTTAGTAACTAATTTTATATAAAGAGTAACCGATATGAATAAATTTATGTTATCCACATTAGCAGTTATGACTGCGGTTAGTATTTGTGGCATGCAACCAGTAGATGCTAAACAAGTTAAACCAGACCCAACCACGACTATGCTTCAAATGCCGATGAATGATGAAATCTCGGTAGGGAATGGTACTACAAAAGAAATCAATAAACAAACACAAACATTAGTGAATAATGTGGCCGTGTCTACTAAGTCGATGATTAAAAAGAACTGGAAAACCATATATATTAAGGCTATGCCATCTGAAAATATAGTTAGATTCTATTATACGGATATGATGGGTCAAGCTTATAGTGGTCAAACTATTAAAAATACTGGTTTATCTAAGGGAAAATATAGGGCAGGAGCATTACGTCAGGCTCAGGCGTTGCAGGATTTGTATATGTATCTACAACAAACGAATCAGGAAATTCCTTCTTCTATAGATATTATTGTTACCAGTCAAGGTCGTCGGATTCGAACCATTATGAATTACGATGAAAATATAGGCGATAGTTCAATCTATCAACAACAGTATGAACAAATTAATTTTCCAAATTTAAAATAGTTTGGATATAGTGAAAGCCCCTACCTCGGCGAGGTAGGGGCTTTGTGTTAAATTACATAATCATCGTGATCATCTGTTGTTTGTTTTTTAGCTTGTTTTTTAGCACCTGCTAGGTCTAATAGTTCTTCTTCAAGTGTATCTTCATCCCCTGTATTGAGCATGGAATAGAAGGCCCATAAGATAATAAACCAAACTGGTGTAAAGAATAAGGCAACTCTTGTGTCATCATTCAAGGCCAAGATAATAAGAATGAAAGCAAAGAACGCAAGAATTAAATAGTTCATCACTGGATATAGAGGCATTTTAAATTTAGATTTTGCCGCTAATTCAGAATTTTTTTTGCGATATTTTAAATGGCAAATAACCATGATAGCCCAGATAAAGATGAAGCAGAATGTAGAGATAGATGTAATCATAACGAAGACTGCTTCTGGCATTACATAGTTAAGTACAACTGTAATAAGTAGTACGGCAGCAGAGAAAATAGTCGCTTGGTATGGCACGCTGCTGTGTGTTAAGCGGCGCATTGATTTAGGTGCATGACCGCGTTTAGCAAGGGCATAAATCATACGACCTGTACTAAAAATACCAGAATTTGTGGCGGATGCGGCAGAGGTAAGCACAACAAAGTTGACGATACCTGCTGCGGCCGTAATACCAACGGCTGTAAATACGGCCACAAATGGGCTGGCTGCAGGGTTAACGGCTGTCCATGGGTAAATACTCATGATGATGGCCAAGGAACCAATGTAGAATAAAATAATACGCAATGGAATATTATTGATGGCCATTGGAATAACCTTTTCAGGGTTTTCAGTTTCACCTGCGGTCAACCCTACAAGTTCAATGCCTGTGAACGCAAATACGACCATTTGGAAGGATAGAATAAAGCCCATTGTTCCATTCGGAAACCATCCGCCGTAATTCCATAAATTACTAAAGGCCGCCGCTACACCCGCATCGGTACTAAACCCAGAGAAAATCATGATTAAGCCGATGATGATAAGGGACACAATGGCAATGACCTTAATCATGGCAAACCAAAATTCCATTTCCCCAAAGTGCTTTACAGCTGTTAAATTCATAAGCAACAAGGCTATTAAGACGACGAGGGCTGGTACCCATTGGGGAAGCCATGGTATCCAGTATTGCATATACAGTCCGACGGCCGTTAAATCGGCCATGGCTAGTGATAGCCAACAGAACCAATATGTCCATCCTGTGATGAACGCAGCGCGATCACCTAGATAATCTTCTACAAAATCGATAAAGGAATGATGATTAAGATTAGATAATAATAATTCCCCTAACGCTCTCATTACAAAGAAACAAATAAGACCAGTTATGAGATAAGCAAAAAGAATGGATGGACCTGCCAAATGGATGGCCCGACCGGAACCTAAGAATAAGCCTGTACCAATGGCACCGCCGATGGCAAGCAACTGTACGTGGCGATTCTTAAGGCCCCGTTCTAACTGATTCGTATCAGACATAGTAAAGACCTCTTTTCTACAAACTACCTATAAATACAAAAAGCCATGGATGACCATAACTTTCATAATCTATAGAATATATAAAACTATTTTCTTATCATACAGTATCTATTATAAAAAGTCAAATGTATTTTTACAGTAGACATATCGTGCAAATAGTATTATTAATATACGAATAAAAGAAAGAGTATTCATACTTTTAAAAGCATACTATGCGTTAAAAGGTTTTCAAAATTTGCTATAATAATTGACAGATTATCTTTTACGTAAAATCGTGGAGGTCATTATGAGACGACAAGATCGAAGAATTACAGATATAGAAGAAATTAAGAGCATTTTAAATAGCACTCGCATCATTCACCTAGGCATGATGGATGGTGATTACCCTTATGTAGTGCCCCTACATTTTGGATATGAATTTATAGATAAGGTACTTTATATCTATGTTCATGGACATCATGAGGGAAAGAAGTTTGATTTGATTAAAGCAAATCCTCATGTATTTATTGAAATTGATGGCAGTGATGAGGCCCTTGTTTCCGGTGGAGATATTCCTTGTGCATATAGTTCAGTTTATTCTAGTGTTATGGGACGAGGAGAGGCTATCTACTTAGAGTCTATTGAAGAAAAGGCTCATGGTCTACAAGTGTTGATGAACCATCAAACAAATCGTGAATTTACTTTTACGGAAGCTATGGTAAACTCTGTGGGCGTCGTTCAAATTAAAGTGGTCGCCTATACCGCAAAGAGACGAAGACAGCTTGAGGAAGATATTATTATGCCTCCCTTAACTAAATAATGATTCGACATCCTATTGAACTCTATTATGATATAGAGCTTACTAGGATGTTTTTTTTATCGGACTCGTAAATCCTAGAGAAATTATTGCCTTATAACTATGCATGCAAAAATGGAAAGATAAAAGTTCTATGAAGTAGCTAGAGCTACAGAATCGGTTTCTCGATTTTGATATAAATAAGAAAATATATCATTATATGTGAGAACTATATTATAAATTTTTATAATAGGAGGGAACATGAAGAAACCTATGGGTAAGTCAATTTTTGCTGCCATCGCTATGGGACTACTATCTATAAGCTATGCATCAGCAGATACTGTTAATCAGTCTGTATCTAATAATAATACTGAGGTCGCATTTGATTCTAAAACTATTACCAAAAATGTGGATAATGCTTCTGCCATTATACAAAAACCAAGAACGCAATTAGTAGGCTGGCCTTTGATGACTCAAGATGGTGCTCGTAACTTTAAGGGAATCGTAGAGGCTGCTGAGAAACTGCCATATGAGGCTGAGGTACCTAGTTATATACCTTTTGGATATCAGCTGTATACAGCGCGTCACGATCGAAATGATGTACTAGAGGTTGTATATTACCAAAAAGGAGCGCCAATCTATCAGGATGGGAAAAAATTTATTACTAATGCTATGGCCTATCGAATGGGCTATTCCGTGGATACCGTAAGAGATACAGCGTACATTCCAGCTGAATATAAAGATTTTGAATGGTCTAAACAAGGTGAATCTGGTGAGGTATATTATACAGGTAATCCAGCAGCACAACTAATCCGTAGTATTACGTGGACAAAGGATGGCATGGCGTACTCCTTATTGTTCTTAGAACCTGTGAAAGCAGCTGATGCTGAATTCTATAAGGAACATATCGTGCCTGTTAAAAGTATAGATAGCTCACGCTATGAACTATTAGGAAACTATCCGATTACGAAGACTTCTACTAAAACAATTGATGAATATAATAAAGAACTTATGGAACGTTATCGCTGGTATGATCAACTTGATAATGGTGATATAGTACATCATAATGTTGACGCAAGTACAAATGATTTTGGCTATGATTTACAAATTCCATCTTATATGCCTAAAGACTATGCAGTACGCGATGTAAAGGCCAAGGACCATGATGTATTAGAAATCGTTTATACAGAAACGGGCCGTAATGGAGAATATGGTCCAAAATTAACCTTCTCTAATACAGATATTGTATATCGCATGGGGTGGGCTATTGATACCGTAGTAAAGCCTATATTGGAAAAGACAAAATACAATGCTAAGGATGCAGTTAGCTTTACTACCCCTAATGGAATCTCTGTACATACATTAAGTTCTAGTAAAGACGCTATTCAAATTGCTTATTGGGAAAAAGATAATAAAGTGTATATGCTCTACTTTGCTTCTTTAAGAACCCAAGACTATGTAAGTAAAATTGTAGATTCAGTAGGGTCATTAAGTAACGTGGCTTCTGATGATACTCGATTACGTGGTGACCGCAATGATAAGCAACATGTTGAAGAAAACGATGCGAAAAACGTTAAACAAAATGATGAGCCTGATTGGCCTCATTATGAAACAATCGGATTGCCATGGCGTACAGTGAACTGACGCTACCCCAACTGGTGATGTGCACTATACCGGTGATGTAGATAAGGACTTAGTACGCAGTGTTACGTGGTACAAGGATAATATGGCGTATTTCTTGTTCTTCCAAGTGCCTGTGAAAGCATCTGAAGCAGAGTTTTATAAAGATCATGTAGTGCCGTTAAAAAATATCGATTTTAGTCGTACAGATTTAATCGGTTTAAAAACGATTCGTTAATAAAAAAGAATCTATCCCTAAAGATATTAGTAAAATATCTAGGAGATAGATTCTTTATGTATTAATTAGAAGAATACGTAGCGGATGATTACAAGTACCGCTAATACGTACATAATCCAGTTAACTTCTCTTGCACGACCTGCAATGATTTTGAGTAGAGGGTATGCAATAAGACCTGCAGAGATACCGTTTGCAATGCTGTATGTGAACGGCATCAAAACGATAACGAGGAATGCAGGGAAGCCTTCTGTCCAATCGTCGAAGTCGATATTGCGGATAGCACCTAACATGAGGGCACCAACGATGATAAGAACAGGAGATGTGGCTGCATTTGGCACCAAGGATACCAATGGAGCTAAGAACAAGCAGATTAGGAATAACACGCCTGTTGTAACAGCTGTTAAGCCTGTACGGCCACCAGCACCTACACCTGCTGCACTTTCAACAAAGGCAGTAATCGTAGATGTACCGAGCAATGCACCCGCACTAACACCGATAGCATCGACAGTCATCGCTTTACCAAGGCCAGGGAATTTACCAGTCTTAGGATCCGCAATTTTTGCCTCTGTAGCAGTACCAATCAAAGTCCCCATAGAGTCGAATAATTCTACGAAGGTGAAGGAGAAGATAATGGTAATTATGCCCATATGAAAAGCACTAGGAATATCTAATTGAAGGAATGCTGTCTTAGAGAAATCAGGCACTGCTAGTACAGTGAAGTTCTCAGGCATTGTAGATAGTCCTGTTACATAGGACACAATTGTTGTTACCAACACACCAATCAAGAGAGACCCTTGAATCTTACGAGCCATCAATAGAGCTGTAAAGATGAGGCTGAATAGGGCCAACAATGTTTCGCCACTGTGCAAGTTACCTAGTGTTAACAATGCTTCAGATGCTGGAGGTACTAGATTACCATGTGTTTGTACAACTTGGCCTAAGGAGTTAGGAGATAAGCTGATGGAAATCGCCATTAAACCGGATAGTTTTAAACCGATAATGGAGATAAATAGCCCAATACCAACGGTAATAGCGACTTTCATAGAAGCCGGTATACCTACAACGATCATTTGTCGTATTGATGTCAGCGTTAAGACGAGGAATACGAGACCGGAAATGAACACCGCACCTAGTGCCGTTTGCCATGATACGCCCATACCGAGAACTACGGTAAAGGAATAAAAGGCTAAGAGGCCAACCCCTGGAGCCAGTGCGATTGGATAGTTAACAAATAAACCCATAGCAATCGTTACGAGGCCACCACCTAAAGCTGTAGCGATGAGGACGGCATCCTTGTCCATGCCAGCAAGACTCAAGATGTTTGGCGCCAAAAATAGGATGTACGCCATCGTGATAAACGTGGTAATACCTGCTAAAATCTCGGTTTTAACGGAGGTACCTCGTTCATTGAGTTTAAATAGTTTATCTAACATTAGATAAATCCTCCCTGTATGAAATTATAAATCATATCAAATAAAAATATTTCGATATACCTATAGTGTATCATATTTCCCACCATTTTTTGTATGAATTTATGTTATACTATACATATATTGTGAATGACTTAGAGGTTAACTTATGAAAATATCTACAAAAGGGCGGTATGCCTTGCGAATCCTTGCGGATATTGCAGAACACGGAACGGAGAAAAATGTACCAATCCGTGAAATCGCAGAACGCCAAGGGTTTTCAGATAAATACTTAGAAGGAATTGTATCTCGTTTATCCGCTGCGGGCCTCGTAAAAAGTGGGCGTGGTAAATACGGTGGATATCGATTGGTCAAAGATCCTGCTGAATATAATGTATATGAAATCTTATATGCTGCAGAGGACTCTATTGCTCTCGTATCCTGTTTAGAGGATGACGTAGAGCCATGTCCTATGTTTAATGATTGTTTGACTGCTCCACTATGGCAGTATTTACAAGATGAGTTCCGCCATGTAATGGAGCGCGTTTCCTTGCAAGATGTAATGGACCACAAGTTTCCAGCGGAATAATTGAGAGAGTCGCGTTTTATATGCGACTCTTCTTTATATAATTTTGTAAAAGCATATGTTTATACACGTTTATATGTGGAAAGAAGGCGAAAGATGAGTACAATCGCAGATGATACTCGTGGTGGCATGCGAAATGTATGGATTATTACGGCTGCCATGACTGTATTAGCTATATGTTACACCATGATTATTCCTTTTTTGCCTATATATCTTTTGGAATTAGGTGTCCCAAAAGCCGATGTAGCCCTTTGGTCAGGTCTTGTTTTTGGGATTACATTCCTCATTGCGGGGATTATGGCTCCGATTTGGGGTAAAATCGCCGATAATAAAGGGAAAAAACGGATGGCTTTGCGTGCTGGCTTTGGCATTGCTGTCTGTTATGTATTAATTGGTTTAGTTACAGACCAATATCAACTACTCATGGGGCGTGCGCTCGTTGGCTTTGCTAATGGGTTCTATCCCGCGGCAATGACTATGGTATCCCTTAGTGTCGATGAGAAACAGGTTGGTCGAGCTCTAGGTATCTTCCAGACGGGGCTTATCTTAGGGAATGTCATCGGTCCATTTTTAGGTGGTGCTGTTGAAAGTGTAGTAGGGATGCGTCCCGTATTCTATGTATCTGGCGTCGCTGTACTTATTGCGACATTGGCTGTATTGTTCTTTGTGAAAGAACCAAAATTACATGCTATAGGTGCCGATGGAAAAGAACAGCCGCCACAACCTACCAAATCTACATCCTTACGTGAGGACTTTAAAGCCGTACAACAACAGCCTGTATTAGTACGATTACTTTGGATTTTCTTCTTCATGCAATGTGTCATCATGATGCTACAGCCTATCTTGGCCCTTTATGTGGGGAATATGCAAGGCACCATGGAAGGGGCTGCCATTATTTCAGGTACTATCTTAAGTATCGGCGGTTTAGCAGGATCCTTAACGACTAATCTATGGGTTCGCCTTGGTGAACGTCGTGGTTATTTTAAGACCATTTCCTACTGTATGATGGGTAGTGGTATCGTTCTATTGCTGCAAAGCTTACCAGTGGGTATATGGTGGTTTGGTGTTTTACAGGTTCTAATTGGTTCATGTATTGTAGGGATTAACCCATCATTGAGTGCAGCGGTAACTCTTAATACAGATCCAAGCTTTAGAGGTCGTATGTTTGGTATGACGACGACTGCTCAACAATTTGGTTCTATGGTAGGCCCTGTATTTGCTAGTATTGTATCAACCTATGTGGGCATATCCTACGTATTTAGTATTACTGGATTGTTATTGTTGTATATGGGCTTTCAGTCTAGAAAATTATCTAAAAAACATGAATAGCACTATGATGAGTCATAGATAGTATTAAGGGAATCATTTGTTTCGTATGATATGCAAAGGAGTTGTTATGGTCCGTATCGGTCAAACTGTACTTGGAGAAAAGGGTACAAAGATATGTGTGCCTATTGTGGGCACAACGATGAAAGAAATTCTAGATGCTACTGCGGTGGCAGGCAATACACCTTGTGATGTGGTGGAGCTACGCATTGACTATTACGAACGAGCTCATTCCATTGATGCTATTATTGAACTATTGATGCTCATGAAACCCCAATTAAAAGGTCGTGGGCTGCTGTTTACATGGCGCACGAAGGGGGAGGGGGGCGAGAAATCTATCTCCTCACAAGATTACTTTACAATGTTAGAACGCCTTATCCCAACGGGCTTGGTAGATGCTATCGATATTGAGTTATTCTTTGATCAAGATAGAATGCTCAAAACTATAGAATTCGCTAAGGTTCATGGTGTAACAATCGTCATGAGCAACCATGATTTTAATGGTACACCAAGTAGAGATGTCATTGTAAATCGACTCATTCAGATGAAAGGATTTTTAGCGGATGTGCCAAAGATAGCCGTTATGCCTCATACAACAGGCGATGTTCTTACACTACTAGAGGCAACGGCTGAAGTGAAAGCCTTATATCCATCAGAACCAATCATTACGATGGCTATGGGCCCATTAGGCGCTATTACACGTGCTTCAGGAGCTTTATTTGGCAACGCTATGACCTTTGCTTCAGCGGGCAAAGCATCGGCACCAGGCCAAATCGATGTACATGAACTAAAGCGCATCTTAGATACCCTTGATGTAGATGGTATATTTGATGAACAACAACATAAACGCATAAAAGTACATTAAAAAAGTCGGCGAGAGCCGACTTTTTTATATAGTTTATAGTAAATTTGCTTCGAAGTCTTCTAGTATTGTTGCCACTGTTTCTGGTGCATTGCGATGGTGTTCCACGATGGATTGTGCAAAGTTTTCATACATTGGTGTACGAATTTCTTCGAGTTCGCGTAAACGGTCTAGACCACCACTAGAGAGAACACGACCAGAGGTGGATAGGTTTTCTATCGGTTGCGTTAATTGGTAGATACGACCATTTTGGCGTAGGTGTGCGTAGTTTTTAGGCACTGTCACACAGCCGCCACCAGTGGAGATAACAAGGCCCGTTTGAGTACCGAGTTTTGCAATCATTTCTGCTTCTTTTTCACGGAATGCTGGTTCCCCTTGTTCCGTAATATAGGTGGAAATATTACCAATTTCTTTTTCTAGCTCTTGATCTACATCAACGCAGGTGCGGCCCATTTCTTCGCCAAGAGCTTTGCCTACTGTTGTTTTGCCTACACCAGGCATGCCGACGAGGATGATGTTTTCTTTTTCACGACGCATATCGCGCAAGATTTGCTCAATTTCCTCTATACCAAAGCTTTCACCTTGGAAATGGTTAGCAGCCTCAACGCCTTGAGCTACGAGGAATGGCAAGCCATCACAATGTGGAATTTCCATCATTTCTGCTTGTAACAGCAAAATGGTACGGCGTGGATTGTAGATAAGATCTACAACGCCCTCCAATTTAGAGAATTGCGTAATATCGATGAGGTTAGCCGGGTTATGAGGATACATACCAATCGGCGTGCAGTTAATAATAATCTGTGCTGTTTCGTAGTAATTAGGTGCATCACCGTAGAATGGAGCTGTTTTACGAGATAGATGTGTGATACTCTTAGCGTTTAAATCTTCAAGTGCAACATGAACCGTTGCGGAAGATGCACCATCACCAAGGATGAGACATTCCTTGCCAGCTACATCGATACCTGCATGTTGTAGGGTGAATACGAAACCATCGTAGTCTGTATTATAGCCGTGCCATTTACCGTCCTTGCGAACCATCGTATTCACACAGCCGATGCGTTCCGCGCGAGGATCCACAACATCACAAGCTTCAAGGGCATTTACCTTGTAAGGAATAGTAATGTTGATACCTTGTAGTTCTTGATCAGCGAAGAACTCTTGCAACTGGCTCGGTTCGCGTTCAAATAATTCATAATTTGTATTCCCTAATGCACTGTGAATGCGAGGGGAGAAGCTATGGCCCAATGTGCGGCCAAGTAAACCAAATTTCATAGGACCTCCTAGGTCAATATACATAGAATGGCTAATAGGCTCGTACCTATTAGCCATTTGGAATATTAGTTTTCAGGGTAATTACCGAGCAAGCGGAATTTATCTTGCGATGTATGAAGCTCTGCTAAAACGGATAATACCTTAGGATCTGCTAAGGATGCTTCTAAGTCGAGGTAGAACAAGAACTCAAAGTTATGTCCTACGATAGGTCGAGACTCGAGTTTTGTAAGGTTAACGCCGATATTAGCAAACTTGGTAAGCAATGTACCGAGACCACCTGGCGCATGGCTTGCTGTGGTTACCACAGAGATTTTATTAGCCCCTGGATACACATGGAAGTCCTTGCTGATGCAGATAAAGCGCGTATAGTTGTTGTCGCTATTTTGGATGTTGCGCATCAATGGAGACAAGTTGTATAAGTCCGCACATTGAGGTGCGGCGATAGCGGCTACACCTGGATCATCACTGGCTGCTACGAGCTGTGCCGCACGAGCTGTGTTATCAAAGGAACGTAACTCTACACCTTCTAATTTTTCCAAGAAGTGGCTACATTGGCCCAACGCTTGAGGGTGAGAGATGATAGTATGAATATCTTCTAGTTTTGTGCCCTTTTTCACGAGTAAATCGTGAGAAATCCAAAGGCGTGTACCACGTACGATATAGCATTTACGTTCTTCTAGAAGGTCATACACTTCTTTTACAGAACCATTGGAGCTGTTTTCGATAGGTAATACGCCAAATTGACATTCACCGGATTCCACAGCGTCGAATACAGCGCGGAAGCCTGTTACGTAGTGAATTTGGCTGAGTGGTAATAATTTATCACATGCCACTTGCGCATTGCTGCCGAACACGCCAGCACAAGCTACGCTGCCTCGTTGTGGAGGTAAGGTAGGGGATTGCTCAATGGCCTTTTTCATTTTTACGGTAAATTCGTTGTCTTGGAATAATTGCTCAGACTGATATGTACGGCTCAAACTGAATAATGCCTCGAAGAAACGGCGTGCATATAGGTCGAGGTCTGGACCTGCATCCTTTGTGACCTTGTCGAGAATATCACGCTCCCGTTTAGCATCGTAAATAGCTTTATTCATTTCTTTTTTCGCTGCCGCTACATCCTTGGAGAGTTCCATGCGCTCTTTAAATAGGGCGAGCATTTGGTCGTTTATGTCGTTAATTTTAACGCGTACTTCATCTAAGTTCATGGTCAATATCTCCTAAGAAATCAAGAATAACGAGGGCTGTTACGGCTTCGATAACAGGTAGTGCACGAAGCGCCACACATGGGTCGTGACGACCTTGAATGGTGAGCAATGTGTCCTCTTTTTGTGAAAGCGATACAGAATGTTGTTCTTTATAAATCGATGGTGTCGGCTTGATGCCTACTTGCATAACGAGTGGTAAACCATTGGTAATACCCCCTTGGATACCACCGCTATTATTAGTAGTTGTTGTAATCTTGTCACCGTTCATGGTGAAAGCATCATTCACTTCGGAACCAAGTTTTGCACACATGTCAAAACCGCCGCCGAAGGATACGCCTTTAATGGCAGGTACACCAAAGATAACGCGAGCTAGTCGGTTTTCGATTCCGTCGAAGTTAGGATTACCAAGACCAATAGGTAGACCTGTAGCAACGACCTCCACAATACCGCCTGTAGAGTCGCCATCCTTTTTGAGCTGCATTACAAGGTTTTCAACTTCACTGCGTTTTTCTGGATCAACCATAGCGATTGGCTCTGTAGCAATGTTAGCAAGTGCTTTCATATCTGGATGCACCATGTCGATAGGCGCATCTTGGATTGTACCCACTTGTTTTAAATGGCCATGGATTTCGATTCCTTTTTCACGTAATAGTTGAAGGGCGATGCCACCAGCTACGCAAAGCGGTGCGGTAAGGCGTGCTGAAAAATGGCCGCCACCACGCATATCTACCTTGTCGCCGTAGCGCATGCGCGCTGTAAAGTCCGCATGAGATGGGCGAGGGATGTCGCGTAAGTTATTATAATCGCTAGAATGCTGCGATGTATTACGAATCATAAATGCCAATGGGGAACCACTGAGCATGCCGTCTACCATACCGGCTAAAAACTCAGGTACATCAGCTTCCTTACGTTGTGTTGTTAATTGATTTTGTCCTGGCGCACGACGATTTAAGAACGCTTGTAATTCATCAGTGTCGATGGTATGACCACATGGTAGGCCTTCTACAATGCCTCCAATAGCATATCCATGAGAGGCGCCAAAGGTAGATACTTGTATAGTTTTACCGAAATTAGATGCCATGAGCATCACCTCCTAATAAGTTCCAGTCCTCGAAGAAATCTGGATAGGATTTTGTGATCGATTCGCTATCTTTTAAGGTAACAGGATTTTCACTGATGAGTGCCATTAATGTGCCGGCCATAACGAGGCGATGGTCATTTACGCAATCACCTTGTCCACCTTTAAGTATACCACTACTAATGATGTATAGGTCATCGCCTTCTTCACGCACTGTACCGCCTAAGTCTCTTACGAGATTAGCAACGGCTACGAGACGATCGGATTCTTTTAAGCGTAGGCGAGCACCCTTAACAAAGGAGCTTTCACCAGAAATAGAGCACGCGAGGGCTGCCATAACAGGCAACATATCAGGCATTTGCTCGAGGTCTGCATGAATCGGTTTAGAAGCACGACCAGTGACAGTTACATTCATGCCATCCCAAACAACATCACATCCAGCATCAATCATAACTTGCGTGATGCGTCGGTCTGCTTGTACAGAGTTTTTGTTCATACCAGTAATCGTAATTGGTTTGCCTGTCATACCAGCCGCCACCATCCAGATTGCTGCATTAGACCAATCGCCTTCGATTTGGTAATGATCTCGACCGATGAAGGATGCACCAAATGGAACTGTGAAAGCCTCGTTGATGTTTGTGTCAGGTAACGTATGCTCTACCTCCACGCCAAAATCACGCACGGTTTCCGTCGTTAATGTTACATAATCACTAGATTGTAGTGGGGTAGTAGAGGTAATGGTAGATAAGCCGATTTGAGGGGCTGCCAACAATAATCCAGAGAAGAATTGGCTACTCACATCGCCTACCATGGAGAAATTACCGCCTTGAAGACGACCTGTCATAGTGAATGGCGGTTTATCTTGAGAGAATGTTACACCATGAGCTTTCATTTCGCTGAGCATAGGTTCTAGCGGGCGATCTGGTAAACGACCCTTTGCATCTACATCAACATCATTACAAATAGAGGCTGCTACCGGCAATAAAAGGCGTAATGTAGTGCCTGATTCGTGAGGTACTACATTGCCCTTCGTTGGCGCAGGGCCAGGAGTAACGGTAATAACTTTATTTTCATATATTACGTGAGCACCTAAGCCTCGCAAGGAGTCCATTGTTGCATCGATATCCTTAGAGGTGCGGCTCAATAATATAGTAGAGGGCGAGCTAGCAAGGGCTGCACAAATCAATGCGCGGTGTGCATGGGCCTTTGCTGGAATGGACGCAATCGTCCCTGTAGGGATGGCGTTTGTTACGGAATGCATAGAAATCTCCTTTTACGTCTTAGTCTAAATAGGTGGCAAGCTCTTCGTGGGTTACAACCTTGAGTTCACTATGACCATAACTAGTAGGAACTACAATTTTAATAGTAGCGCCTTCGCTTTTCTTATCGTGCTTAGCAGCGGCTAGGATTTCTTCCTTTGTTACAGTCGTTGTAGTTGGCAAATCGTGGGCTTTGATGAGGAATTTTAATTTATCTAAAGCCTCAACATCTAGTTCTCCATGTTTTACTGCACCTTGTGCCATGAGTACCATGCCAATAGTAACTGCATAACCATGATGAACCTCAAAGTGACTGGCCTTTTCGATGCCATGACCAAAGGTATGGCCTAAATTTAAGAGGGCGCGAACGCCAGATTCGCGTTCGTCTTGCTCTACGATATCTGCCTTTGCTTGTACGCATCGCGCAATGACAGCACTAACGCTATCGCGGTGTGTTATCAATGGCTTATTTTCTAGCTGAGTTAATAAACCTGGTACATCGAGGAAACCATATTTGATGATTTCGCCGCACCCATTTTTCCATTCCATGTCCGGCAATGTATTAAGCGTTTCCGGATCACAGAGAACAAGAATAGGTTGTTTGAAAGCACCCCACAGGTTTTTACCGGCTTCAAGATTGACTGCTGTTTTACCACCTACAGAGGAGTCTACCGCTGCTAATAGAGAGGTTGGTACCTGTACATAGTCAATGCCACGTAAATAGGTGGCCGCTGCAAAGCCTGCCATATCACCTACGACGCCACCGCCAAGAGCGATGAGAAGGTCCTTGCGTGTTAACGATTGAGCTGCCATATATTCCACTAAATCGATGAGTTGATGAGCGTTTTTTGAGCTTTCACCAGCAGGGAAAACATAATCACAAACCGTATAACCCGCATGCTCCATATTCGCTTTCACAGAACTCAAATAGTGCGATGCTACATTGCTGTCGCTGACGATGATAACACGACAATTTGATTTTAATGGTTTTATATAATCGCTGATGCGTTGTAAAGAACCGTTTTCGATGACGACGTCATACGGCGTGGATGCGTTAATATGGATGCGAGTCATAATAATTCCTTTCTTAAACGAATAAGCTAGTATCTATTATAACGGATACTAGCTTATTTGTGTGATATTTAAGATTATTTAGTGCATTCTACCAATGCTTTACGCAATGCGAATACTTCTTTCATAAGACTAGTGAATTGATCTGGGCGTAATGCTTGAGGGCCATCGCACAATGCTTTGGATGGATTATTGTGAACTTCAATCATAAGGCCGTCTGCACCGCCGCCTACGGATGCAAGTGAAAGTGGGCGAACCATACGGCTCATACCTGCAGCATGGCTAGGGTCCATGATGATTGGCAAGTGAGATAGTTCGTGCATCATAGGAATTGCTGTTACGTCTAATGTATTACGTGTTTTAGGTTCGAATGTACGAATGCCACGTTCGCATAATACGATTTGATCATTGCCTTCAGACATGATGTATTCAGCAGCCATTAACCATTCTTCGTATGTAGCAGATAGACCACGTTTCAACAATACCGGTTTTTTCAATTTGCCCACTTCTTTTAAAAGTGTGAAGTTTTGCATGTTACGAGCACCGATTTGAAGCATGTCTACATTGTCGAAGTATTGCAATTGGGAAATATCCATAACTTCGGATACGATAGGAAGACCAGTTTCTTTTTTAGCTAATTCTAAAAGTTTTAAACCTTCAGGGCCCATGCCTTGGAAGGAGTATGGGGATGTACGAGGTTTGAAAGCGCCACCGCGAAGGATTGTGGCACCTGCATCTTTACATGCTTGGCAGGATGCGAGTACTTGTTCTGGTGTTTCAACGGAGCAAGGACCAGCCATTACAGCGAAGTGACCGCCACCGATAAGTGCACCGCCTACATTGATAACAGAATCTTCTGGGTGGAATTTACGGTTTGCTTTTTTGAAAGGCTCTTGAATACGTGTTACTTTATCTACGAAATCAAGAGATTCAATTTGACGGGAATCAAGGGATGCTGTATCGCCGATAAGACCTAAGATATTATAGTGGGCCCCTTCTACTGGATGGATAACAAGACCTTTTGCTTCTAATTCATTGCGTAATTTTGTTACCTCTGCATCTGTAGCTGTTGTTTTTAATGTGATAATCATAATAAGTCCTCCTCAAATAACAATGCGAATAGTGGGGCCAACCATACGGGATAGCAAACAAAAAAGGGCTACCCGTAGTCTAATACGGGTAGCCCTTTTACTATTCTAAGCAACGATTGATGATTTCTAAATTAGCGTAGCTCAAATAGTTCCTTACCCGTACGTTGGATAAAGAACCAATAAAAGTATTGTTTTGCTACTGTGCTAATTTGGTTAGTCATCTTATTGTTGCTCCTTTCTAAATTTGATGTGTACAGTATAAACCCATTTGAGAATTTTATGCAAGTACTTTTTTTTAAAAAGATACAAAATTCTATAGAAAAAGTTATTTTAACATTACTTTGCCTTTATACTCATGGTAAAATTAAAGGTAGAAAATGCTAGCAATATAAACGTTATAGAACATAATCGGTAAGGAGAGTTATGATTATTCAAATTTTAAATACAATTAACGATGATATTAAACAAATTCGCACAGATGTGTTCATGAAAGAACAAGGCTTTGAAAATGAATTTGATGAAATTGATGAAACCGCAAAATTCGTGCTTTTATTTATAGATGGAAAAGCTGTTGGTACTTGTAGATTTTTCCCAAGTGATATAGCAGGGGATGCTCATATAGGACGTATGGCGGTACGCAAATTATATCGTGGTCAGAATTTGGGCTCAAAAATTATGCATGCTGCAGAAAATGGTATTCGGAGAGATGGATTTAAAACGTGTTCTTTGTCTGCACAGGTACAGGCTAAGCCATTCTACGAGTCTCTTGGATATGTGGCTGAAGGGGAGGAATACCTTGATGAAGGGTGTCCTCATGTGATGATGAGGAAACAGCTATAATATTGCAGTTTAGTATTATTAGAAATATAATCAAGATAAAGGTATGTATTGATTGATATTCGCAGGAGGTGTAACCATGAAACTTGCAGAAGCATTACAGGAACGAGCTGATTTAAATAAGAAAATTAGTGACTTGAGAGGTCGTTTAAATCAAAATAGTTTAGTACAAGAAGGGGAAAGACCTAATGAAGACCCTACCGTGTTGATGCAAGAACTAGAAGCGGTAATTGCTAGACTTCAACAACTTATTAAAGATATTAATCTTACTAACTGTGCAACTATTGTTGAAGGGCGCTCTTTAACGCAAATTATAGCGGAAAAAGAAGGTGCAATTATGCGTTTATCTGCATATCGTGCATTAGCAGATAGCGCAAGTGCTATTAATTATCGTGCCCGTGGTTCGGAAATTAAAATGATAGCAACTGTAAATGTTAGCGAGCTACAAAAAACAGCAGATATAATCTCCAAGGAGATTCGTACTTTAGATAATTTATTACAATTCACTAACTGGACTGTTGATTTAATAGAGTACTAATCACAAGTTGGTAATCAAGATAGGGTGGATACAAAGCCACGATTGCTTAATTCGTAAAAAGATGATATTCCATTACATGTATGGGGCGCTGAAGATATGTATCATGTAAGCCCTTATTGCGTATAAATGTATGGTTATTTTTTATAATGTATTACCATGTATCAACTGTTTTGGTGAGGGTGGCGTTGGGGATAATAAAAAGGGATGCTTTCTATGAAAGCATCCCTTTTTATTATCCTGCTGTATATGGACTAAAGCGTCCTGCAAATAGGTAAGAACCCATTTTACCGAGTTTGGCGGCAAATATAGATCCAATGATACCTAGAATAATCATAATCCACGCATTTTCTGCGTTTACACTGTGAGCTATGGCCATATAGGATTGAATACAGGAAATGATGAAGTAGATAATTGTTAGGTAGATTTTTTGTTTCGGGTATTTTGCAGTTGCCGTTTTAAATCGTAACTTACTGCCAATATATCCTGAAATACCACCAAGAATTACAAGTGCTGGCAGAATCATTGTTACTAATGTGACAACATGGAACAATGTGGCTGCAATAGATGGAATCAATAATGCGATAATAGGAACAAAGAAGGATCCTGTTGTTCCAACGATTGGAAAATGTACACAAATTGGGTGTAAATGAAGGTTTAACATCTTTTCCCGTTTAGGGCTGAGACGACGTGGTTTATATTCCATCCAAACCGTAGGCGGAAAACCACATGCTGGGCAAGGTTGATCCTTTTACATATATATTTAAGTTTAATCTACTCTAAATCATCAAAATCAAATGCCGCTGCCTTTGTATAGTTTGTAACTTTTGCTTCGAAGAAGTCAGTTTTCGTGCTATTTAAGTTGGAGAAGCTTTCAATCCATTCCATAGGGTTTTCCTTGATTTCAGGATATAGATGAGGCAAGCCGATTGCTTCTAAGCGGATGTTCGCAAGGTATTTGATATAGCGTTCGATAAGAACGTTGTTAAGACCGAGGATTTTATCATCAGTGATGTATTGTCCCCAAGCGATTTCGTTCTCTGCACCTTGGCGAATCATGTCAGTAATTTTTGCTTCTAGTTCAGGTGTGAACAAGTCAGGGCGTTCACGGCGTAACTCACGGATGATGTTTTGGAATAATACAAGGTGAGTTACTTCGTCGCGGTTGATATATTTGAAGATTGTAGATGTAGCTGTCATTTTACCTTGGCGTGCCAATGTATAGAAGAAGCTAAAGCCGGAGTAGAAGTAGATACCTTCTAAGATATAGTTAGCAATGATTGTATGAATAAGGTTTGCTTCGCTAGGATCATCGCTGAAACGTTGGTATGCATCGGCGATGAAGCGGTTACGTTCAAGCAACGTTTTATCTGTACGCCATTCGTCATAAATTTTGTCACGTGTAATAGGGTTTGTTACTGTGTCCAAAATGTAGGAATAACTTTGGGCGTGAATTTCTTCTTGGAATGCTTGAATATTCAATAAAGATGCCACTTCAGATGCTGTAATATAGCGGCTTAAGTTAGGCAAGTTTTCAGATTGAATAGAATCAAGGAAATTCAAGAACGCAATGATTTTATCGAATGCGCGGCGTTCATAATCTGTTAAGTAGGGGAATTGCTTAACGTCTTCGTTCAAGGAAATCTCTTCAGGAATCCAGAAGTTGTTGAGCATTGTACGGTACATTTGGTTTGCCCAGTCGTATTTGATACGGTTCCATTCGCGAAGGTTTGTTGTGTTACCGCCAATCATAGATTGCGTGCCACGTTCACCATGTTCGTTGAAAATCAGTTTTTTATCCATAGTAGGACTCCTCTTTATACAACGATGCGACCTATATTGCTATAGGCCGTCATCAGATTTATAGTTTGTGTAAATTATAGCAATGATATTTTAACTATTACGAAGAACAGCTAGTACATTCGTCCATTTCGAGGGATTGGTTACGAATGTAGTAAATCGTTTTAATCCCTTGTTTATATGCCTCAACATACAGGTCGAGAATTTCTTTTGCTTTCATTTGAGGTGTGATATACAAGTTGAAAGATTGTGCTTGGTCAATATGACGTTGACGTACGCCACAAGCTTTGATGGACCATTGTTGGTCGATTGTATGAGCCTCTTTGTAGAGCCAGAATGTTTTGTCGTTTAAATCTGGTGCAGTTTTTGGAGTGAAAGAACCTTTCTTCTCTTCGATGAAGAATTTTTTGAAGATAGGGTCAATACCAGCCGTTGTGTTCGCAATGTTGGAAGTAGAACCAGTAGGAGCTACGGCCATCAAGTAACCATTGCGGATGCCGTATTTAGCAACGTCTGCAGCCAATTGTTTCCAACGATCGGATGTATAGCCACGACGCGTGAAGTATTCACCGGTTTCCCATTCGGAACCTTTGAACGCTGGGTATGCACCTTTTTCTTTTGCTAATTCCATGGAAGCTTTAATAGCATAGTATGCAATGTTTTCAAACAGTTTGTCCGCTGTTTCGATGTGTTCATCGGATTCCCATTGGATATTGTGGTTTACAAGGTAGTGGTGGTAACCGGAAGTACCAAGGCCTATAGCGCGGTATTTGTCAGAGGTCATGCGGGACTCTGGTACTGGTGCTTGGTTAATGGAAATAACATTGTCTAGCATACGAATTTGAAGAACTATGTTTTCTTCTAATTCTTCGTCAGTAATGCGACCCAGGCTGATGGAGTTCAAGTTACATGTAACCATGTCGCCTGTATTTGTTTTCGTAGTAATAGTGCCATCTTCGTTGATGATTTCTTCTTCAAGATTTGTGAAACCAACGTTTTGTGCGATTTCGTGGCATAAGTTGGACGCGTAAATCATACCGGCATGTTTGTTAGGATTTGCAGCATTTACTGTATCGCGGAAGAAGATGAACGGAGTACCAGTTTCAACAGCGGAGCGCATGATTTTTTTCATCATGTCTAGTGCTGGAACTTCAATGCCGTGTAAGTTAGGATCTTGTTCACATTCGAGGTAACGTTTTGTGAACTCATTATTGTCATCCGTATCGTAGTAGTCCTCTAAGGCGTAGCCTTTCACAGTCAAGACTTCGTGAGGGTCGAAGAGGGTGAAGTTTTCACGGGCAATCATGCGTTCCATGAAGATGTTTGGAACAGAGATAGCAGGGAAGATATCGTGCGCTTTACGACGGTCATCGCCATTGTTTGTACGAAGCTCTACGAATTCGTAAAAGTCTTTGTGCCAAATATCGAGTGTTACTGTAGCGCCACCCTTACGTTTGCCCAATTGGTCAACTGCAACAGCAGTATCGTTGTACAAGCGAATCCAAGGGATAACGCCACCGGAGGAATTTTTAAACCCGCGGATATCGGAGTTCAATGCACGAACCTTGCCAAGGTAAATACCAAGGGCACCACCGTGTTTGGATACGCGGGAGAATTTACTGTTTACGTCGTAAATGGACCATAGGTTGTCATCTACACCAGAGATGAAACAAGAGGACAATTGATGGAATGGTGTACCTGCATTTGCCAATGTAGGTGTAGCTGTTGTCATCTTTAATTGGCTCATCAAATCATAGAATTTTTTAGCGTATTTTACTTTGTTTTCGCCTTCTACCAATGCCAAGTGCATCGCGATAGCCATGAAACGTTCTTGTGGTAATTCATAGATTTCTTTATTGAAGCCTTTTACTAAGTAACGGTCAGCCAACAATTTAAGGCCTTCGTAGTTGAAGAGGTAGTCACGTTTAGGTTTGATGTAATCACCTAACTCTTGTAATTCGTCAGGAGTATATTCTGTAACGAAGAAGTCAGCGTATTTTTTCTCTTCTACAAGCATGTGTACAAGATTTGGAAAGTTCCCATATCCAAATGCTTTATAACGGCGTGTGATAGCAGCTTCTTTGTAGAGATCGAACAAGAAAAGACGAGCCGCTACGAACTGCCAATCTTGGTTCATTTTGTTAACTTGGTTGCCGAAACCGTCGTCTTTCTTAGAGATAACCTTTTCGATAGCTGTTTGTACCAAAGTTTTTTGAATTTCCTTAGTCGTCATGCCATCGACGAATTGTAATTTCGCATCCATTTCCAATTCTAGTGGATCACAAGAATCTAACCCCAAGCATGCGAAGGCAATCATTCGTTTCGTTTTCTCTACGGATAGCGGTTCAAAATGGCCATCCCGTTTCTTGATCATAATCTCCATTATGGTTCCCCTTACATCGTAAATTTATCTAAAATCATCTGTAGAATTTGCGTAAATCATATATGGAACTTTTACGCTACATCTAATCAGAAAAATAAGAAAACTACTATATATTGTAGTTTTCTTATTTGTTAAATACATTATGTAATGATTATAGCGAAAAAAATCTATATATTCAATATTGACTTTTTTGAATTTATCAATATGGTTAGATTAAATTTATCGATATAGTTTGTGATTAATTTTATTATAGATAAATACTATATGATTTATAATAAATATAGCTTTACAATAGGAGGTTAGCTATGAAATCTATCGTTATATATTCGTCCCTTACGGGAAATACTAAACAAGTGGCAGAGGCTATTACTAGCGTATTGCCAGCAGATACACTTTGCGTATCTATGAAAGAGTTACCACCCGATGTAGCATCCTATGATCTTGTATTTGCAGGATTTTGGGTGGATAAAGGGACAGCTAATAAGGAGGCCCGTGATGTACTAGGTACATTACATAACCCTCACATTGCTCTGTTTGCCACGGCAGGCGTACCACCGCAAATGGCACATGCTAAGGAGAGCTTAATTAATGCAGCAAATTGTTTACCCGATGGCGTAGAGCCTGTAGGAACCTTCATCTGCCAAGGTAAGGTAGATCCTAAGGTTATAGAAATGATGTACAAGATGTTCCCGAAAGGGCATAGCCACGGTCAATCTGCTGATCGCGATGCACGTCATAAGCAAGCCGCAGTCCATCCAAATGAGGATGATTTCAAGGCAGCAATGGAATTTGCTAAGCATGTATTAGACTCCATTTAAATCAATAAACAGCAGTGTTACACATGGCACTGCTGTTTTATTTTTATATATATTGACGAACGTTTTTAGGTACATTACGATAAGAATATAATGATGTAAAGAAAAGAGGTCGATTACATGGAATTCTCATACTTTTTACCTGTAAATATCCAATTCGGTTGGAATAAAGTAGATAATGTTGCTGGTTTTGCTGCACCGTATGGCAAGAAAGCACTTATTGTAACTGGTCGTACTAGTGCCAAAAAATCTGGTTTATATGACCGGGTGGTAGCAAAGCTTGATACGGCCCATATTGAACATGTTCTTTTTGACCAAGTGGATGCCAATCCGTTGACTACGACTGCCTTAGACGGCGCTGCTTTAGCTAAATCTGAGAGCTGTGATATGGTTATTGCCATCGGCGGTGGGTCTATTATGGATTGTGCAAAGGGCATTGCTTTTATGGCTGTGAATGATGGCGACATTAATGATTATATCTTTAACCGTAAAACGAGTGATAATGCGTTACCGCTTATTGTGATTCCAACCACTTGTGGCACGGGTTCTGAAGGCAATGGTTTTGGTGTTCTTACTAATCCTGAAACAGGTGATAAGAAATCTTTGCGTTGTAATGCCATCGTGCCTAAGGTATCTATCGTAGACCCTGCTGTAATGGGGACTATGCCTCCTCATGTGTTGGCATCTGTTGGTTTCGATGCATTGTGTCACAATATCGAGGCGTACACATCTAAAACTGCGCAACCTTTCACCGATGCACTAGCTCATTATGCAGTAACATTACTAGCACAATATCTTGTACCCCTATATAAACATGTGAAAGCGATTGCTAATGATCAAGAACCTATACTTAATGAAAAACAATTAACGAAAGCATGGGAGTCCGTTACATTGGCTAGCACTATTGGCGGTATGGTTATCAATACAGCAGGCGTCACACTTGGTCATGGTATGGAACACCCTGCTAGTGGCCTTAAAGATATTACCCATGGTGTTGGTCTTGCAGTTATTGAACCTGTTGTAGTGGAATACACATGGAGCGCTAACCCTGAAAAATTTAATGCATTGGCACGTATATTTAACCATGGTGATGGTTCTGAGCTGGGGGAAGCATTACGTCTAATCGTACATGACCTAGACCTTACTACAAACCTTACAAAATTAGGATTTAAGAAAAAAGACATTCCATGGCTCGTGGATAATGTATATGTTGTAGCTACAGGCAATATAGCTAATACAGTAGCTAAAATAAGCCGTGAAGATATAGAAGTGTTGTATAAGAAAATGTTTTAGTAATAGTAGTATAGGGAGAGAGTTTTGGTTCGCATATTTTATGGCTTATTAACTGCATATATAATTATATTGTTTATAGTAGCAATGCTATTTAATATAGCACCTATAACATATATTGTATTTGGCATAGCAATAGTATTGAGTTTATTACTACAATATGAGTGGTTTAAGAAACATGCTTTATCTGAAAAAACACATGTTAAATTGATTTGCTGCGTATTTATTATATTTAATTTGTGTTTAGCTGGACTTGTTGCGGATTGGCTTAAATATGATATTAATACAAGCTTCGATCAAATTGAGGATTTTGAGTATAGTACAACTGATTGGAAAAGGGGTTGGCCTAACAATCGTGAATTACCAGAGGGACTAAAATCTCCTGAACAGCTTCCGGAAGGTATTGATAAGGTATCTATGGTACGAACGGATGTGGCCTGGGCCACTGCGTATCCTTATCGTTATGTAGTGTTAGAAGGGAATCCTAAAGTAATTGCGCAATATGAGGCAATTGCAAAACAACATGCATCCTATATGGCTAAGATTGATAGATATTATAGGTTACTAGATTTAGAAAGTGGGGAGGTAAAGCGTTTTATATCTCATCCTGATAGTTATTACGTTATAGATAGTATCGAGGAAGAACCTCTAAATTTATCAAAAAGGAATTTTATAGAGTGGTTGCGCTTTGCACCTCGAAAAGAAACAAAAACAGTAGTTAAGGATACATATAATTCTACTCAGGATCATAGACTATATGTATTTGTTGATGATGGTAATACAAAAAGGCCTCATTTTGTGGAACTTTTAATTAGTAATGATGGAACACGAGCTATATTTTATCAGTCTAAGTAGGCCAATAAGGCCTTGGATAAATTTGGTTGTGGAGAGAGTAAATGCGACAGTGTGTAATGTATCTAAAGGAATTATTTTTAGGTGCGCCTTATAGAAAGAGCATATGGTTTTTTATAATTCTATGGATATTAACATTTTTATTATCGGATTATATCTCATACTCTGGGTTATACTATCTGATTTTATTAATAGCTACGATTGTCTTATTGCTTGAAAAGTGTGGAGTGCTTGATAGTGAGGCAGCTATACGAAAAAGATTTTTAACATATTTTTATGTAATCTTTTTTCTATGTATGCTTCCTACATTAGCTGTTACTTTAGTATTTTCTGCTGTGGGGATATCCCATTATGATACACAACGATGGCACTCTACATGGCCCTCATCTAAGGCGGGGTATATTCCGACTCCATTACAAACACCTAAGTCTTTACCGGAGAGTTTGAAAGTGATTTCTTCTGCAGAAGTAATTGGAATAGGTGGAAATCAAAGCTGTTTAGTATTAGATGGTGATAAGGCTACGATTTCACAGTATGAGGAATCTGTTAAATCTAATGCTTGGTATTCGTTTATAAATGGTAGGGAAAAAGATACTACAGTTAAGTTGCTTCGTGAGTTCAAGCAGCCGAAAGATAGAAGTGTATTATTTAGTGATGTGGACGATTACTATAAGGTTATTACCATTCGACGACAAAACTGGAAATTATTTCCATGGTTAATTAATGGTACACAGAGTGTTGGTGATGATCCTGACTCAGATTATTATTATAGTACTCGGATGTCAGCAGAGAAATACGTGGTATATGTTGTTTACCATAATTTTGATCAGGATCAGCCCAGAGTCATTTATTTTATGTTTAATCCAGAGCGAACCCGTATGATTACTATGGATATAGACTTTTGGCACTAGATTTTACTAGAGCATCTATATAAAAGTAGGAATAATATTTGAACATATTACAATATATTCACATATTGTAATTGACATATTTAAAACATATCTTTATAATGGGTTTTACAAAGAGACTCGGATGTGATTAATTATCCCAGCCCCTAGGGCTGGGGTTTCTTTATTAGTCTCTAGTAGTTTTATTAGTAGAGAGGTGTTTTTATGGCAGACCCAAATAACAAAAATGTTGATGCCTTAGCGCAAGAGATTACCTTGAAAAGTCGTGGTCAAGGCAAATTACGTCAATTTATTTTATGGATGGGTGCACTTATCATTGGTGCTATCTTAGGATGGCAACATATTCCTGTTCTTAATGACTTATTTAATTTCATTGCTGCAGTGTTTACACATTTATTTCAATTTATCGCAATACCTACTGTGTCACTAGCAGTTATTACCACATTATCCATGTTGGGTGCTAAGAAGGATACAGGACGTATCTTTGGTCATGCAGTTACTTATACATTGTTAACAACAATTTGTGCGGCTGCCGTTGGACTTGCTTTATTCCTTTGGATTGCGCCAGGCAACTTACCACTTGATGTAATCGGTGCCGGTGCAGCGCAAGTACCTGAAAAATTAGGTCACGTAACATATTACGACCATTTCTTATCTGTTATTCCTAACAATATCTTGAAACCGTATTTAGAAGGTAACGTATTGTCCGTTATGTTCATTTCTGCTTCTGTTGGCTTAGCGTTTGCTTTCATGCCTCGTACAGAAGGCCGCGAAGCAGTATTGAAGGTGTTATTCGGTTTACAAGAATTACTATTCACATTGATTAGAGGTTTACTCTACGTTTTACCAATCGGTATCCTTGCTTTTGCAGGCCAATTATCTGCACAAATCGAAGCGGGTGTCATCGTTGGTGCATTAGGTAAATATACAGCTGTTGTAATCGGCGGTAACTTGATTCAATTCTTTATTGTAATTCCATTGTTCTTGTTGTTCCGTGGCTTAAACCCTATCGATGTATTCCGCAAAATGTCTCCAGCTGTAGCTGTTGCATTGTTTACAAAATCCTCAGCTGCTACATTGCCTGTAACATTAGCATCTGCAGAAGACAATTTGAAAGCACATCCTTCTGTAGCGCGTTTCGTATTGCCAATTTGTACAACAATTAACATGAATGGTTGCGCAGCTTTCATTCTTGTTACATCCTTGTTTGTAATGCAAAATGCAGGCATTGAACTAACAGCTGGTACTATGGTAGCTTGGCTCTTCATCGCTGTTCTTGCAGCCATCGGTAATGCAGGGGTTCCAATGGGTTGCTATTTCTTAACATTATCCTTGATGAGCTCCATTGGCGCGCCAATCGGTTTACTTGGTATTATCTTGCCAATCTATACGATTATCGACATGATTGAAACGGCCGAAAACGTTTGGTCCGATGCATCTGTATGTGCCATGGTTGATAATGATTTGAAAGGTACATTAGACGATCCTGACTCTCATGATGATATGCCTCAATTCCAAGGTGCGTAGATTGTACTTTACAAAAGCATAATATATAAATAGGTTGCCTCTTATATGTGAGGCAACCTATTTTGCTTTCAAATAAAAAAATATAATATTGTGCTATTTCTACTGTTTTCTGGAAAACGATTATTGGTATAATGAAGAAAAGGGGGATGACTATGGATAGACAATTGAGCGCATACTTAAATGGACGAGATCCACAAGTGGCCACAGATATTGATGTTATAACGGCTGCGGTGGCAGTGCCATTAGTTGAAGTTGATGGTGAGGATCATGTCCTATTTACTGTGCGTAGTCAGACCTTACGTAGACAGCCTGGTGAAATTAGCTTTCCTGGTGGACATTGTGAAAGCACTGATAAAACAGGAGCTGATGCGGCCATTCGTGAATGCTCGGAAGAACTAGGAATCGATACAAGTCAAATTGAAGTACTGGGACCTCTAGATTGTTTAGTCTCTGCCATTGGCGTGAAACTACATGCAGTGGCCGTACGTTTACATACATCTGAGTTTAATCCAAACCCAGACGAAGTAGGAGAAATTTTTACGGTGCCATTGTCGTATTTACTTGAAATGGAACCTACTGTAGGTCATTTGGATATTGGTACAAAACCGTTGCGAGACTTTCCATTCCACCTATTAGAAGGATATCAAATAGACTGGAAGATTCGTCAAAATTACTCGGTTTATTTTTATCCCTATAAACAATATACAATATGGGGATTAACAGGTAGGGTACTTAAAAATTTCCTAGATTTATATGGACAAGGTAATACGATTAAAAATGAAAGATAATGAAATAGCTTCATTTGATAAAGAATTGAATAAATTCCTCCAACCTAAATGCCTTATTCCTGGTGGTCTAGGACTGTGGGAAACTTATTTTCGTAGAATCTGTACTGCTTGGGGCTGTATTGACAGTGAAATCAGACCGCAGCACATCATATTTTCCGCCGATAATGGGTGCAATATGGAAGGCTATGTAGGTTATAACTATGAAGTAACACAGAAGCAGTCTCGAAATATGGTGCTTGGGAATACAGCTGCTACACTATTTTGTAAATTCAATACTATTCCTTATGAGGTTGTCGATGTAGGGATTGCCTCAGAGGATGGTATTGGTGTTGATTGTAAGGTTGCAAAAGGCACAAAGAATATCTTGCATGGTCCAGCTATGACATCCGAAGAGTTTAATGCTGCCTTTCAAGCTGGGTATGAACGGGTAGAATATTACGTAGCACAAAAAATTAATTTGTTTTCTTTTGGAGAAATGGGGCTAGGGAATACTACGACATCTGCCTGTGTCTTATCTGCATTGACGAAGGCTACTCCAGAGGAAACAGTCGGTTTTGGATCATGGCCTGATAAGCCGGATTTGATGAAGCGTAAGATTGATTTTGTGCGACAAGTATTAGACTTTCATCAGGATTATTTGGATGTGTCAAATGAAATTGATAGGGTTCATACCATAATAGCTCGTGTAGGAGGATTTGATATTGCGGCCATTACCGGTGCCATGATAGCCTGTACAGAGCATCGTGTTCCATTTGTCATTGATGGTTTTATTACGGCCGTAGCGGCAGCTTGTGCTACGCATATAAATCCACAAGTTGAGGACTATGCATTACCATCCCATCATTCAAGAGAACGAGGTATGGATATAGCGTTGGCGGAGGTTGGCCTTACCCGAGATATGGTTCCTATTCAAGCTCAAATGGCTATGGGCGAGGGGACGGGGGCTATTTTAATGGTACAAATGCTTAGAACTACGCATCATATGTTCGTCAACGTAGGCACGTTTGCAGATATAATGAAATTATAGAATATATACAAGAAACGCTCAGTTTTAAACTGAGCGTTTTGTCATATCTGTATTGAATTAATATTGTATGGTTCGTATATCATTTAAAATTTGAGCTATATCCAAATGATTTTGATGTAATACATCTTCCGGTTTGTATCGGTCGTAGAATTGTTTGGAAATACCATAGTTTAAGACTTTCATGGATGTTTTTCCATAATAGCTAGCAATCTTTTGACCATAGCCACCTTCCAGCTCACCATCTTCTAGGGTAATGACGATTTGGTGATCCTTTGTTAATTGATTTAATGTGCCGGTGTCCAAACTAGAAATGCAAAGCGGTTTTATAATGGTCGGAGAAATTTGCATTGTGTCTTGTATTGCGTGGCCAAGTTCGATAGCTTTATGGTAGAAATTACCGACACCTATGATGGCAATCGTATTACCGGATTGGGTTATGCCATACGATGTGACGGGACTATCTGTTGTATTGGATTGATTGGTGTCATGAATCGGTATCCCTACAGGAATGCGTATGGCGATAGGGTGATTGTGCTGCTCCAAGCCATAATGAATGGCCGATTCTAATTCTTCTACTGTTGTAGGGGATAGGTACATGAGGTTTGGCATGTTGCCGAGCATGGTAATATCGTTGAATCCAAGGTGTGTCATGTCCTTGTTACCATAAATGGATGCACGATATACAAGGATCAGTGCACTGCTATTGTTAATACATAGGTCATTAATGACTTGGTCGTAAGCACGTTGTAAAAATGTACTGTAAATCGGTAAAATCGGCGTGCCACCATTATGGGCGATGCCGGCAAGTAATGTTGTGGCGTGCTCTTCTGCAATGCCTACGTCGATATATTGGTTACCTAGTTTTTCACGTATATCCTTCGTTAAGCAGAATCCGCCAGGTGTAGCAGCTGTAACGATACATGCAGCTTTATTTTGCTCTAGTGTATCGATGAGTTGTTTTGCAACGATAGATTCATAGCTATTGGTATAGCGTTTTTTTGTTTCCCCTGTGTCAATATCAAATCCAGATGGATTGTGAAAGCTTTCAGGATTGGTAATAGCCTTGTCGTAACCGTAACCCTTTGTCGTATGGATGTGGAGTACTATCGGTGTTGTCTCTGCTTTACATTCTGTTAGAGCCTTGATTACGGTTGGCAACGAATTGCCATCGTCGACGTAACGATACGAAAAGCCTAGAGCTTTAAAGATATTATTAGGGCTTTCACCATTAGTTTCGCGCAATCGTTGAAGATGGCTATACAAACCGCCGTGATTTTCCGCAATAGATTGATCGTTGTCGTTGATGATGATCAAACATTGAGAGGCCATTGTAGCTAAATGATTCAATGCTTCATAAGCTTCGCCACCAGAGAGCGCTCCGTCGCCGATTAAAGTAATAATTGGATGCGTCTTATGCTGTAAATCGCGTCCAATCATGAGTCCACAAGCTAAACTGAGGCTTGTAGAAGCATGGCCTAGGTGAAATGCGTCGTAGGTGCTTTCATCAGGATTACTATAACCGGATACGGTGTGAAATTTGTCCTTATCCTTAAAGCCTTCGTGACGGCCTGTTAAAATCTTATGAGCATAACTTTGATGGGAAATATCAAATATAAATTGAGAATCATCAAGGCCGAACACATGATG
Organism: Veillonella sp. 27098_8_77; assembly: GCF_041431535.1. Classification (NCBI taxonomy): domain Bacteria; kingdom Bacillati; phylum Bacillota; class Negativicutes; order Veillonellales; family Veillonellaceae; genus Veillonella; species Veillonella sp. 27098_8_77. Next base: position 425 of record NZ_JAPVXW010000013.1, on the reverse strand, counting down.
CAAGGCAACAATAATGTCAGTGGCTCCTAAGGATGAACCGATGTGACCGCCAATGTGTGATGTTCTATGGATGATTAAGTTTCGTATATGTTGTGCGATGACCTCGAGCTCTGATATAGAGCAGTCGCGCAAGTCGCTAGGAATTTGAATATCTGTCAGTTCCATAGGTCTCCTACATGATCCATACTAATGGATAAATCAATTACAGTTAATGAAATATATAACTCATTAATAGCTATTATAACATTATAGAGTAAAATTATTTATAAACAAAAAGAAAGTTCGATATATTTAGATATAACTCTAACTCTATATGTAAAGTGACTGTTATAATATAATCTCTTATTACTAAAAATAGCTATTAGATGATTGTGTATCAAATCAACTAATAGCTATTTTTGTATATTTCTCAAGAAAAAGCCTTT
>NZ_JAPVXW010000012.1:0-58679 GCF_041431535.1 Veillonella sp. 27098_8_77 | reverse complement strand
ATTTTATTAATTCAAAACGATTTATCTAGCAGATTATGTAAATATCAACTATATTATAATTACGTTAATGCAACTAGGGTTCAATATAATTCTTAAATATAAGTTGGTGATATAGTGCTAATAGATTTTACTTTCAAAAATATTCGATCATTTAAAGAAGAAGTCACCTTTTCTATGGAGGTAGGTGAAGGTATTGTTGAGTATACTAAAGAAAATACCATATCATCCAGAGATATAGATGTTGTTAAATCATCATTTATTTTTGGCGGTAATGCATCTGGAAAATCTAATGTGATTAGAGCTTTCCAACTACTTAGAGCTATTATTGTTCATGGCACATCTTCTGAGTTAGAGGCTTTACCTGTTGATTCTTTTGCCAATGGAGAAGGTAATAATTATTTCAAAATTCAATTTATTAAAAATGGAAATTTATATTGTTATGAATTAGATTATGATGCTCATAGTATTAATGAAGAGCGTTTAATTATGAATGATAATATCATTTTTAATAGGACTGTTGATGATATCATTATGCCGTCATCAATAAAGGGTTTAAAGGGCGCATTAAGAGCTAATCAACCATTGTTGTTTTTTGCTCAATCAAATAATGTACCAGAAGCTAAAGAGTCATATGAATGGTTCGCACAAGATATCCTTATACTTGGTTTAGGACATAATGTTTTATGCAACCAGGAATTGTTTAAGCCGTTATATACTAATCCTGATTTAAAAGAAAAAGTCTTGTATTTTTTGAAGGCTGCAGATTTTCATATAAAAGATATTAAAATACAAGAATCTTTCATACCAATACAAGAAAATAATCAAAATTTAGAATCTAGATTATTGCTTCAATTTGAATATGAATGTAAAGATGGAAGAAGCTTTACTATTGATTATGAAGCAGAAAGTATCAGTACACGGATATTATTGTTTTTATCAATGATGATTTTGGACAATCATCATAATTCTAAGCTATTTTTAATTGATGATTTTGATTGTTTTTTACATCCTAAATTAGTTAATATCCTATTACGTATTTTTAATGAATGGAATGATACAAGCACGCAATTCATTGCGACTACAAATAATATAGATATATTGGATGCTCTCATAAGAACTGACCAAGTTTGGTTTGTAGATAAGAGTTATTATGGTGTATCTACTCTATATAGTGTTTTTGACTATAATGAGTTAAGTATTAAAGGGATTAAAAAGAACTATCAAGATGGTTTATATGGGGCTGATCAAATTATTAATGATTCGATGATAAAAGATATATTATTATGTTAATAATAAAAATAAATAAAAATTTCATGAATTTTTAAATGATATTTAATCTCTATATGATACAGTATACGTATATCTTGTAAAGGTATACGTATTATTTGTATGGAAACATGGACACATAGGGATAAGCGTATTGCTTTGCAAGATTGTATAGTAATTGTTTTTAGTATAAAGAAGAGGTATTGTATTATGAAAAAACAATTCGCAGCAATTTTTGCAGCAACAGCTGTTTTGGGTGTAACTACTGCATTTGCAGCTAATCCATTCTCCGATGTAACTCCTGATTCTTGGGCATACCAAGCTGTATCCCAATTGGCAGCAGCTGGTATCGTTAACGGTTATCCAGATGGCACTTTCAAAGGCCAAAATGATATCACTCGTTATGAAATGGCTCAAATGATTGCGAAAGCAATGGCTAACCAAGATCGCGCTAATGCAGAACAACAAGCTATGATCAACCGTTTGGCTGATGAATTCTCCAACGAATTGAACAACTTGGGCGTTCGTGTAGCTCGTTTGGAAGACCGCGTTGGTAACGTAAAAGTAACTGGCGATGCTCGTCTTCGTTACCAAGATGCTGAACAAGAAAACTCTAAATTTGACGCTCGTGCACGTTTGCAATTCAATGCAAAAGTAAACGATCGTACTGATGCAGTTGTTCGTGTGGTTGCTGGTGATTTCGAATTTGGTGATGCTAATGCTGATACATCCGTAAAAGTTGACCGTGCATATGTAAACCACAAATTTGGCGAACGCGTATCCGTTAAAGCTGGTCGTTTTGGTCAAATGTTAGGTGCTGGTTTAGCATATGACGATACTTTTGATGGTGCTCAATTCAATGCTGGTAACGACAAAGTTAACTTCCAAGCAGCTTATGGCTATGCTATTGAAGGTGTAGGCCCTGCTACTACTAAAACAAACTCTCAACTTGCTGTAGTTGGTTTGAACGGTAAACTTGGTAAACACGTTAATGCTGGCGGTTTCTACGCACGTGTAAACGGTGAAGATTTGAAAGCTCCTGTAGCTGCTAAACCTTACAAAAATATCTATGGTTTCAACACAGACATTAACTTTGATAAAGTTTGGGTTGGTGGCGAATGGTTAAAAGCTTCTAATATTGAAAAATCTCAAGCATGGGTTGCAGGTGTTGGTTATGGCGCATATGACCAAGCTAAACAAGGTACTTGGGACGTAAAAGCTCAATACTTCAACCAAAAAGCTAATGCTCCTATCTTGTCCAGTACTTGGGACCACGCTTACACTGCTGGTTATAAAGGTTGGATGGCAACTGCTGACTATGCATTACAAGATAATGTTGGCTTAACTGCTTACTATGGCTTCAATTGGAAAGATCAAGCCGGTGCTGATCAAAACGATTTCTACCGTGTTGACCTTAACTACCAATTCTAATCTTGGAGATTAGTGTAGTTTAAGTACATGTACAAATATGGCGAAACGTATGTTTCGCCATATTTTTTTTGCAATACTTACGTAAAAATGAAAATAATATGAATATTTTATTCTCTGCTTATCGATTATTTATCTCTCATTGTTATACTAGAAAGGAATATTATGGTTGTATGATGTGTATATAAGGGGAACGAGGGTACTTATATACTGATTCATGCGACTATAGCATGTATAATATATAGTTTTCTATAGTAGAGAGGTATTTTTATGAAATATCAATTGGCTGCTGTGTTGGCATCGACGGCTGTATTAGGTGTAACGACTGCCTTCGCAGCAAATCCATTTTCCGACGTAACGCCAGATTCTTGGGCGTATCAATCCGTATCTCAATTGGCGAGTGCGGGCATTATTAATGGCTATCCAGATGGGACTTTCAAAGGCCAAAAGGATATTACTCGTTTTGAAATGGCTCAAATGATTGCGAAGGCCATGGCCAATCAGGATCGTGCCAATGCGGAACAACAGGCGATGATTAATCGCTTAGCCGATGAATTTTCCAATGAATTGAATAATTTAGGCGTTCGCGTGGCTCGTTTAGAGGAACGCACGGGTAATGTGAAAGTTTCCGGTGATGTGCAGTTCTTATTGCGTCGTTCCTTTACGAAAAATGGCGTATTGATAGGGCAAGGCGGTCAATATTATAAGCCATCTAAATTTGATATCCGTGGTCGTGTGCAATTTAATGCAAAGGTAAATGACCGCACCGATGTAGTGGCTCGCTTTAGAACCTATCAAATGGAATTCGGCGACGGCGGTGAATACGAATCCGCTCTTACACTGGATCGGGGGTATGTAAATCATCAATTTGGCAAACATACGTCTGTGAAGGTGGGCCGTTTTAATCAAGTCATCGGTAATGGTCTATTGTATGATGATACATTTGATGGTATTCAATTCAACATGGGTAACGACAAGGTTCAACTTCAATTAGCCCATGGTTATGCGACGGCAGAGCATAATGAAACCCGTTTCTTGCCAGAACGTGATCAATATAATTATGCAGGCCTCAAAGGCACATTGAATAAGCATATCGATGTAGGTGCGTTCTACTCTCGCCATAGAAGAGATACATCCGGCCGATATAGTACATACGGTAATTTGTATGGTGTAAGCACGGATATGAATTTTAATAAACTTTGGGTTGGCGGTGAATGGGTGAAAACGGTTGGCACCGCACATAGCCATGCTTGGACTGCTGGTATCGGTTATGGTAATTACAACGCCGCGAAAAAAGGCACCTGGGATGTAAAGGCGCAATATTTTAGCTTTGATCAAAACTTAGCGCCTTATGGATCCAAGTGGAATTTCCCATTTGATGCCAATAATTACCATTGGGATTATAATGCAACACCACCATCTGTTACCACGACATACCGTGGCTTTAGAGGCTGGATGGCCACTGTGGACTACGCATTGCAAGACAATGTGAGCCTCAATGCATATTATGGATTTAAGAATAGAACACATCGAATCGATGGTTCGCTTAATGAATACTTACCAAACTACTACCGCGTAGAGTTAAATTACCAATTCTAATTCAATAGATTGGCACAACTTAATACAATGCAAAAAGATGGCGAAAAAAGATGGCAAAATGTATATTTCGTCATCTTTTTTGTTATATTTGTGGTTTTTCTACAGGTGTTGAGGTTACCTTTACAATCCTATGAAAATCCAATGAACTTTTCTCTGAAATATAAAATATTCGTTATAGTATGTTATACTTATGTTATATTCTGTAATAAGACGGTTATCACTTATAAGGGGTTAGGGAGATACGTGTTAGTAGGGCCGAATTGCAGATGTGTATGATTCTTTTTTGGAGAGAGGTATAGTTATGAAAAAACAATTTGCCGCTATCTTTGCAGCAACAGCTGTGTTGGGTGTAACAACTGTGTTTGCAGCGAACCCATTTTCCGATGTAACCCCTGATTCTTGGGCCTACCAAGCCGTGTCTCAATTGGCTAGCACTGGTATCATCACTGGCTATCCAGATGGGACTTTCAGAGGCGAAAATGGTATTACTCGTTTCCAAGTAGCACAAATGGTGGCGAAAGCGCTTGCTAACCAAGATCGTGCGAATGCGGAACAACAAGCCTTGATTAACCGTTTGGCTGATGAATTTTCTAACGAATTGAATAATTTGGGCGTTCGCGTGGCTCGTTTAGAGGACCGCGTTGGTAATGTGAAAGTAACCGGCGATATGCGCCTTCGTTATCTTGGTTCCCAAAAGAAAGATGGTAACTATGTAAACGCTGTGGGCGATTACAGCAAAGGTTCCCAATTCGACGCGCGTGCTCGCATTCAGTTCAACGCGAAGGTCAATGACCGCACAGATGCTGTCGTTCGCGTAACATTTGGGGACTTTGAATTTGGCGATGCGACTAATGGTGGCAATGCAACGGCTACTATCGATCGCGCTTATGTAAATCATAAATTTGGTGAACGCGTGTCTGTGAAAGCTGGTCGCTTCGACCAAATGCTCGGCAACGGTTTGATTTATGATGACACATTCGATGGCGTTCAATTCAACGCAGGCAACGACAAAGTTCAATTCCAAGCAGCCTACGGCTATGCTGTGGCAGGTGCTTTTGACGGCTTAACTAAAAAATCTAATAAAACTTTCACCTATGCAGGCGTTAAAGGCCAACTTAATAAACATGTGAACCTTGGCGGCTTCTATGCGCGTAGAAATGCACACAAATCCAGTGGTGACGCACTTAGAAACATGTATGGCTTCAGCACAGACATGAACTTTGATAAAGTTTGGGTTGGTGGCGAATGGGTGAAAGCCGCTGGCGTTTCTCACGGTTCTGCATGGACTGCTGGCCTTGGCTATGGCGACTACGATCAAGCAAAACGTGGTTCCTGGGATGTAAAAGCACAATACTTCAACTTCGGCCAAAACCTAGGTGCTGCATCCTCCACATGGGACATCGCTTACGACACAACCAATACTGCATGGGCAACAGTTGCACCTGGTATAGCTACTACTACAATGAATTACCAAGGCTTCAAAGGCTGGTTATTAACTGCTAACTACGCATTACAAAAGAACGTGGGCTTAACAGCATACTATGGCTTCAACAACAAAACAAACAAGGCTACCGGTAATAATGAAAAACTTTCCAACTACTACCGTGTAGACCTTAACTACCAATTCTAATGTGATGATTGGTATCGTTCATAACTAAAATAATCCCCTTGATGAGTATTTGGTACTCTTATCAAGGGGATTTTAAATTAGAACACGCCTGTAGTAATTAGTAAGACGAGCTTGATATAGTGTCTTTAGAATTAGAACAGGCGTGTACTAATTTATGAAACATTATATATGTATTGAGTTCATTCGAATTTGACGATATATATAATTATCTTTATAATATAAGAAGATAGTCAGACGAGTAGATCCGTCAGGCTCATCTCAGTTATTTAAAAGCATGATGAAATGGCCTTTCAGTTACCTAGTTACTTTAGGATAACGAAGGGCTATTTGTCTTTTCCAAGACAAATAAGAGCCACAAGAGAACTTTTGTTTTAATCAATAAGCATCTATAAATACAGATATATGAATTAAAGGAAAATAAGAGTCTTGATGATAAAGACTTATTTGTAACTAAATTACGTGGACTTAAAGGTAAGTTAGTAACTGCAAACAATCCTCTTGATGAGTACTTGGTACTCTTATCAAGGGGATTTTAAATTAGTACAGGCCTGTAGTAATTTTATTTCTCTCATATTTACAAATAATAAAATATAAATTATAATTTAAGATAATTTATAGTTTATTTATACTATGTGAGTGAGAGGACTATTATGAGACATGTAAGTAAAGCAAAGCTATCGTTAGCTGTGGCACTGGCGATTGCTGGCGCGATTATTCCTAATGCTATGGCCATGGATGACGATGGTGTAATTCGTGCAGATAATTTTTATGTTATGAACCTAGGTGAAGTACCGGGAGTTACTAAAGGTATCGAGGCAGATCATAGAGCGATTATTGTTATGGATCGTGTACATGCTCGTGCAACAGATGATAGACCTGCTATTATAGTGGCTAAGAATGATAGTTCCATTACCATTAGAGAAGGATTAATTCAAGTAGGGAATGTAAGTGGACCTGCAGTAATTTCTAATGGTGGAGTTGTAAATCTTGGTGTTGATGGTTCTCATGGAAAAATACAAGGCTATGATATCAATCTTGACGGTGATGTGCGCATTGACGGCCATGAGGAGACTTCCTCTATAATCAATATTGGTTTAGATCAGAAAGATGCATTATGGGTTGGTTTTGCTCTTAATTTAGCAGATAAAAATTCTCCTCATGATAATCATATCAATGTATTCCTTGGTGAACAGGGTTATTGGGATCATTTTTATCAAGGTGGTTTATCTGGTACAAGCTATTCTACTATGACTACACCGAGTCATGTACATCGTTTAGTAGGTGCTAAGAACCGTAATTTTAATAATGGTGTTACACAATCTGAGCATAATGAAATCCATATAGATAAACTCGAAGGCCATGTGAATTTTATTTATGATCCTAATGATGAATATGGTGATACAGAAGATCCAGAATATACACCGCCTACTAATATTGTAAATGGACTGACTGCAGATTCTTTCTGGGGTGGGGATATTCATATCACAAGTGCAGCCCCTAATGCTGCCGCTCATCTATACACTAGCCGCAAAGGACTAGACTTGTCTACTGAGGATAATGTAAACAAGGTTTTAGATAATCTTGCACATAAGGTGTATTATCATAACTATGTGACTGGTGAAAGAAACCTTGAAGGCACAGTAGCCATTGCTTCTGAAGGTGCTGAATCTGGACGTTTTAAGGTATTAACGTCTGGTTATGCTAAAGAAGGTGCTATTACATGGCAAGCCGATCAAAATGGTCAAGGTAAATATGTATATGGTAATACAACAGTAACGCCTACACCGCAACCGGCACCAACGCCAACACCAGCACCGCAACCGGCACCGCAACCGGCGCCACAACCGGCACCAACGCCAACACCGGCGCCACAACCAGCACCAACGCCGGCTCCAACACCGCAACCGGTGCCAATCCCATCACCTGCTCAAACAACGGCATATGATACTCCGCATATGCGTGGTGCTCGCTCCGCGATTATGAGTAATATTAATGGCTGGCGCACATTAACAAATACGTACCGTCCTCGTGCATTGCAACAAGGCGCAACAACAGGTATTTGGGTCCATATCGGTGGCGGTCAATACAGCTATGATGCACAAGGTATTGATACTGATACAACCTATACACGTATCCAAGGTGGTTACGATGCTAAAACTAGTAGCGGCTGGACTGTAGGCGGTCAAGTATCTTACCTTCGTGGTCACGATGATTATGTGTTCAATGGCTCTGGCAAAGAAAAGGCCTTTGCTGTTGGTGCCTATGGTTTGAAAGACCTCGGCCGAGATCAATACATTCAACTTGAAACCCAAGTTGGTCGCGTAACGAATACTTTCACAGCTCGTAATGAAATTGGTGAAAGCCTATCTGGCGAAACGAAGGCTAATGCATACACTATCGGCGCTCGCTATGGTAAAACTGTGAAATTACAAAATGGTGTATACATCGAACCACAAGCTCAATTGAGCTATACCCGCTTTGGTGGAGATAGCTTTAATGCAGGCACGATGCATGTAGACCAAGCTGGCGTAAGCAGCACTGCTGGCGGCCTTGGCCTTGAAATTGGTAAGACCTTTGGCGCGGGCAGTATCTATACTCGTGTCGGTGTTAACCACGCCTTCTCTGGCTCGGTGAAAACTACATACACAAGTGGTTCCACTGTGAAATCTACAGAACAAGACCTTAAAGGTACATGGACAGACCTTGCATTTGGTGGCCGTTATGGCATTAACGCTAACAATAGCCTTTATGCTGATATTAGCACTGGATTATCTGGTGACTATAAAGCAGGCTGGTCCGTAAACGCTGGATTTACACATAAATTCTAAGATATGTTTACCTAAAACAATTTAAGAATATAGTCGATATATAAAATAGCCCCAGAGTACTAATAGCTGCATATATTAGCTGTTAGTACTTTGGGGCTTTTATAAATACAGTGTCTTTAGAATTAGAACAGGCGTGTTCTAATTTTAAAAGGGTATGTACGAAGGTTCGGAAATTACTACAGGCCTGTTCTAATTTTTAGGAGAAGTATAAAAGGGGCCTACCAATACTACAGGCCTGTATTAATTCCAAGTAGGGATGTCAGAGGAACGCAATCTCAGAAAATGTGGTATAATAAATTGTTCAATCGTATACAATTATTCTATACTTACAAAATCTACCTACCATTAGTATGTATTAATGTATATATAGAGATTAAATCTATATAATGTATATATAGGTGTTATTAATATAATACATATTAAGGTGCGGTTCATATAGTACATATAGTATTAGTGTTAGGTAGTATTTCATAATGAGGAGGCCTCATGTTTCAACGTATATGTGCAGTGGCTATGTTTGTAGTAGCGCTGTTTATATCTGTTATACCCAATGCCGATGCTCGGCAAGATATTTATGCTTTCACCTATAATGGCAATAACTGGTATGTGGACCGCGATTCAATCGATCGTAGCAAACCGGATGGATTGCTACATTTCACGGTGTATACCATGATTGGTTTGCGCTATGATGTGGCGAGCGGCAGCGAGTATTATAACGCTGATGTATATTATTACGATCAAAAATTGTCTACTGAAGGTGGTCAGTTATTATATCGCAATCCAGGAATCTTAGCGGCGGCTCGTGTGGCACGTCAACAACCGGATGCGCCTAAACAAGCACCAAAACCAGTGGTAGCACAGCAAGCGGCTGCACAATCGATGGCGGCTCAAACAGCAGCACAATCGGCAGCGGCTCAATCTGTAGCGCTAACGGCACCGCAACCGAATATCGTCAAGGCTTTATCAACGCCGGTTCAAGCGCCTGTACCTGCTAATGGCCCTGTGAAAGTAAACACACAAATTCCAATTGTGTTACCAACAGGTCCTGTGAAAAAGGTGGCTGCAAAAACGGTGATGACCCTTCATAAAGCACCGCATCAAACAACGGATTCCACATCTGAGTCCGATGAAACAGAAGCAAATCGTACTCATAAGTAATTTAAAACTGCAATTTAGTCTTATGTATGCTGAGAATGTATCAATTCCGGTATATACGACTAGGTTGCAGTTTTTATATTGGCAAATTAGCAGTTCCTATTATGGTAGTTTAATGAGGTATTAATGAAACGAATGGTATATAATATAGATATATAATGTTAACAATAGGGCTATATACGTGTTAATAACAGGGTTATATATGCGTTAACAACAGGATTTATGACTGGGAGGGCATAGGTTCTACTATATTTATAGTTGGGTTGAGCTGGCAACAGAGGGTAGAGAGATATGAAGCAGTTCGTAAAGAGGCTAGCTTGCGGTGTATTAGCGATGGCCATGATAGGCGTCATCAGTGGGTGTGGCCAAGAGGCGCCAAGTACGCCGGCAAGTTCTGACCGTGCGCCCATAGGGTATAAGGCGATTGCCGCCATGAATGCATCGGCTGCGGAAAAGGCAGATCGCAGTGTGCACACCATGTCGCGCGAGGATAAGATTGGCCAATTGATGTGTATTGGCCTAGAGGGGACGACGTTTGACGAGTCACAAAAGAAATTGTTACGCAAATATCGTGTAGGCGGTATTTTGCTCGATCATGATAATATGGAATCCAAGGAACAAGTGCGGGCTTTCACACAAGGCATACGAGACACCGCGAATACGTCGAGCCTCATGCCGCCGTTCATCGCCATGAATCGAGAACGCATGCAATACCGGCCTAGCCTTATGCTGCCTTGGACGGATCCTAAGCTATTATCGAAGCAGGGCCTTGATGCGGTGTCGAGTCTAGCGACGCGCACGGCTATCGAGATGCGCGACCTTGGGTTCAATCTCAATTTGGGTGTCATGGTGAATACCCATTCCTTTTATTCCTATACGAGCGATGTGGACCGGGCGGCGCGCATCGGTGAGACCATCACTAAACGATATGCGGCGAATCGCATATTTACAGCATATCAATATTTCCCGGGCGGTGGAGATTACACGGTACCGGGCATGAGAATAGATGCGTCTAAGGCGAGTCTCATGGACGATGATGGCCGCGTATTTGCTCAGCTCATCGATGCGACTCGTGACGAACATCCTATGATTATGGTGAATGCTGTGAAAGTAACCTCTATCGATGCCGATCATCCGGTGAGCCTCTCCAAGACCATTATTACAGATTGGCTACGGAAGGAACTGGCCTTTGATGGCGTCGTGATTACCGATGATATCGAGGTTGGTGCCGCTGTTGCTGGTATGTCAATCGAGGACTATGCGGTGCGTACCATTAATGCCGGTAGTGATATGGTTATCGTTTGTAAGCATCCTAAGCATATTAAGGACGTCCACGATGCATTGACGCAGGCTGTAGCGGATGGAACCATTTCCGAAGCTCGCCTCGATGAAGCGGTACGCCACATCATGCTCATGAAATTTAGCAATGAATAGTAAATAATGGGCTTTCAATAGTATAGCTATATATACAAAAAACTCTTTTCTCATCGTGGGAAAAGAGTTTTTTATGTGTAATAGATGAATTTATTATCTATTTGTTAAAAACTATAAAAATTATTTTATAGTTTATTTAGAATATGATATAATAAACTCCTGAGAACTGATTTAAAGGGAGGTGAGATCTTATATGAAATGTATTAACCATGAGGCGGTGATTGACGCCATAATGGAACAATACAATCAGGGCCGCATGGAAATGAGTGTTGTACACGGTCCTTACAGCGTTGGTAAAACGTATATCGCTAGAGAGTTACAGACGCGATTAGGCAAGGGTCATACCGTATATCTGCTTGGACGGCTGGCGAATGAGTCCATTCATATTCGATCAATTGAGAGAGAACTAAAGGTGCCATCAGGGTCTTTTAAGAACTTAGAGGATGCATTGCGCGGCGTTTTTCAAGTGAGTCTTGACAAGCGGATATTGTTCATCATAGATGATTATCCTTCGTTTGTGGATACGGTGCCACAAGCACCAATTATATTGCGTGACTTGATGGAAACCTATCGCGACCATGGCAAGATGTTCGTGCTTCTCATGGGAACCCATGTAGATGAATTGAAAGGTCGCATCCTTGGCGAATCAAGCTTAATCGCCACGTATATTCATGGCTATTACAAGGTTAATCCGTTCACACTTGATGATGTGAGAGCATTAGGTTGGGATTATACGGATGAAGATCTTACTAAACTATATCACGTAACAGGCGGTATGCCGGGGAACCTCGTGCATATAGATCCAGCCTTATCTGTGGATGAAAATATTATGCGTCTATTCTTTAAGCCCCATGGTATATTGTGTATGGAACCGCAACGATTGCTTATGCGCTACATCCGTAATACCGGCGCAGCTAATGCCATTTTGTATGCGTTAGCACAACTGGATAAGCCGTTCTACACAGAACTTTGCCACGCCAGTGAACTTAAGAGTGGTACCTTTGCAACCCGCATGGCTGACCTCTTAGATATGGAAATTATTGGACGTATTCAAGGGGGCAGTCGTGGTCCCTTGCGTTATGCAGATTACCATTTTGTGAACACTATGTTCCAATTTTGGTACCAGTTCGTATTTCCAAACCTTGAGGAAATTAATTGTGGGCAAGGGCAGTACATTTACGATACTGTTGCAAAACCAGCATTAGATAATTTGATCTAAATTGGCGTACTTTTCTGTAATAGGTTTGTAATTATACATAAATACATATGTAACAACAAAAATTCCGCTGTAAATCTATGCATTTATGGCGGAATTTCTCATTTGTCTAAATACTCATTTCGGTGTATATTCCAAGTAAGCCTAGGCAGAAAGGAACGAATATGAACGTGAAACATGTGGTATGTCCCCAAAAGGTGTTACAAGCGGTGACAGACCTTAGTTTAGTGCGCGTCTGCCAAGAACGTCGCGTATCGGTGCTCAGCACGGAACGGGCCGTGTGGCCCATCGAGGAATTGACCATCGATGCGGCACAGGTCGAGCTATGCCGGCGCTATCGGCCGCTCATCATGCGGTATGCGACCCGATGTAGTACGGCTATGATGACGGATGACGTAGAATCATTTCTGTGGATCATCTTTATCGAATCCATCTACAGCTTTCACACGTCGGGAAAGGTACCATTTTCTGGTTATGTGAAAGCAGCCATTCATTATGGTTATCTCAATTTTTATAAGCAATCAGCTCATCAATGGCGTCATGAGTTGACCTTACCCCTGTGCACGGGTGACGATATATCAGAGCCCGCCATGGATCAGTTTTCTGACGATATAGATATTGAACAAGATATTATTGGTACGGTAACAGAAGACGAATTGCGCAATCGTCTGTGGACTGCTTTCAGAAAACTGCCACATCAGCAACAACAGCTATTGTATGCCCTATATCGAGATGGCAAGACATGCGTAGACATAGGTTGTGAGACGCATCAGTCTAGGCAAGCTGTGCAACAGCGCCATCAAAAGGCCATCGACCAATTGCGGTATTATATGATGGTAGCGGACAACAAAGAATTCGATATTCAAGATATGCAAAATATGCATAGTTATAAGTAATATTAAAAATCTAAAATATTTTTTAATTTATATATTTACAGTTTGTAATTATAGGTATACAATTGACTCATAAGTGCTGCTAAAGCACCTACTATAACACGTGTTATTTTTAAGCTTTACAAGAGGAATTCCTAATTTTATTACTGACTATTTATTAATCTTAAGAAAGGTTAAGATAATGTTGAATACAACGTCTACAAATGTAAGTAATAACGAATTAATTTCTTGTAACCCAAATGCAATATATGGCGATGTAGATCATCATATATGTTGCTTGATCCCAATCTACATTGACGGCGGTGATTATACCGCGTGTTACTATGTAGATGGTCGGCGTGAAATCGTTCATAAATCTATTAAGACGGTTTTGAAAGAGGTAGCGCACCACGAGGGAGTTCTAGCAAACGGCATTCAATCTTCGAGGCGGTCAAAGCCGATGTATACGGACCCTAGAACAATGAGTCCGAACATGACCTTTGCGAGCCTGAAATCGCGCAAACCAATCGGGCGTGATGTGGTATATGGTTTATTCAACGTTATCGTTCCATTTCAATACCGCATTGAGCCAGGACCAGAACCACATACGACGTATATCATCATAGGAGACTTTGATCCTATACTCGTATTTCATTCCCCTGACCACGTGCAACGCAAACTACGCGATGCTTTGTTAGAACATCTAGATTATACGAGACGGATACTCGCCAAATTGAGTACCTGCGGAAATCCTTACGTGGTGGCTGAAATTTATGGTGCCTCGAGAACGCTAGCGGGAGTATAGCAACACATTTTGAGAATGTGGGAGGGACGTAATATGAATTACGCAACAAAATTATGTATTGTTTCAATGTTTAGTGTGTTTAGTGTATCTTCTATGGGCCTAGTGCAAGCGGCTGATACACCTATTGTTTCCACTGGTGGTGCAGCCTATAATATCGGACTACAGGGTGCTTCTTTCACCAATTCGGATAATGTTCATCTTGGTGGTCAAACTGGGGCGGCCAATAGTAATCCATATTCTCATTTAGGAGATCCAAATGCAAAAGGTAACAATGTTGCCATCGGACGCTTAGCGTTGAGCGGATCAAATGGTGGTGGCAATGTCGCATTAGGTGCTAAAACATTTGTGGAAGGCAAAGGAGACTATAACTTCTTAGGTAACTTTGCGGCAGGCTTTAAATCAACTATTTCTGATACAATTGCTATCGGTTCTTTTGCCGGTTCTGGTGCTACAGGGAATAAAAACGTATGGCTTGGCGCTGGCCAAGCTGGTGGCAGCACAGGTAACAATACGGTGTTGATTGGCTCTAACTCTAATGTGAACGGCAATTTTAACTACGGCATGGGCCATGGCGTTATTTTTAAAGGTGACAAGAACTCTGCTATTGGTGCATATAATAAAATTGAGGGTAATCAATCTGGTGCCTTTGGTGTAGGTACGTATAATGTGGCCACTGTTAATGGGGATAATTCCTATAGCGTAGGTAACAATAATCGCGTTAATGCCAATAACACATTTGTAATGGGTAATAATGTGAAAACATCCCTAGAAAATGCAGTTGTATTAGGTAATGATTCCACTGCTGAAAGTAGTGATGTGGTAGCTACTCCAAGTTATACCTATGCAGGCGGCACCGTTAACTTTGCCGGTACTGCACCAGTATCTACTGTATCGGTAGGTACTACTGATGCAGAACGTACCATCACTCATGTGGCAGCTGGACGTGTTAGTGCGGAATCCACGGATGCCATCAATGGTTCCCAATTATATGGTGCGAACCAACAAATAGATAATCTATACAATAAAATTAGCAATATGGGAAAAGAAGCAAATAAAGGCGATGCTCGTGCTGCGGCACTAGCTGCATTACACCCAATGCAATTTGATCCAGATAATCGGGTACAAGTGATGGGCGGTATTGGACACTACAAAGATGCCAATGCGCTAGCCCTTGGTGTGGGTTACTATCCAAAGGAAAACTTGCTCCTCACAGCAGGTGCTACCGTTAGTGACCGCATCATGGCCAACCTTGGCGTATCCTACAAATTCGGCGAAAACAAAACATTACAAAAAATCTCTCCTGCTTCCTATAATGCTCTCGAACAACGGGTTGATACATTGGAGGCTCAAAATAAAAAGTTACAAGAAACAGTAGATATGCTCGTACAAAAATTGAATAACAGATAATATTGAGATATTCAGATAGCTGTACAATATAAACAGATCATTCATAAGAAACCTCAGTATATAAGCGGATAGTTAGTCCATTGCGATTAGCTATCCGCTTTTTATTTTAGTTGATAACATTGCAAGATTATTAATTTTTAAACTGATTTAATATTACATGATATTAATGGATTATATTCTATAGTAAATCTTGTATTGTGAGATATATCACAGATAATTATTGATAAAATGCATATAAGGTATATCTAAAAATCATTAATTATATATTAAATTAATGATTTTACAAATCAAATCAAAGTGGTATAATATTTAAATATAAAGATAAGATGAATTTTTTGTGTATATAATTCATCTTTTGTATAATTTGTGAAATGGAGAGCGATAAAATGAACAAACGGAAACGTTTATTAGCTTTATTAATTAACGGTGTGTTGTTATCTAGTTTAAGTTGTGTTGCTATGGCTGCTCCTGATACTTCTATAGGTACAGGCAATGGTGTAGCATATGGTACTGGTAGTGATGCACCAAAGATTGAAAACGTCGCTATTGGTAATGGTGCTAAGGTTGAGTACACTAATGGTGCTAGTGCAGCTACAGGTGATATCGTAGTTGGTAAAGGTGCTAACATCAATAACTATGCTAGCCAAGGCGGTAGTATTGCCATTGGTAAAAATGCAAAGATTGAAAATATGGCTGGTGGCGTAGAGGCCAGTTTTGCATTAGGGCAAACAACCTTTAGTGGTAATTGGCTCTCTTCTTCAAGAATTCCGGCAGATCCAACAAAGGTAGTAGGCAGTGTTGCAATTGGCGATAATACATTTGCTCGTACTGGCAGTACTATGATTGGTTCTCATAACTATACAGGTGACCTTGGTGATATCACAGTAGATACATCTACTACTCGTAAATATGCATTAAATGCGTACGCCACAACAGTAGGTGCTAATAGCTTTAGTAATGGTGCTTTTACAACTAGTACCGGTACCTATAATATTATCTCTAGTGAATATACTGGAGGTCGTTTTTCTAATCCGGCAAAAAATTTAGGTGCCACTATTAATGGTTCTTTAAATAGCGTTGAATCTGAAACGGCTAGTAACTATTACTCTGGTGTTGCTAATAGCATCGTTGGTACAGCAAACAGAACCTTTAATTCTAATGGTTCTATTATTGTGGGTGCTGGCAATGAAATTACAAATTCCGTTAAATCTATTTATGGTGCACCTGAAGATGGTGGCAGCTCTGCGAAGGAATTAGCTGGAAAATTCCGTACAGCCGTAAAAGATGCTAATGGCGGCGGCGCTACGATGGCCTTCGGTGGTGGCAACAAAGCAGATTACACATTGCGCACCTCCATGCTTGGTATCAATAACACTGTAACAGGTGCTAACCATGCTGAAAGTGCAGATAACCTTGTTATGGGCGTCGGCAATACAGCCTCTAATGTACAACATTTGACTACTATCGGCTCTAAGAATACTGTATCCGATGCAAAGAACACGGTCATCGTTGGCGATAACCGTACCGTAACAGGTGCTAATAACGCTGTTATCATTGGTTCTAGCGATGCGGCTACAACAACAACGGTACATGATGTGGTGGCCCTCGGTCATAACACAGACGTATCCACCGAAGGTGGCGTAGCACTTGGTAGTGGATCTAAAGCGACAGTAGCAGCGGGTGCAGTTGGTTATGATATTCTTACTAATGCGCCATCCACTAATACATCAGCTACATGGAAATCTACAGCTTCCGCAGTATCTGTTGGTGACGCAGGAAATAATGTAACACGCCAAATTACATCCGTTGCAGCTGGTACAAATGATACTGATGCGGTTAATGTGGCTCAACTTAAACAATTGCGCAACAATATCGGTGGCGATATTACAAACATCAATGGTACCGTATCCCGCCTAGATAAACGCGTTAACAAGGCCGTAGCTGGTTCTGCTGCCTTGGCGGCCCTTCATCCACTCGACTTTGACCCTGATGCTAAATGGGACTTCGCGGCTGGCTATGGTCATTACCACAATGGTAATGCGGCTGCACTCGGTGCGTTCTATCGTCCTAATGAAGACGTGCAATTGAGCGTAGGTTCTACTCTTGGCAATGGGGAAACCGTTGTGAATGCAGGCCTTTCTGTGAAAGTCGGCGCTCATAGCAATGTATCTCGTTCTCGCGTAGCCATCGGTAAAGAAGTGCTAGAACTTAAGAAAACCGTAGCTCTTCAAAATGCACAAATTCAAAAATTGACAACTCTTTTAAATGGTGTAGCTGGTACTAATATGAAAGCTGACCGCACTACATTATTCCCAGATGTGCCAAGCAATCATTGGGCATATGAAGCCGTTAGCGATTTATCTCGTCGTGGCTTAGTAGAAGGATACCCTGATGGCACATTCGGTGGGGATCGTATGTTAACACGTTATGAGTTTGCACAAATCGTATACCGTGCAATTCAAAATGGCGTACAAGTAAACGAACAACTCGTAACAGAATTTAGCCCTGAAATGGCATTGTTCCGTGTTGATACAGTGGCTAAAAATCATCAAGGACAACCAACTATTGAACGGGTTAGAGTGAATAAAAAATAGTTGATAATATAATGTATATAAAATAATACAATATATAAGACTCATAAAAATATATTATAAAATCCGTAACTATATAGCGGCTAGTATATCTCATCCGATGTACTAGCCGCTATTTGTCGTATAAATAAAATTAATATAAGGAATTAGTTACAATTGCTTAAAAATTCATAATATTTTCATAAAACTATATCTAATTTATTGAAAATATGAATATCATATGATATTTTTATACATGTACGCATAAAACTAGACTATTATTGTCTAGTTTTGTAAATGAATGAGTTATCAATAATAAATGATATATATTAGTATGAGGAGATACGTGGACTGTGAATAAGATTTTTAAAGTGATTTGGTCTAAATCAAAACAATGTTACGTCGTTGCATCGGAAATGGCGAAGAATACAACAGGGAAAAAGAAAATTATAGTAGCTAGTATTCTGGCAGGGTTAGCTACACAAGGTTGTAGTGTAATGGCAGCACCTGTGCCTCAAGGGAACAATTCATGGGGGGTAACGACACCTGGTGGGGTTGCTATTGGTCTGAATTCTGTGGCTTCTGGTGCGTCAGCAGTAGATCCGGCTACTGGCACTACTAGGGTAGCACCTTCAATTGCAATTGGTCTTGCATCATCTTCGGCGGGCCTAGACACAATTACGATAGGTATTGGTGCAGGAAATAGCAAATCCTATGGCATTTCGATGGGGAAGCAAACCAATGTTGGTGGTGACTATGGTGTTGCTATTGGTTATCAAGCATCGGCTATGTCGGATCATGCAGTGGCTATGGACAAGGTTCTGTATCATTAGGTTGGCAAGCCTTAGCTGGTGCAGATGTATATGGATCTGGAATAAATATTGGTACTGATCCATATAAAGATACGACAACTACTATTAATAGTTATCAAAAATGGGGCGATACAGCTATTGGCTTAAGAGCTGTTGCAACAGGTGGAAATGCAACGGCCTTAGGTCGTAGTGCGAGAGCTGCTGCTGAAAACTCTATTGCTATCGGCGGTGGTAATGGAGATTATTTTAATAATAATACTGAAAAAACAGAGGCTAGTGCGGCTAAGGCAACGGCTATCGGTTATAATGCGAAGGCCACTGCTGGTGATGCAGTTGCACTAGGTACATCTAGCCAAGCTAGCGGTAGCGATGCATTAGCTATTGGTAAAAATGCTAATGCTAGCAATGGTGACTCCATTGCCATTGGCCAAGATACGGTATCTAATCAAATTAATTCTGTAGCACTCGGCAAGACTTCTAAAGCTACTGGTGCCTCTGCAACTGCACTAGGGCCACAAGCAAAAGCAACTGGCTCTACGGCGGTGGCAATTGGTCTCAATTCAGAGGCTAATCAAAGCGCTACGGTTGCTGTTGGTTATAATTCTGCTGCGAGTGGTGAAAATGCTGCCGCTTATGGTAATACGGCGAAGGCAGTCGGCAAGAACTCATTGGCATTGGGTGCGAACACACAAGCTACCGTAGAAGGTGGCGTAGCATTAGGTTATGGTTCCATAGCGAAGACCGTAGCTACTGCTGGCTATAATCCGAATACAGGGCGGTCTAATATCTATACACCTAGACTTAGCAATGCGATGACAAGCACTTGGGCCGCTGTTTCCATTGGCGATGGTACTAATACACGTCAATTGACGGGCCTTGCTGCTGGGGACAAAGACACTGATGCGGTCAACGTAGCACAACTTAAGAGCATGAACCTTGCTTTCACAGCTGAGGGCGGCACAAGTGGCGACGTTAATTTGACAATTGGTGCATTAAACGTAGTCGGTGATAGCACGTATATTACGACAAAGGGCAAGGATCAGACGCTCACCATTTCTGGTAAAAAGCAAGCTATTACCGTTACGGATGGTACGGCTAGTGCTAGCGCAGGCATGGCGGACGCCAATGATGTAGCGCAAGCGATTAATAAAGCGAATGCAGCTCAAACCATTAGCTATAAGGCGAATGGCGGTACGGCTAATACGGTTAAGGTATCCGATGGTCTTAATTTTAAAAATGGTACAACTACGGTGGTCACGGTAGGTGCGAATGGTCAAGTATCTTATGACTTGAATACGACAACGCAACAATCGATTACGGATTCGTCAACAGCTGTCAATCGTACGATTGCCCTTGGTGGCTCCACAGGATCCACGACGGCTAAAAAATTGGCCTCTGGGGATGTTAAATTTAACATTAAGGGACAAACTGGGACTAGTGCGTTGATTACAACATCTGCTAGTGGCGATGATGTAACCATTGCACCAACTGCTAAATTGACCGCCGCTGTAACGGCTGCTGAAAATGCAGCGAACAAGAATTTGTCCAATATTTCCTCTAGCGGTGAAACAGTTATTAAAAATTTAGCTAAAGGGGCTGCGCAAGATGCTGTGAAAGTAGCCGGCACGGGCCTTGCTACGGTATCCGATAATACAGTGGGCGACGTTAAAACATATACGGTTGATGTGAATACCGGTAATTTGGTGGTAGCTGCCAATGGGCAAGTTGGTGCTGCTGGTACAACAGGTGCATCTGGTGCGGCCGGTTCTAATGGCGTAGCTACAACACAAAATGTAGCGACTGCTATTAATGACGCTGTGACTAAGGCAAAAGCAAGCACAACACAGGCCTTAGCTGATGCGGAACATAAATTTGCTGGCGATACAGGTACTACATCCGTTCGTAAACACGGCGAAGTATTAACCATTAAAGGTGGCGTAACAACGCCAGCAGATTTAGCAACAGGCAACATCGGTGTCGTATCCGATGGGGCAGGTACATTGAACATTCGCCTTGCAAAAGTATTGAGCGGTTTAACATCCGCAACCTTCACCACTGCTGGTGGCAATACTACTGTTATTAATGGTGATGGCCTAACCATTACACCAAGTGGTGCTGGTGCCTCTGCTATCTCTATGACAACGGCTGGTATCAATGCGGGTAACAAGGAAATTAAAGGTGTTGCTACGGGTACTACTGCTGATGCGGCAGTTAATAAGGCCCAAATGGATGCTGCCATTACAGCTGCAGCGGGTGGTTCCTTATCTACAGAAAAGGTAGTTGCCAAAACATTGTCTGGCGATACTAACTTGGCTACCGTAAGCGGTCAAACAGGTACCGCTAAGGGTGAAACCTATGAAGTAGCCGTATCTGAAAACGCAGTTAAGAACGTTGCTAAAGCAGCCGCACAAGATGCTGTAACCGTAACAGGCACAGGCCTTGCTACAGTATCTGACAATACAACTGGCGGTGTGAAAACATACACTGTTGATGTGAATACTGGTAATTTGGTGGTAGCTGCCAATGGGCAAGTCGGTGCTGCTGGTACAACAGGGGCATCTGGTACGGCTGGTTCTAATGGCGTAGCTACAACACAAAACGTAGCAACTGCTATTAATGATGCGATTACTAAATCCAATGCCAATACGGCACAAGCCT
Source organism: Veillonella sp. 27098_8_77 (assembly GCF_041431535.1). Taxonomy (NCBI): domain Bacteria; kingdom Bacillati; phylum Bacillota; class Negativicutes; order Veillonellales; family Veillonellaceae; genus Veillonella; species Veillonella sp. 27098_8_77. The sequence goes on along the minus strand of NZ_JAPVXW010000012.1, from coordinate 36,999 downwards.
TAGCTGATGCAAAACACAATTTTGCTGGCGATGATGCTACTGTAATTAGCCGTAAACATGGTGAACAACTCAACATTAAAGGTGGTGCATCCACAACTGCTACAGATCTTACATCTGGTAATATCGCAGTGGTAGGTGATACGGCATCTGGCACACTAAATATCAAGATGGCAAAAGCCCTAACAGGCTTAACATCTGCAACATTTACAGATGGATCCGGCAATACACAAACAGTAACAGGTGGTTCCTCTACTATCACGGATGGTGCTGGTAACACAACTACTATCACTAAAGGTGGCGTAACAACGACTGACGCAGCTGGCAATACTACTACGACAGCGCCTACAGGTGTAACCGTAACACCAGCTGGTGCTGGTGCCACACCAATTTCTGTAACAACTAGTGGTATTAGTGCTGGTAACAAAGAAATTAAGAATGTTGCTAATGGTACTACTGATGACGCTGCTGTTAACAAGAAACAAATGGATGATGCATTGAAAGGTGCAACAGATAATACGGTTTCGTTAGGTAGTGAATCTGGTACAACTACTGCTAAGAAATTAAGCACAACTGGTGGCATTAAGTTCAACATTAAAGGTGAAACTAGTGCAAATGCACTTATTACAACATCTGCCACAGGTGATGATGTCACCATCGCTCCAACTGCTAAGTTGAGTGCTGCTGTGACAGCTGCAGAAAAATCTGCTGATAAAGACTTGTCCAACTTGTCTGCTGCCGGTGATACCTACATTAAGAACCTTGCTAAAACGGCTGCTTCTTGGAATGTAGAAACAAATGGTGCTGGTACAACTGCTGTAGCTGGTGGTGAAAGTGTAAACTTCATCAATGGTGATAACATCGCTATTACAAATGCAGGTCGTGCCATTACAATTGGTACTGCTAAGAACGTATCCTTCGATAAAGTGACTGTTGGTGGTGTAGTTCTTGATAAAACAGATGGCATCAATGCGGGTGGTAAAGAAGTAAAAGGTATCGCCGATGGTACAGCTGCCGATTCCGCCGTTAGCAAAGGCCAAATGGAAACAGCTATTGCTAATGCACAAACAGCAGCTACATCTACTGAAAAGGTAATTGCTAAGTCGTTAACTGGCGATACTAACTTAGCCACTGTAACAGGTCAAACTGGTACCGCTAAGGGTGAAACCTATGAAGTAGCCGTATCTGAAAACGCAGTTAAGAACGTAGCTAAAGCAGCTGCACAAGACGCTGTAACCGTAACAGGTACAGGCCTTGCTACAGTATCTGACAATACAACAGGCGGTGTGAGAACATACACTGTAAATGTAGATGAAGGTAAACTTGTTCTTGATGATGCAACAGGTCAAATCGGTGCTAACGGTGCTACACAAGGCACTACAGCTGGTAAAAATGGTGTAGCTACAACACAAAACGTAGCAACTGCTATTAATGATGCGATCACTAAATCCAATGCGAATACTGCACAAGCATTAGCTGATGCAGAACATAAATTTGATGGTGATACAGGTACCACATCTGTACGTAAACACGGTGAAGTATTATCCATTAAAGGCGGCGTAACAACGCCAGCAGATTTAGCAACAGGCAACATCGGTGTTGTATCCGATGGGGCAGGCACATTGAACATCCGCCTTGCAAAAGTATTGAGTGGTTTAACATCCGCAACCTTTACCACTGTTGGTGGCAATACTACTGTTATCAATGGTGATGGTGTAACCATTACACCAAGTGGTGCTGGTACCTCTGCTATCTCTATGACAACAGATGGTATCAATGCTGGTGGTAAAGAAGTAAAAGGTATCGCGGATGGTACAGCTGCCGATTCCGCTGTTAGCAAAGGCCAAATGGAAACAGCCATTGCTAATGCACAAACAGCAGCTACATCTACTGAAAAGGTAGTCGCTAAAACATTATCTGGCGATAACAACTTGGCTACTGTAACAGGTCAAACGGGTACTGCTAAGGGTGAAACCTATGAAGTAGCCGTATCTGAAAACGCTGTTAAGAACGTAGCTAAAGCAGCCGCACAAGATGCTGTAACCGTAACAGGCACAGGCCTTGCTACGGTATCCGATAATACAACTGGTGGTGTAAAAACATACACTGTAAATGTAGACGAAGGTAAACTTGTCCTTGATGATACAACAGGTAACATCGGTGCTAATGGTGCTACACAAGGCACTACAGCTGGTAAAAATGGCGTAGCTACAACACAAAACGTAGCAACTGCTATTAATGATGCGATTACTAAATCTAATGCGAATACTGCACAAGCTCTTGCTGATGCAGAACATAAATTTGCTGGTGATACAGGTGCAACATCTGTTCGTAAACACGGTGAAGTATTATCCATCAAAGGCGGCGTAACAGCGCCAGCTGATTTAGCAACAGGCAACATCGGTGTCGTATCTGATGGGGCGGGCACATTGAACATTCGCCTTGCAAAAGCCCTAACAGGTTTAACATCTGCCACATTTACAGATGGATCCGGCAATACACAAACCGTAACAGGTGCTTCCTCTACTATCACGGATGGTGCTGGTAACACAACTGCTATGACTAAAGGTGGTTTATCCACTACTGATGGTACAAACACAACGACAGTAGCACCGGCTGGTGTCACTGCCACTGATGGTACTAACATTGTTAAGTTGAATGGCTCCGGTATCGATGCTGGTAATACACAAATTAAGAACGTTGGCAAAGCCACTACCGATGATGCTGCAGTTAACAAGAAACAAATGGATGATGCTGTAAAAGCGGCTACCGATGCAACCACAGCATTGGGCAACAACACAATTGCCCTTGGCAGTGATGCTGGTTCTACAACAGCGAAGAAACTCAGCACAAGTGCTATTACGTTCAACATCAAAGGCGATACAGGCGCTAATGCGTTAATCACTACATCTGCTACCGGTGATGATGTAACCATTGCACCAACCGCAAAATTGACAGCGGCTGTGACAGCTGCAGAAAAATCTGCTGATAAGGATTTGTCCAATATTTCATCTGCTGGCAAAACAGTGATCAAAGACTTGGCAGTAGCATCTGCACAAGATGCTGTTAATGTAACAGGTACAGGCCTTGCTACAGTATCTAATAATACAACTGGCGGTGTGAAAACATACACTGTAGATGTGAAGGCTGGTAATTTGGTCGTAGATGCCAATGGTCAAGTCGGTGCTAATGGTGCAACAGGCACAGGTGGTGCCGTAGGTACTGATGGCGTAGCTACAACACAAAACGTAGCAACCGCTATCAATGATGCGATTACTAAATCCAATGCGAATACAGCACAAGCTTTAGCCGATGCAGAACATAAATTTGATGGCGATACAGGTGCCACATCTGTACGTAAACACGGTGAAGTATTGTCCATTAAAGGTGGCGTAGCAAATGCAGCTGATTTGGCAACCGGCAACATCGGTGTTGTATCCGATGGGGCAGGCACATTGAACATTCGCCTCGCGAAAGTATTAACAGGCTTAACATCTGCTACATATACAGATGGAGCTGGTAATACACAAACCGTAACAGGTGGTTCCTCTACTATTTCCGATGCAGCTGGTAATTCTACTGTTGTATCTAAAGGTGGCGTAACAACAACCGATGCAGCAGGTAACTCAACTACAACCGCACCTACTGGTGTAACCGTAACTCCTGCTGGTGGTACACCAATCTCTATTACAACTGATGGCATCAATGCAGGTGGTAAAGAGGTTAAAGGTATTGCTAATGGTACAACCAATGATGCTGCCGTAAACAAAGGCCAAATGGATGCTGCTGTTCAAAACGCGTTGAACGGCACAAAAGCGTTGGGTAACAATACCATCACCCTTGGTAGCAATAATGGCTCTACAGACGCTAAAAAATTGAATACATCTGGTGGTGTTCAATTTAATATCAATGGTGAAAGCGGTCCTAATGCGTTGATTACAACAACGGCATCGGGTAATACCGTAACTATCGCATCTACCACTAAGTTGAGCAATGCCGTAGCGGCCGCTGAAAATGCAGCCAATAAAGATTTATCCAATCTCAGTGCGAATGGTGAATCTCGTATCAAAGACTTGGCAAAATCTGCGGCATCCTGGAATGTTCAAACTAATGGTGGTGCTACAGCAGCCGTGTCCGGTGGGGATACTGTTAACTTTGTAGATGGTAAGAACATAACAATTACCAACACTGGCAGAGAGATTACTGTTGCCACTAAAGATGATGTAACCTTTAACAAGGTCACTGTTGGTGGTATGACCCTCGATAACAATGGTATCGATGCCGGTAACAAGGAAATTAAAAATGTGGCTGCTGGCACAACAGCAAATTCTGCAGTTAACAAACAACAATTAGACAATGCGATTTCTGGTGTAAGTAATATTAACTATACAACCAGCAGTATTACTGACCGCGCTGGTAGCACACCGGTACGTTCCGTTGCCTTATCTACAGGATTTAATTTCAAAGGTGATGGCAATATTCAAATTACCGAAGATGCAGTGAACAATGGTGTTATTCACTATGCGATGAATCCTAACTTGTCCGGTATCACATCTATTACCGGTGCGGGTACTGGAGCGCCAACGATGACTTTCAACAGTCAAAATGGCAATACCCCAGCCAATGTGTCCATTAATTCTGATTTGGATATGGGCGGACATCGTATTACCGGTGTGGGCCCTGCGGAAAAACCAACCGATGCGGTGAATAAACAACAAGTGGATCAAGCACTTCGTGGTCTTACGGGTCTAGCAGATAATGCAGCAAGACAATATGCAAGCAAAGCGGGCGCTAATGCAGCTGCATTGGCAGCATTGAAACCTATTCAATATGATCCATTGGAACCAACACAAATCATGGCCGGTGTGGGGAATTACAAATCCCAAACCGCTGTGGCACTTGGTATGGCGCATTACACCAATGAAAATACGATGTTCAACATCGGTGTATCCCTCGATAGCCATGACAATATGGTCAACGCTGGTGTAACCCATAAATTTGGCTATAGCCCTGAAAAGAAAGCTATTCCAGATCGCTATAAAGGTGGTCCAATTAGCTCCATCTATGTAATGCAAGATGAAATGCAAGCCTTGTTGGCAAAAGACCAAGAAAAGGATGCTGTAATCTCTAAACAGGCTAGTGAAATTGATACACTTCGCCAACAAAATGAAGAAATGCAACGTAAAATTGATATGATTCTTGCTAAATTACAATAATAGTATGGTATAAGACATACAATAAAAGCGGATAGTGAGTCCTAGGATTCACTATCCGCTTTTGCTCGTTCTACAAACTGTGGTACAATTTTTATCTGTTTATGATAATATATAGGCAATAGACAGTAGATAGACAGTAAGTAGACAGTAGATAGACAGTAAACAGTAAAAACTAGTATAGTATTGTAGTATAAATTAAAATAATTTTAAAAATATACAATATCTTGTAGTTTTGTTTTGGAAAATGAATATATGATGAATAGACAGTAGATAGACAGTAGATAGACAGTAAGTAGAAATTCTTGTTAGTATTAGATTGATAATAAGGTTTAAAATACAAACACAAAAGGGCTGTAACAGAATGTGGTTTTACCGCACTCTAGTTACAGCCCCTTTTTTATGTCTATATACTTATTTCTTAAAGAACCCCAATACTTGTAAATGACGCAATACTTCATCTAAGTATTGTTCCGATGGAACGCGGTACTGTTGACCATCCTTCGTTGTCCGTTCGACGGTCACATTTACATCTAGATCTTCTATGAGTTTTTCTTTTGTAGTTGGCGTTGTTAAGAGGCGCATAATGTATAACACGCCATGGTCCACGTCATAGTCGATTTGATTATACATGTTTGATGTCGTCATATACTGATTGCCATCCTTTTCAATGAGGGTTGCAATATAGTCGATGAACCGCTGAGGAATGTAGGTTTCATTTTCCTTGAATGGTAGGTGTTCATAGCGTTCACCAAAGGTATAGAGTTGTCCGATAACGGCCAGTAAGAACAAGCGCGTATAAAGCTTATCCATATCGATTTCATAGCCCGGATACTGATGTTCAATATGGTCGACCACATCTTGTACAGAGAATGGTAATCGCGTATCCATCATTTCCTTAATAGCGATGTGTACCGTATCCGTCCATTCCGGTGGAACACCCAAATCTGTATCTAAGGTGATGAGGAAATAGAGTTCGTCCAATATGTTCTTGGTTACTGTTTCGTTTTTTGTAATCTGGTCTTCGTTAGATTGTTTCGTTAACAACGCCATGCGGAACTGTGTATCATACACGTAATCAAAGTATTGTTCCTTATCTACGCGGTTATCTTGGGCTAATTTTTTAATATTTGTCACCGTCGCATCCGATAGCCACGTAATAAAGGAGCGCTGCATACATTCATCGCCCACATAGGCACAGCCTTGAGCTTCGGCGCGTTTCACAAATTCTGATACGTACACCGGATCGTTGATGGCCTCTAAATACTCATGGCCCACATAGTAATCATTGGCCTTAAGGATACGGTCAATATTAGGAATCTTGTAACTCGATTTCATGCGCGACCGTTCATCCAACTTCATCGTTTCCTGAATGAGTTGCAACACCTGTTTCGTATACGCCGTGCGGTCCTGTAGGGACGTCGTTGGCGCATGCTTTTCCGAATACAGCATAATATCCCGTAATTGTTCTAACCGTTTCCACCCGGGATACGTATTATATGACACATATGCAATGCCCCGGTCCGATAGATTGCGATTACAAATGCTGAGAATCTTGTCTTTCACCATGTCCGGTACCCACGACCAAATACCGTGCACGATGATGTAATCGAAGGTGCCGAAATCGTCATCGATATCCATGATATTTTTCTCTAGCAACGTAATATTCGTGAGCCCCATGGATGCGATTAATTCCTTGCCGTGCTCAATCTGCACGCTTGATAAATCGATGCCCGTGAAAGTAGTCTCTGGATAGTACAGTGCTTGTGGGATGATATTGCCCCCGCATGACGAACCTAGCTCTAACACGCGCGCCCCCTTGAGTGGTGCTGGTGAAAGCCCATATAACCGGCTGCGGGCTTGCAGTGAATTGATGTTGGTGTTGGAAAACGCTTTGGACACATAGAGAAAATTGTCATACGACTCTTTCAGCTCTTCAATCTTTTCTTGCACCACCTCGTTAATAGGTGGCTGAATGGTGTTTGATTTCTTTGGAGACACATCTTTTTTAGGTGTTTTGGCTTGCATCGCATCTGTCTTGGGAATAGAGTTTTGGCTCATGTGGATACCTTTCAATAGAGACTAGTATGTATATCTTTTAATAGAAGTGAATATAATAACTTTTATAAGAGACGAATTTTCTTAAGTATATCATAGGAGAAACATTTGAGTAGGGGATAACTTGTACCTCACTGTTTATATTCCCCATGAGAAACCTCCCCTATATAATGATATATATGTCTTTAGTATAGCATAGGCCAAAGAAATGTCGTATAAGGAATGGCTATCCCTAAGCCAACTATTTGCCTGTTTTTTATGCTTTCATAATAAGCATAGATAATGATAATTGCATAATCTATTTGGTTGATTTACAATGAGAGTAAAAGAGTAGAAGGGATCTTATATTAATCTATGAAATAAGAGGTTATGATATGGTACGAAGAATAGAGGATCTAAAGAGTATATACCATTTAACATCCATAAAGAATCTACCAAGTATTATCCATGATGGGCTATTATCACGAGTTTCGCTCCAAAAGAAGAAAATTACTTATACTGATATAGCAAATGAAGATATTTTGTCAAAGCGAACCGCAAAAGGCTTAGATCAGTGTGTACCTTTTCATTTTCATACACATACTGAATTTGATGTTGCTGTTCAAAAGCAACGTCAATCAGAGGGGCCGTACGTTTATTTAGCAGTAAATCGCGGTGTTGCAAGAGATAAAAAATTTAAGATTATTCTTCGTCATCCTATTTCTAGTGGTTCTGAGATAAAGATTTTGGAATATGATGAGGGATTTTCTCAAATTAATTGGGATGTGATGAATACACCTAAAGGGAATCCACCTAATCCAAATTATGATGGTCATGTACGTATGGCAGAGTGTATTTCGCCTTATTGTGATGTACCTTTTAAAGATATTTATAAGATTTTTGTACCGAATGAAGATGTCAAATATCAAGTTGAATCATTGGTAAAGGACTATAGTACACAAGTACATGTAGTATCAACTTTATTCACCAAGTAGGACAGAATTATGATTACATTTGTTAATACAAATATATTTACCTCGCCCGCACAAGCGTTAGTCAACACTGTTAATTGCGAGGGGTATATGGGAAAGGGATTAGCCTATCAATTTAAGCTCATGTATCCAGAAATGAATAAGGACTATGTTAATGCTTGTAAACGAGGCGATGTAGTTATTGGACGCATGCATACATATCAAACAGATGATAAGCTGATTATTAATTTCCCAACTAAAAATCAATGGCGTAAGCCATCTAAAATGGAATATATACAACAAGGTTTGGAAGACTTGATTCGCATTATAAAGAAACGAAAGATTAAATCTATTGCTATTCCGCCATTAGGTAGTGGTAATGGCGGCCTAGACTGGAGTGATGTTAGAGATGTATTGATGACTTCACTAGAGTCTGTGCAAGATATAGATATCTATATTCATGAGCCTGGAAATTTTGCTTCTAATAATGCGAAGCATAAGCCTAAGTTATCATTAGCAGCTTTATTGCTATTAGATATAAAACGAGGGTTGCGGAATGGATTTTTTAATCAAATCACGTTACAAAAAACAGCTTTTTTTATGAATATGAAGCTAACTAAACCGTATTTCCATTTTAAAAAATATAAATTTGGTCCTTATGATCACTCCATAGATATCATTAGCCGTAATATTAAGGAATATGTAGAATATCACTCTATACAAGATGTAGAGACAGCCTATCAATCTGTGAAAAATGAAATCATTAGTAAAAGGGTTAATGATACTTATGAGTCTATGCAAAAGCCTTTACAACAAGCGATTACATTTGTGAATAGTTTGGTCTCGGTTGAACAAGTAGAATGTGTGTCTACTGTTTTATTTATCATCCAACAAGCTGATGGTATGACAGAAGAAGAGATTATTGACCAATTTAAAGCATGGTCTCAGCGTAAAGCTGAAAGATTTACTATTGCCGAAATAAAGGATAGTATAGAGTTATTATTAGACTCTGGATATATTGAAGAAACGTTGGTAGGTTATGCTCGTATTGTGGCATAGTACATTAGCTTCTGTGTAATGAGTATGAAACACTTATTCATGAACAAAATTTCATAATCTCTAAAAATCGTCCCGTATGGGGCGATTTTTTCGTTTTATATTATTTAGAATTGTTAATTTGCACTGCTAGTAAAAAGATGACTAAAAAATATAAATCCTTATTTTATGCAGATTTATGTTATATCGATGTATATGAAAGTTATTAAAACGATAGGATAATTGTTTATAAGTAAAACTAATGTATATATCGATAATCATTGTAGTAAATCGAATTATATAGAAATAAACGGTCTATATAGAGAGAAAAATACCCATAAAATCAATAAAAATTGAGTTAAAATATAAAATATTTATAAATAAATGTAAAATAATAAAAATATGTGAGAGAAAAATGAAAAAACCATTTACAAGAGCATTTATATTTGTTATCTTATATATGACGCAAGATGAGGAAAAAATGAAATGTGTATTATGTCTCGGTTTTGAGGCTTTCACAAACATGGAAAATCTCATCGAACAACATTGTAATAATAAGGATTATAATTGTGTCTTTTTTTAAAGGGGGTTCATAGATTCTATGAATAAGATTTTTAAGGTTGTTTGGAGCAAAACAAAAGAATGCTACGTTGTAGTATCTGAAGTTGCGAAAAACAACAGCGGTAAGAAAAAAGTTTTAGCTAGCGTATTAGCTACGTTGGCTATTATGGGCGCTGGTGCTCAAATGGGTACTCCGGTACAAGCGGATACAGATCTAAGTTATAGTGCAGTTAATATTGCCCCAAATAGTGTTCCTGCTGGTTATGGTCCGAATAAGGTAAGTACAAACTCTATAGTTGTAGGGTATGCTAACGATACTAAGACTAATGTCCAAGGTAAAGGTCATGTGGCTTATGGCTTTGGCAATACTGCTACAGAGGACAGTACTACCGCAATTGGTGGTGGCAATCAGGCTACAGGTGGTGCAGCGACTGCAGTAGGTTCATTTAATACGGCTTCAGGGCGTGCTTCTGTAGCTATTGGTAATGTATCTATTGCTTCTGCTGAAGACTCTATTGCCATTGGTAACCGTGCGAACTCTAATCCAGCTAATACAGATAGAGGTAGTGGTCAATTCTCTATTGCTGTGGGCCGTGAAAGCTGGGCAAAAGGTACTGATAACATCAGTATCGGTCATAAGGCTGAAACAAATTCCACTGGCGATAGCATTGCTATGGGTCGTGAATCTAAAGCAAACCAAGCTAATGCAATTGCTGTTGGCCCACAAGCTGATGCCAACGGTTGGGGTGGCATAGCCATGGGTCGCGAAGCAGCTGTAAGTGCTAACTTTGCAACTGCTATTGGCTATCAATCCAAGGCAAACGGTAGTGCTTCTGTAGCAATTGGTAAACAAAATAAATCTAATATGGCTGATACTGTTACTATGGGTAATGGTAATACAGCTAATACTATGGGCGGTATTGCTATTGGTTTGAATAATACAGCTGATTCCTCTATAGGTGATTCTACAACTGCTAATAAAAGTAATCTTCAGATAGCTTTTGGACGTGACAATGAAGCTACGTCTCTTGATACAATCGCTATTGGTCGAGAAGTAAAATCTACTAAAACTGGTGCAGTTGCAATGGGTTCTCGTATCAATGCAAATGGTGACTATGCGGTTGCAATTGGTAACTCTTCTGCAGGTGGTACTGTTGAAGCCGGTGACTATGCTGTAGCAGTTGGTTTCAAAGCAAAAGCAACTGGTAGCCGTTCCATTGCTCAAGGTGGTGCTGCAGAAGCTGGTGCTCGTGCATCTATCGCTATGGGTTTACGTTCTAAAGTTAATGCACAAAAAGCGACTTCTAACTATGAGTTCTCTGGTTCTCATGGCACTCTAAGTCCGGCAGGATATAATACAGAAACAATTACTGTTAACTCAGCTTCTGTGCCTAATACTGGTGCTGTGGCTGGTAATTATTATGATGCGGGTTCTGCAGTTGCTATTGGCGATGGCGCAACTGTTAGTGACGAATCTGATCGTGCTGTTGTTGTTGGTGCTGGTGCAAAAACCAATGGTAATGCTCATTATTCCGTAGTATTAGGTTCTGGTTCCCATGCAGATGCATCTGATGGTTTCGTAGCTGGTCATGGTTCTTCTGTTGAGTCCCGTGAAAGTATCGCAATGGGTTCTGCCGCTCATGTATCTGGCAATGAAAATATCCGTTCTCAAGCTATTGGTTATGGTGCTACTGTAAGTGGTACCGGTGCGTATGATGCCACAGCAATTGGTGCTACTGCACAAGTTTCTGGCGTACAAGGCGGTGTAGCACTTGGTGCTGGCTCTATGTTAGACCGAACAACAGCTTCTAATGAAAATGCTGGTTGGAATAGCAAGAATTTAAATGGTACTGCTATTCGTAATCGTGCGTATACGGCTGATTTGACGGGTCATGGAGACCAATGGGACTCTGGTCGCATTAATACTGGTGCCGTTTCCGTTGGTAATGACACTCAAAAACGTCAAATTATCAACGTAGCAGCTGGTAACAAAGACACTGACGCAGTTAACGTAGCACAATTGAAAAACGTTGGCGTTCGTGTTGGTGCCGATACTAATACAGCTACAATTACAGTTGGTTCAAATACAAGTAATGTTGCCGCAGATTTCCTTGCATACAATGGTCAATTAAACATTAAAGGCGATAACAACCGTGTTACAACTGTGTCCGAAAACGATGCAAACGGTAAAGATGCTAACGTAAATGTTAAATTTGATTACGATGGCTTGGTGAAAGCTAAAACTGGTTCTGCAGTTACTGTAGATCAAAAAACAGATGCAGCTGGTAAAACATACTTTGAAATCGACGCTGCAGCAGGAAGCAAAACTGTAGTAGCCGATGGTAAAAATACAACTGTAACTGGCGCAGGTACAACGGCTAGCCCATATAAAGTAAATGTAGAAGGTGCTTTAACAGGTATCTCCTCCATTACAAATAACGGTGGCGGTAAAATCGAATTCACTACCAGTGGTACAACTATTTCTGGTGGCCCTGTTAATGTATCTAACAACAAAATTACAGGTGTTGCTAATGGTGATGTAAATTCTACATCTACTGATGCAGTTAACGGTTCCCAATTATATGCTGTAAAAGCGGCTGAACGTCACATTGCACCTACAACTACTGGTCATGAATACACTGTTGATAGTAATGGCAATGTAACTATGACATACCTTGATGGTAATAATAAGGCTGTTACTGGTGAACAAGCCGTTATTACAGGCATTGCTAAAAATGATCTTTCTAACATCACAAATGAAGGTAAGAAAGAAATTACTAAACTTGGCACTATTGTAAAAGCTGGCGATAATGTCAATGTATCTGAAAGCTCTGATGCAACAACAGGTCGAACAACTTACACTGTAAACGCTGTAACTCCAGCTGTTTACACAAAAGCTGATGGTACAAAAGTGTATAAACGTCCAGATGGCACTTTCACAACAAATAGTAATCTTGCTGCTGGTAATAATGTAGACAAAGGTGATGTAATCACATCCTTCATGGATGGCAATGGCAACACAACTGGCGGTAACATGGTTATCAACAACGTTGGCTCTGCTATTAAAAAGGCTGGTAATGCAGGTGATTCTTTCTTGACTAAGTTAGATGCTGCTAATACTGCAACTCCAAATGCAGCAGTAAACGTATCTGACTTGAAAAACACAGCTGATGGCTTGACTGATAAAGGCTTGAGATTCGATGCTAACGAAGGTAATGAAAAAACTAACAAACTTGGCTCTAAAGTAACAGTCAAAGGTACTGGCGCTTTAACTGCTGGTAAAGCATATGCTGATGAATACAACACAGCTAATATTAGAACAAATATTGAACAAGGTTCTGATGGTAATACAACAATCAACGTTGGTTTAGCTAAAGCGTTGAAAGATATTAATTCTATTTCTAATGGTAACTCCTCTATCACTCTTAACAGCAATCCAGGCGGCACAGGTAATACACCTGCAGTAAGCATTACTGGTGGTAATGTCGATGTTGGTGGTAATAATATTACTAACCTTAAATCTGGTGGTGACACTGATTCTAATGCTGCTAATATTGGCGATGTTAAGAAAATCGCAAGCGATACAGATACACATATCAAACCAGGTACATACACAGTAGCAGCTGATAAAACTGTTACTATGACATATGTAAATGGTAAGGGTGAAACTGTTAAAGCTAACGGACAAGATGTAGTTGCTAAGATCGACTTGTCCGGTTTATCTACAGGCGGCACAACTGCATCCTCTTGGAATGTTAAGTCCTCTGCTAATACTACAGATGGTGGTGCTGTTGCTGATAACCATAATGCAAACGCCCAAAACATTGCAGATGGTAAATCTGTAGAATTCCAATCTGGTAAAAACTTAGTAGTAAAACAAACTAACGATGCTACTGGTGGCAATGCTACTGTAGAATTCTCCTTGTCCGATAAAATCGGTATTGGTGAAAAAGGTCAACCTGGCGTTCCTGGTAAAGATGGCGTTGATGGTAAAATCGGCGTAAATGGTAAAGACGGTTCTTCCGTAGTTATCAATGGTGCAGACGGCTCTATCGGTATGACTGGGCCTCAGGGCAAAGATGGTAAAGATGGTATTAATGGCCGTGATGGTGCTAATATCTCCATGACATCTGCTAAGGGTGAACAAGTTCTTATCAACCGTGATCCAGCTCATAGTTTGGATACTGATAAAGCAGAACGTATCGTATATGTTCCAAAAGATGCTAGTGGCAACCCTATTCAAGATGGTAATGGCAAGAACATCGTACGTGAAGTAGCAACTATGGACGATGGCCTCAAATTCGGTGGCGATATGGGTACTGTAGGCGCTGTTAAACTCAACAAACAAGTTGATGTTAAAGGTGGCATTACAGATGTAAATAAATTAGCTACTGGTAATAACATCGGTGTTACATCTGTTCCTGATGCTACAACTGGCAATACTGCCTTGAATATTCAATTAGCAAAAGACCTTACAGGTTTGAATAGTGTTGAACTTGGTGGTAAGACAATTAAGACTGATGGTGATCACATTACTATCACTTCTCCAGACACTACTCCTGGTGCAGCTCCTGGTGCAACAACAACTACTAAAGTAGCTAACCTTTCTGATGAAAAACACATCAAAGAAGGTACATATGCTGTACAAAACGATGGTTCTGTTACATTGAATTATCAAGATGGTAATAAAAAGGATTTAACAGAAACCGCTAAGATTACAGGTATTGCTAAACAAGATCTTACTAACATCAATGATGCTGGTAAGAATGTTATTACTGGCCTTGGCACAATTGTAAAAGCTGGTGATAATGTAACAGTATCTGAAGCTGCTGATGCTACAACAGGTCAAAAAACTTACACAGTAAACGCTGTAACACCTGCTATTTACACAGATAAAAATGGTAATAAAGTTGTTAAACGTACAGATGGTACTTATACAACAAACCTTGATGGTTCTGCTGGTAATGACGTAGCTGCAAGTGACGTAATCGTATCTTTCAAAGATGCAGCTGGTAATACAACTGGTGGTAACTCCATCGTTAATAACATTGGTTCTGCTATTAATAACCATGCAACACCAGGCGTTACATCCCCTACATATTTGGATAAATTGGATGCTGCCGCAGGCGATACTAAGACACAAAATGCAGCAGTAAACGTAACTGACTTGAAGAACACAGCTGATGGCTTGACTGATAAAGGTTTGAACTTTACTGGTAACAATGAATCTACTGTAAATAAACATAAATTAGGTTCTTTAGTGAAAGTTCAAGGTGAAGGTACTAAAGAAGGTACTAATGCAGCTGGTGCTAAAGAAATCCAAACTTCTGATGGTACTAAATTTGAATCTGCTAAAGATAATATCGCAGTAGAAGCAGATAGTATCGATAAATTAACTATTAAGTTGAATAAAAACTTAAAAGGTATTAACTCCATAAGTAACGGTAGCACATCCATCACATTGAATGATGCTCCAAATGCTACAACACCTGCAGTAACTATTAAGGGCGGCAACTTGTCCATGGGCGATGGCACAACAAATAATAAGATTGTGAACTTGGCTCCTGGTACTGCGGATACAGACGCTGTAAACTACGGCCAAATCAAAGGTTTGCGCACAGAAGTAAAACCAGGTAGCAATATTGTAGTTAATAAGACTCAAGATTCAACTGATGGTCATGATATCTACACAATCAGTGCGACAGCAACTGGTGGTACAGCATCTTCCTGGAATATTAAATCCTCTGCAGACACTGCTAATGGTGGTGCTACAGCAACTGATCATAATGCTAACGCTGTTAACATTTCCGATCAAAAAACTGTTGAAATGGTAGCAGGTAAAAACCTTACTGTTAAACAAGGCGCTACAACTGATGGTGCTAAAGTTGAATTTGCTTTATCCGATAAAATCGGTATTGGTGAAAAAGGTCAACCAGGCGTTCCAGGTAAAGATGGCGTTGATGGTAAAATCGGCGTAAATGGTAAAGACGGATCTTCCGTAGTTATCAATGGTGCAGACGGTTCTATTGGTATGACTGGTCCTAAAGGTCAAGATGGTAAAGATGGTATCAATGGCCGTAATGGTGCAGATATCTCTATTACATCTGCTAAAGGTGAACAAGTTCTTATCAACCGTGATCCTGCTCATAATGGTGATGCTGACAAAGCTGAACGTATCGTATATGTTCCAAAAGATGCTAGTGGCAACCCTATTAAAGGTGCTGATAACAAGAACATCGTACGTGAAGTAGCCACTATGGACGATGGCCTCAAATTCGGTGGCGATATGGGTACTGTAGGTGCTGTTAAACTCAACAAACAAGTTGATGTTAAAGGTGGCATTACAGATACAAATAAATTAGCTACTGGTAACAACATCGGTGTTACATCTGTTCCTGATGCTACAACTGGCAATACTGCCTTGAATATTCAATTAGCAAAAGACCTTACAGGTTTGAACAGTGTTGAACTTGGTGGTAAGACAATTAAGACTGATGGTGATCACATTACTATCACTACTCCAAGTACTACACCTGGTGGTAATGCTACTGTGAATAAAGTAGCTAACCTTGCTGATGAATTACACATCACACCTGGCACATATGAAGTTGGTGCAACAGATAAAGATGGCAATGCTAAAAACGATGAAGTAACATTGACATACACTGATGGCAATGGTGCTGAAAAAGCAAATACATTTGCAAAAATCAAAGGTGTAGCTAATTCTGATCTTTCTAACATCTCTAATGATGGTAAGAAAAATATCACTAAACTTGGTTCTATCGTAAAAGCTGGCGATAATGTAACTGTATCTGAAAAATCTGATGCAACTACAGGCCAAAAAACTTATACTGTAAATGCTGTAACTCCAGCTGTTTACACTAAAGCTGATGGTACTAAGGTTTACAAAATTGTAGATCCTACTACAGGTGCAGTAACTTGGAATACAAAAGCCGATGGTACTGGTACACCAGTTAATGCTAACGAAGTGATTGCATCCTTTGAAACACCAGCTAATGGTACTACACAAGGTGCAACAACTGGTGGCACAATGATTGTTAATAACATTGGTTCTGCTATTAGTGGTCATGAAGCGAAAGATACTGCAGGTACAGTAATTACTAGCCCTACATATTTACAACGTTTGGAAACAGCTGCTGGTGATAACTTAACTAAACATGCTGCCGTTAATGTATCTGACTTGAATAGCGCTGCTAAAGAATTGAAAGCTTCTGAATTGCACATTGCTCCAACTGAAGGTGGTACAGACACTGATAAAGGTGGTGTGGCATCTGGTAATACTAATACAGGCGCAGCAGCTCAAGCTTATAAATATAATGCAGCAACTAAACAAGTTGAATTAACATTCAATGATGGCAATGGTAAAGCTGTAACTGGTCCTAAAGCAGTTATCGACTTCTCCGACTTGAATATTCCAGCTGGTGGCAATAATTATGGCTTCAAAGCTAATGCAACTGCTAATGGTGGTAAAGTAGCAAATGATACTACAACTCCTGCAGCGGCAACAGCTGTTGAAAATGGTGGCACTGTTAACTTTGCAGCAGGCAAAAACTTGACTGTAAAACAAGATATTGATGCTGCTAACAAAACTCAAACTTATACATTTAGCTTGGATAAAGATCTTACTAACTTAGATAAAATTGTTGTAAATGGTAAAGATGGTATTGACAGTAAAGATGGTGTATCTATCACTGGTCCAAAAGGTGAAAGTGCGCCAGGTGCTAAAGACGGTCAAGATGGTAAAGTAGGTATTGCTGGTAAAGACGGTAAAGACGCTGTATCCATTTCTGGTAAAGATGGCGTTGGTCATATTGGCTTGACAGGTCCTCAAGGTCCTGCAGGTACTCCTGGTGCACCTGGTACACCTGGTGCGAATATCGATATTTCCACAGATCATGGCACACAAACACTTGTTAAACAAGAAGCTAACAACAATGAAAAATCTGAACGTATCGTATATGTACCAAAAGATGCTAATGGCAATCCATTAAAAGATAAAGATAATAACCCTATCAAACGTGAAGTAGCTACTATGGATGATGGCTTGCGTTTCACTGGTAACAATACTTCTAAAGAAAATAAACAAGAAATGAATTCTCTTGTGAAAGTTCAAGGTGAAGGTGTTACTGAAAATGCAACATCTGGTAAATTAGAAGTTAATGGCCAAGAATTCAAATCTGCAACAGGGAACATCGCAGTTGTAGCAGATGGCGGTACCACTTTAACAGTTAAGATGAACAAAGATCTTAACCTTACTAAAGATGGCTCTGTAACAATGGGAGATACTGTTGTAAATAACGATGGCATTACTATCAAAGCTCCTACAACTCCTGGTACAACTACAACTGATGTTAAGTTGACTAACCAAGGTCTTGATAATGGTGGTAACAAAATTACTAATGTTGCAGCTGGCACAGCTAATACTGATGCGGTAAACGTAAAACAATTGAAAGACAATGTTACGACTGTTGAATCTTCTGACAGCTCCATTAAAGTAGTAGATAAAAATGCCCCTGGTTCTGCAACATATGATGCAACTAAAGGTCACCAATATGACATTACTATTAATAACCAAGGTGTTGTAAATAATGCACAAACTCCTGTTGTGTATACTAAGAAAGATGGCACTAAGGTTTACTTAGTAAATGGTAAATTCTACGAAAATCCTCAAGGTACAGGCGCAGAAGTTCCAAAAGCTCAAGTTATTGCATCTATGAACAATGCTGATAATTCTTCAACTACTCCAATGAAGTTGAACAATGTTGGTTCCTCCATTGCAAATGAAACTGGTGCTACATTCTTGGATAAGTTGGATAGTGCTAATACGAATACACCAAATGGTGCTGTAAACGTATCTGACCTTAAATCTACATCTGATGCTCTTATCGATAAAGGTCTTGTATTTGATGCAAATAACGCAGATCCTAAGACAAATAAACTTGGTTCTAAAGTAACTATTGCTGGTACAGGCGCTCTTGCTACTGGCGAAAACTTTGCAGATAAATACAACACTGATAACATCAGAACTAATATCAAACAAGATCCAGCAGGTAATACAACTGTTGAAATCGGTCTTAATAAAAACCTTAAAGGCTTAGAATCTGTTAGCGTTCCAGGTAAAGATGGCGTTGACGGTCAAGACGGTGTATCCATTACTGGTAAAGATGGTGCGAATGGCCTTGACGGTAAAGTTTCTATCGGTAAAGACGGTAAAGATGCTGTATCTATCTCCGGTAAAGATGGTATCGGTCACATCGGTTTAACTGGCGCTGCTGGTAAAGATGGTACAAATACGAAAGCAGATATTACTGTTAAAGAAGGCAAACCTGGTTTAAATGGTACTGATGGTATCACTCGTATCGTATACAAAGATAAAGATAATAACGATCACGAAGTAGCAACTCATGATGATGGCGTAAAATACGCGGGTGATGACGCTCAAGGTACAGATAAAACAAAAGTTATCTCCAAGAAATTGAATGAAACTATCGATATCGTTGGTGGTGCAGATAAAACTAAATTGACTGACAATAACATCGGCGTGAATAACGATGGTGGTAAATTGAAAGTTCAATTGATTAAGGATGTTAACTTAACTGATACTGGTTCTATCAAGTTTGGTGATACTGCTAATAATAATACAGTTATTAATAGAGGCGGCATTACAATAACTACACCTGCAGCTGTTCCTACAGATCCTGCAGTAACGGTATCCTTAACTGGTAATGGCCTAAACAATGGTGGTAATAAGATTACTAATGTTAAGAATGGTACAGCTCCAACAGATGCTGCAACTGTTGGTCAATTGACTAAAGTAGAAGCAGGAGATAATAGTGTAACAGTTGCTCATACTACTACAGCTGATGGACAAAATGTTTATACTATTAAAGCTAACCCTGCTGGTACAGTAGATTTAACAAATGTTAATAACCGTATCGATCAACTTGGCGAAGAAGTAGGTCGTGTAGGTGCTCAAGGCGCAGCTCTCTCCGCATTGAAACCTATCCAATACGATCCATTGGAACCAACTCAAATCATGGCTGGTTATGGTAACTACCGTGGTAACTCCGCAGTGGCTCTTGGCGTAGCTCATTACAAAAATGAATCTACATTAATCCATGGTGGTGTATCCTGGGCTGGTGGTTCTAGCCACATGATGGCGAACGCTGGTGTAACTTGGAAAGTCGGCAACCGTGATAGCGAAGCTGCTGTAGCAGATCGTTACCGCAAAGGCCCTATCAGTTCTGCCTATGCAATGCAACAAGAAATGGCAGCTATGAAAGCTCAAAATGCCGGATTAAAAGGCGAAGTATCTGACTTGAAAGCAGAAAATGAACAAATGAAAGCTCAAATTGCTGCAATGATGGCAAAATTAGGTTTATAATTTGAAACGTTAAACTTTCACAGACACTGGGATGAGGGTTCTCATCAATGAGAATCCTCGTATCCCTTTTGATTCGACTAAGAAAAGAGGAATAGATATGAAAAAATCTACAATGCTTGCTTTCACAGCAGCAATATTTATGAGCGCTGCATCCCTTACTGGTCACGCAGCTAGCGCACCAACATATGATGATGTATTAATTGTTAAAAACCCTGTAATGACGCCACAACTTGGTTCTGTTGTACTCGTTCCTGTAGCAAGTCCACAAACCGTGGCTGCTGTTCATGATTATGTGAAAGCTTGGCAAAATGCAGAAATTAACATTGCAAAAGCTAAGGTTAAACGCGATAATCACGAACAATTAACTAAAGCGGACGTAAAATGGTTACATTCTTATGACAAACATAATTATGCTGATTATTTCCGTACGCATTCCATCGGTCGTGTACATGGTCAAGAAGTGTTCATGAACTGGAACGGTGAAAACCGTAACAAAAATGAATACGAATACTTTGATATGCCAAAATACAATGAACAAGATGGTTTCACCAATAGCTACGGATACAATGTACTTCGTGGCATGGTAGATCAAATCAATACAGTTATCCAAGAGCAAAAGAAAATCGGTGGTCCTATGACTGACGAAGAAGCGACTGCTTTGGAAGACTCCATTTTGGACATCATGGCTCATGACCAAGAACATGTAAACAATGACGAACTTCGTCACTACATGAACGACACAATTTGGTACGCCGCAAAACAAACGGTGAAAAATAAAGCTAGCGAAGAACCTCAAGTTGGCGATGACCACGAAGTAGATCTTCGCGCAGCAATGGCTAAGCCAGCTGTCGATCAACCACAATCTCGTAAAGTAAATTTACGTGATGCTATTAGTAAATAATACTAGTAGATACAATTATAATTACATAGGGCCCTCATTATGACTCTCACAATTCCCCCCCTTTGATTGTATTGGGGGCCTATAAAAAGACGCTCACACGATGTGTGGGCGTTTTTTTGTGCATATACGTGTATCTTATGTTGTATTGGCGATGCGCTTGTTGTATTTGTAATTGAATAATAGGGCACCGAATATATTAATTAATCATTAATAATATGGGCTTGTTATTTAATTGAATGCGTTATATATATAACATAAAAACCTAGTATTTTACTGATATATTGGCGTTTTGTTGTTTATAAAATTTATGGATAATAGAATTGTATTTAAATCTATAGAATAGGCTTATTTTCATTATTTAACAAAATTATAAACTAAAAAGAATTGAGTGTTATATGAAAATGACGTGAAGAGAAATGCGGAATTATGTTTATAAACCTTGATATAATGCACTTTTTCATAAATGCGTTTATTTTTACACATACATATAAATTTCAGTTTATTTTCATCTAAAATATAAAATTTCATTAAATAAATAGGCGAAAAAGTATTTACAATTAATTAATAAATTGATATTATTGAATTATCCTATATGAAGTGTGTGTGAATGAGAGGAAAGCCACTCTTCATGAAGTGAACTAAAGTGTAAAAGTTACATTTTTATGTACTTATGAGAAAGGGGTTCAAAGGTTTTATGAACAAGGTCTTTAAAGTCGTTTGGAGCAAATCCAAAGAGTGCTACGTTGTAGTGCCTGAGATTGCGAAAAATAATAGCGGCAAAAAGAAAGTCCTAGCTAGCGTATTGGCTGGTTTAGCTGTAGCTGGCGCTATGGGCGGTATTGCGCCTCAACAAGCCATGGCCGATGCGGATTATGGCAATAGTCATGTTAATATCTGGGCTAATACTCATCCTGGTTTCAATGGCGAAAACTATAATGTTGGTCAAAACTCTATCGTTGTAGGTTATCAAAATCAAACTGATTATGATGCTGGTCATGATGGTAAGGTAGCAATCGGTGCTAGAAATAAAGCATCTGCTAATTCTGCTATGGCCATGGGTAATAGAAATAATGCTACAGCAGGTGCTGCTACTGCGATTGGTGCAGGGAATGATGCGACCGCAGATACAACACTTGCAGTTGGTAATAAAAATAATGCGAATAAACAGAATGCAATTGCTATTGGTGCATACAATAACCAAAACTGGACAGAAGGTTCTTGGCAAACAACACCTAAGCAAGCTGGTGCTTATTCATTAGCTATTGGTAACTTTAACGATGCTTTAGGTAGTCGTGCTACTGCAATAGGTTCTTATACTACAGCTAAAGGCGAATGGGCTACGGCTATTGGAGCTCAAACTACGGCAAGCGGTGATGGCGACGTAGCGATTGGTGATACATCTAAAACGAATGCAACCGGTGTTGGTCATGCCGTAGCTGTAGGCTGGCATGCTGAAACTGGTGCTGCTAATGCCGTGGCAGTAGGTCCTAGCGCATTAGCTAGTGGTAAAAATTCCGTATCTGTTGGTACCAATAATAACTCTCGTGTGCAAGACACTGTTACCATGGGTCAAGACAATGATGCGAAAACAATGGGCGGTATCGCCATTGGTAAAAACAACATGGTGGACTCCACAAATGGTGGCACAAACCATCCAGAAACGAGAGATGAGAATTCTCAAATCGCCATCGGTCGTGATAACACAGCCACTCATTTAGATACAATCGCTATTGGCCGTGATACTCATGCAACAGGCTCTGGCGCAACTGTAGTCGGTGCTCGTGCTGATGCATCTGGCAACAATGCTATCGCTATCGGTAATAGTGGTAAAAATTCACCTCGCGTAACAGCATCCGGTGTTAATTCCATTGCGGTTGGTATGCAATCCCAAGCAACTGGTGAAGCTACTATCGCTCAAGGTGCAGGCGCTAATGCAGCTGGTGATTTTGGCATTGCTGTAGGTCGTATCTCTAAAGCAAAAGCAAACTATAGCCAAGCGTATGGTAACGAAGCTACATCCTCTACAATGGGCTCCATTGCAATGGGTGCTTTAGCTAAAGGCGGTAACGATAATGGTACAGCCTCTGAAGGTGGTTCCGTAGCCGTTGGTAATGCTGCTTGGGCCACTGGTAACCGTGCGATTGCCATCGGTAGTATTCGCCCTACAGAAGGCAACTTAAAATACCCAACTGGTGTAGGCAAAGATGTTACATCAGGCCTTCAAGGCACTGATTACAATACACAAGCTACAGCGAACCAAGCGATTGCTGTAGGTTCTGGTGCACGTACTGACGCGCAAAACTCCATTACTATGGGTACTAACGCCAAGGTTGATGCTACTGCAAATGGTTACACATACCAAAAAACTAATAATGCAGGCGTAAAAGAAACGTTGACATTGTCCACGGATCCTACACCTACATCTGGTATTAATAATAGAACTACGTATGATGCAGGTAATGGCATTGCTATCGGTAGAGATTCCCACGTAACAGGCAAAACAACATCCGCTATTGCGATTGGTAACTCTGCATTAGCTGATGATGGCGCTGTTGCTGCTACCGTTATCGGTGCTGGTGCATCCTCTAAATCCGTAAGCTCTGTAGCAATTGGTACAACGGCTAACGTACAAGGCGGCGAAGGTGCCGTTGCCGTAGGTTCCGGTGCTACTGTTACAGGCAATTACGATAATGCATCCGCATTCGGTTCCGGTGCAACCGTTAATAAAACAAATGGTACTGCTCTTGGTGCCGGTGCACAAACCAATGTGCGTGGTGGCGTAGCACTTGGTGCTTTATCCCAAGCGGATGAACGTTCTGGTGCAGGCGAATCCACAGGTTTCCATGCAGCTAACCGTACACGTGAATACCAAGGCGAAAATAAAGGCCTTGCAGATAATAACTTGCAGTTATTCCATGCAGATGTTGCCGGCGGCGATGCAGGTATGGTTTCTGTTGGTAACGATGGCATTAAACGTCAAATTACCAATGTTGCATCTGGTACATCCGATTATGATGCGGTTAACGTTGCTCAATTGCGTAACGTTGGTGTCGTTGTAACTGGTGATACTGGTAAGAGCGATTTCCTTGTACATGATGGTAAGTTGAACGTTGTTGGTACAGGTCGTGTTTCTACAACAGCTGCTAATGATGGAGCGAAAGATTCTAAAATCACTGTTGCTTTCGATGACAAAGGCATGGTGAAAGCTGGTAAAAACGTTACCGTTGATGAAAAAACAGTAAACGGTCGTACTACATACACAATCAACGCTGCCGACGCTGCTGCTAAATACGATTTCTTAACAAATGCTACAGCAAACGGTGGTAAGGTTGATGGTAATGCTACACCTACTAAGGTTGAAAGCGGCCAAACTGTTAACTATGCAGCTGGTAAGAACTTAACGGTAAAACAAGATATCCAAACATCTCTTGGTCAACAAACATATACATATTCCTTGAACAAGGATTTAAAAGAAATTACATCCATCACAAATAATGGTGGTCCTACATTACACTTTGGTGATAACAACATCAGCGTTACTGGTGGCAACCTAGATCTTGGTGATCACAACATCACTAACCTTAAATCTGGTGGCGATGTAATCAATAACGCTGCCAACATTGGCGACGTTACTCGTATCTCCAAAGCTAATGATTTACACATAGCACCTACAGCAGGTACTAACAATAACGTAGCTGAATATACTGTAGACGGTAATAAAAAGGTTACATTAACATACCAAGATGGTAATGGTAAAACTGTAAATGGCCCTAAAGCTGTTATCGACTTGAGCGGTTTGAAAACTGGCGATATGAGCTCCTTCAACGTAAAATCTTCTGCTACAGAAGGTAAAGTTGCACAAGGTTCCGCTGGTGTTCAAGAAATCCGCGACGGCAAAACTGTAGAAATGCAAGCCGGCAAAAACATGACTGTTAAACAAACTAACAAAAATGGTAATGCCGCTGTTGAATTTGCATTAAATAAAGACATCGATTTGACTCCAGACGGGTCTATCACAATTGGTGATACTAACATCACAGACAATGGTTTGACTATCAATAATGGTCCTTCCATTACAAAAACTGGCATCAACGCTGGTGGCTTGAACATTACTAATGTGAAAGCTGGCATAAATGATAATGATGCTGTTAATGTTAGCCAATTGAAGAAAGTTCGTGCTGACGAACGCCACATCAAACCTGGTGAATATGCGGTAGACGCAAACGGCAAAGTAACGATGACATACCTTGACGGTAACAACAAAGACGTTGCTAACGAAACGGCTGTTATCACAGGTATTGCTAAACAAGACCTTTCCAACATCAATAAGGGTGGCGAAACAGTTATCCAAAATCTTGCTAAAAAAGCCATCAATATGGAAAATGGTAAGAATACAAAGGTTAGCAACCGTGAAATCGATGGCGTTAAAACTTTCAAAGTAGACGTTGAAGGTGATTTAAACGACATTACATCCATCACAAACAATGCTGGCGATGGCAAGGTTGTATTCGGTGGCAACCAAACTGTTAACGTAGCAGGTGATCACAACATTAACTTGAATGCTAAAGTTGGTGATATCACTGGTTTGACTAACGTTACTTTGGATGCTCCTGACTTCGCTAAAAAAGGTCGCGCCGCTACTGAAGAACAATTGAAAATCGTAAACAACGGTTTCAATAACACAGTTGGTTTGACTGGTAACACAGGCGCTACTGATCTTCAAAAATTGAACCAAGCTGGTGGCTTGAGCTTTGGTGTTGTGGGCGCTAACAATGGCCAATACATCAAAACAACTGCTTCTGGTAGCAACGTAGCTGTTGATTTGTCTGATGATGCGAAAGGCAAATTGAACAATACGGTAGAGGTTCGTGGTAAAAATGCTGCGAAGGTTACATCTGTAACAGAAAATACTGTTGACGGTGGTAAGAAAACAATCTATACAGTAGACGTTGATAATGTAACACCTACAGCTGCTTCTACTGAAAAAGTGAAAGCGAAAGCTAATGTAACAGGTTCTACAGATACAAATATCGCTAAGGTTACACCTCAAGCAGGTGACCAATATGGCGACGCTGGCGCAACTTACGAAGTAAACGTATCCCGTAACGACGTAAAAGACGCAGCTCGTGAAGCGGTAACTGTAAATACTACAAATACAACTAACAATCCTATCACTGTGACACCTGTACAAGATGAAACAAACCATAACACAACTTACACTGTAACATTCGATGGTAACAAAGCGGCTACTCAAATTCCTTTGACATACAAAGCGAATGGCCAAAATGCTCAGACAGTTACATTGGATAAAGGTTTGAACTTTGTTAACGGTAAAAACACAACAGCTTCTGTAGATGCTGAAGGCGTTGTTAAATACGATGTAAATAAAGATTTAGTAGACATTCATTCCATTTCCAACACTACAAATGGTCCAAAAATGGAATTCGGTCCTAACTCCATTAACATCACTAATGGCCCTATCAACATGGGTGACCAAAACATCACTAACCTTAAATCTGGTGGCGATGTAATCAATAATGCTGCTAACATCGGTGACGTAAAACGTATTTCTAAAGCTAATGACTTGCACATTGCTCCTACTACATCTGATCGTACTGGTGAAACAACTACATCTTACGCTTACGATACAGCAAGCAAATCCGTAACATTGAAATACAACGATGGTAACGGTGCTAACCAAGCTGGTACAATCGCAAAAATCGACTTGTCCGGTTTGGCTGATCAAATCAAAGACGGTTATTCCTTCTCCACTGATGCAAAAGGCAATGTAGTTGGTAACCATGCTGTAACAGCTGTAGGCAATGGTAAAACTGTGTCCTACGCAGCAGGCGATAACTTAACTGTAAAACAAGATATCGACGCTACAACTGGTGAACATACTTACACTTACGCATTATCTAATGACATCAAGGTCGGCAAAGACGGTAAAGATGGCGTTGATGGTAAGATCGGTGTAAACGGTAAAGATGGTTCCTCCGTTGTTATCAATGGTAAAGACGGCTCTATCGGCTTAAATGGTAAGGACGGCAAAGACGGTCTTACAATCCGCGGTGAAAAAGGTCAAGATGGCGTAGACGGTAAAAATGGTACGAACGGTATCACTCGTATCGTATACGAAGACCATAACAACGATAAACACGAAGTGGCTACATTGGATGACGGCATGAAATATGCTGGCGACGATGCACAAGGTGCTGATAAATCCAAAGTTATCGCTAAAAAATTGAACGAAACTATGGACATCGTTGGTGGTGCAGATAAGTCCAAATTGACTGATAACAACATTGGTGTGAACAACGTAGATGGCAAGTTGAAAGTTCAATTGTCCAAAGAAGTTAACTTAACTCCATCCGGTTCCTTAACAATTGGCGATACTGTAGTTAACAACAATGGCTTGACTATCTCTGGTGGTCCATCCATCGTTAAGACTGGTATCAACGCAGGTAACTTGAATATTACCAATGTGAAAGCTGGCGTAAACGATACTGATGCAGTTAACGTAAAACAATTGAAAGATGCTCGTACAGTTGTTACATCTAACGATAACTCCGTAACAGTTAACAAAACTGAAAACGGTAACCAAGTGACTTACGACTTGCACGTAGCTCCTGGCGCTGCACAATCCGTATGGAATGTGAAATCCACAGGTAACACAACTGCTGATTCCGAAACAGCTGCCAAAACTATCTCTGATGGTAAAACAGTTGAAATGGCAGCAGGCAAAAACTTGACTGTAAAACAAACTAGCAACAACGACGGCGCTAAGGTTGAATTCGACTTGGCTAACGATATCAAGATTGGTAAAGATGGCAAAGACGGCGTTGATGGTAAAATCGGCGTAAACGGTAAAGATGGTTCCTCTGTTGTGATCAACGGTAAGGACGGCTCCATTGGCCTCAATGGTAAGGACGGCAAAGACGGTCTTACTATGAAGGGCGAAAAAGGCCAACCTGGCTTAAACGGCAAAGATGGCATCACTCGTATCGTTTATGAAGATAACAACCATGATAAACATGAAGTGGCTACGTTAGATGATGGTTTGAACTTCACTGGTAACAACACTGATACAGTGAACAAACAAAAATTGAACAGCTTAGTAAAAGTACAAGGCGAAGGCGTAGATAAAAATACATCTGCTACATTCAAGAGTGCAGCTGGTAACATCAACGTAAAAGCTGATGGTACAGATACTCTAGAAGTTCAATTGAACAAAAACTTGAAAAACATCAATACGATTAAGAACGGTGGCAATGCTACTTTCACAATTGGTGGCGATAACTTCGCATTCAATGGCGGCAATGTAAGCATCGGTGGTAACAACATTACGAACCTTAAATCTGGTATCGTAAACAACAACTCCACTGATGATACAAACGGTGCTAACATCGGCGACGTTAAGACAATTTCCAAAGCTAACGACTTGCACATTGCACCTACTACATCCAATCGTGCTGGTGAAACAACTACATCTTATTCCTACAACACAGCAGATAAATCCGTAACATTGAAATACAACGATGGCAACGGTGCTAACCAAGCTGGTACAATCGCAAAAATTGACTTGTCCGGTTTGGCTGATCAAATCAAAGACGGTTATTCCTTCTCCACTGATGCGAAAGGCAATGTAGTTGGTAACCATGCTGTAACAGCTGTAGGCAACGGTAAAACTGTTTCCTACGCAGCAGGCGATAACTTGACTGTAAAACAAGATATCGACGCTACAACTGGTGAACACACTTACACATATGCATTGTCCAATGACATCAAGGTCGGCAAAGATGGTAAAGATGGCGTTGATGGTAAGATCGGTGTAAACGGTAAAGATGGTTCCTCCGTTGTTATCAATGGTAAAGACGGCTCTATCGGCTTAAATGGTAAGGACGGCAAAGACGGTCTTACAATCCGCGGTGAAAAAGGTCAAGATGGCGTAGACGGTAAAAATGGTACGAACGGTATCACTCGTATCGTATACGAAGACCATAACAACGATAAACACGAAGTGGCTACATTGGATGACGGCATGAAATATGCTGGCGACGATGCACAAGGCACAGATAAATCCAAAGTTATCGCTAAAAAATTGAACGAAACTATGGACATCGTTGGTGGTGCAGATAAGTCCAAATTGACTGATAACAACATTGGTGTGAACAACGTAGATGGCAAGTTGAAAGTTCAATTGTCCAAAGAAGTTAACTTAACTCCATCCGGTTCCTTAACAATTGGCGATACTGTAGTTAACAACAATGGCTTGACTATCTCTGGTGGTCCATCCATCGTTAAGACTGGTATCAACGCAGGTAACTTGAATATTACCAATGTGAAAGCTGGCGTAAACGATACTGATGCAGTTAACGTAAAACAGTTGAAAGATGCTCGTACAGTTGTTACATCTAACGATAACTCCGTAACAGTTAAGAAAACTGAAAACGGTAACCAAGTGACATATGACTTGCACGTAGCTCCTGGCGCTGCACAATCCGTATGGAATGTGAAATCCACAGGTAACACAACTGCTGATTCCGAAACAGTTGCAAAAACTATCTCTGATGGTAAAACAGTTGAAATGGCAGCAGGCAAGAACTTGACTGTAAAACAAACTAGCAACAACGATGGCGCTAAGGTTGAATTCGACTTGGCTAACGATATCAAGATTGGTAAAGATGGCAAAGACGGCGTTGACGGTAAAATCGGCGTAAACGGTAAAGATGGTTCCTCTGTTGTGATCAACGGTAAAGACGGCTCCATCGGCTTAAATGGTAAGGACGGCAAAGACGGTCTTACTATGAAGGGCGAAAAAGGCGCTGACGGTGTAACTCGCATCGTTTACGAAGATCATAACAACAATAAACACGAAGTAGCTACATTGGACGACGGTTTACGTTTCGACGCTAACTCCGGTGGCGAAAAGAAAAATAAACTTGGCTCCAAAGTAACTGTTAAAGGTACAGGCGCTAAAGCTGATTCCGAATACGATTCCTCCAACATCAAAACAAGCATCACGCAAGGTGCTGATGGCAACAGCGAAATCAACATCGGTTTGGCTAAAGACTTGAACAACATCAACACAATTAAGAACGGTGGTCCTGCTACTTTCACAATCGGCGGCAACGAATTCAAATTCGACGGCGGCAATGTGAACATGGGTGGCAACAACATTACGAACCTTAAATCTGGTATCGTAAATAACAACTCCACTGATGATACAAACGGTGCTAACATCGGCGACGTTAAGACAATTTCTAAAGCTAACGACTTGCATATTGCACCTACAACATCTGATCGTGCTGGTGAAACAACTACATCTTATTCCTACAATACCGCAGATAAATCCGTAACATTGAAATACAACGATGGTAACGGTGCTAACCAAGCTGGTACAATCGCGAAAATCGACTTGTCCGGTTTGGCTGATCAAATCAAAGACGGTTATTCCTTCTCCACTGATGCAAAAGGCAATGTAGTTGGTAATCATGCTGTTACAGCTGTAGGCAACGGCAAAACTGTTTCCTACGCAGCAGGCGATAATTTGACAATCGCTCAACATATCGATAATGCAACTGGTGAACAAACATATACATATGCATTGTCCAACGACATCAAGATTGGTAAAGATGGTAAAGACGGCGTTGATGGTAAGATCGGTGTTAACGGTAAAGATGGCTCCTCTGTTGTAATCAATGGTAAAGACGGCTCTATCGGCCTTAATGGTAAAGACGGCAAAGACGGTCTTACTATGAAAGCAAAAGACGGTCAACCTGGTGTGAACGGTAAAGATGGTATCACTCGTATCGTATACGAAGATAACAGCAAGACTACACACGAAGTGGCTACATTGGATGACGGCATGAAATATGCTGGCGACGATGCACAAGGCACAGATAAATCCAATGTAATCGCTAAGAAATTGAACGAAACTATGGACGTTGTTGGTGGTGCAGATAAGTCTAAATTGACTGATAACAACATCGGCGTGAACAACGTAGATGGCAAGTTGAAAGTTCAATTGTCCAAAGAAGTGAACTTGACTCCATCCGGTTCCTTAACAATTGGCGATACTGTAGTTAATAACAATGGCTTGACTATCTCTGGTGGTCCTTCCATCACTAAGAATGGTATCAATGCTGGTGATAAGTTCATCACTAATGTAAAAGCTGGTGTAAACAACACTGATGCAGTTAATGTTGCACAATTGAAAGAAGCTAAAACAGAAGTTAAGGCTGGTAAAAATGTGACTGTATCTGAAGATAAAGGTGCTAATGGTCAAACAATTTACACTGTTAATGCGAACGACGTAGCTCTTGGCGATGCAGAATTGAAATACTCCGCTAACGGCAAGAACACTCAATCCGTTAAATTGTCTCAAGGCTTGAACTTCGTTGACGGCAACTACACATCTGCTTCCGTTAATGCAAATGGTCAAGTTAAATATGACGTAACAATCGGTAAGGTGAAAGACGGCGTTGACGGTAAACCAGGCGTTGATGGTAACGATGGTATTGCTACAGTTAAAACTGTAGTTGATACAATCAACAACTCCGGCTGGAAAGGTGATGTTACTGGTAACACAGTAAATAACCATACTGCAACAATCGTTAAACCTGGCACAACTGTAAACTTCGGTGCTGGTAAAAACTTAACTGTTGAACAAATCGTTGATAAAGTAACTGGCGATCATACTTACAACTATGCATTGTCCGATGACATCAAAGTTGGTAAAGATGGCAAAGACGGTATTGACGGTAAGATCGGTGTAAATGGTAAAGATGGTTCCTCCGTTGTCATCAACGGTAAAGACGGCTCCATCGGCTTAAATGGTAAGGACGGCAAAGACGGTCTTACTATGAAGGGCGAAAAAGGCGCTGACGGCGTAACTCGCATCGTTTACGAAGATCATGACAATAATAAACACGAAGTAGCTACATTGGATGACGGTTTACGTTTCGACGCTAACTCCGGTGGCGAAAAGAAAAATAAACTTGGCTCCAAAGTAACTGTTAAAGGTACAGGTGCTAAAGCTGATTCCGAATACGATTCCTCTAACATCAAAACAAGCATCACCCAAGGTGCTGATGGCAACAGCGAAATCAACATCGGTTTGGCTAAGGACTTGCACAACATCAACACGATTAAGAACGGTGGCCCTGCTACTTTCACAATCGGCGGTAACGAATTCAAATTCGACGGCGGCAATGTAAATGTTGGTGATAACTTCATCACTAATGTAAAAGCTGGTGTAAACGGTACTGATGCAGTAAACGTTAACCAATTGAATTCTGCTAGAACAGAAGTTGAAGAAGGGGACAACGTAAAAGTAACATCTCGTAAAGGTGCTAATGGTCAAACAATCTACAAGGTAAGTGCGACTGGCGTTAACCTTGGCGATGCAGAATTGAAATACTCTGCTAACGGCAAGAATACTCAATCTGTTAAATTGTCTCAAGGCTTGAACTTCGTTGACGGTAACTACACATCTGCTTCCGTTGATGAAAATGGTCAAGTTAAATATGACGTTAACCTTGGTAACATCAAACAAGGTACAGACGGCAAACCAGGCGTAGATGGCAAAGATGGTATCGCCACAGTTAAAACTGTAGTTGATACAATCAACAACTCCGGTTGGAAAGCTAATGCAACAGGTAATGTAGTAGGTACATCTACTGCAACAATCGTTAAACCTGGCAGCACAGTAAATTACGGCGCAGGCAAAAACTTGAACGTAAAACAAACTGTGAACGGCGAAGAACAAACTTACGAATTCGCATTGGATAAAGATTTGAAAGAGCTTAACAGCGTTCAAACTAACACAATCCACTTAGGTAGCCCAACATCTCATACAACAATCAACTACAATGCAGGTGATGATCGTATTGAGTACACAACTAAGGCTGGCGACAAAAAACAAGTAGCTAACTTAGATGATATCTGGACTATCCAAGCAAATGGTACAGACGTTAAACCTGTAGGCGGCAAAGTAAATGTAGTGGGCGGCGATCATATCAAAGTTTCTACAGATGCAGCTGGTAAGATGACAATTAGTGCTGACGGCGTTGGTACTATGAACGGCTTCAATGTTAAATCTACTGGTAATACAACTAGCGATTCCGATAAAACAGCTAAAAACATCACTGATGGTAAAACTGTGGAATTCTCTGGCGGTAAGAACCTCACTGTTAAACAAACTAACACTGGTGATGGTGCAAAAGTAGAATTCGCATTGAACAACAACATCGACTTGACTCCAAATGGTTCCGTAACAATTGGTGACACAGTAGTTAACAACGATGGTTTGACTATCACTGGTGGTCCTACTATCACTAAGAACAATGTTGATATGGGTGGCCAACAAATTCACAACGTGAAATCTGGTGGCGATGTAGATTCCAATGGTGCTAACATTGGCGACATCAAACGTATCTCCAAAGCTAACGATACTCGTATCAAAGATGGTAACTACGAAGTTAGCCAAAACGGTACTGTTGAAATGACATATGTTGATGGTTCTGGTAAACAATTAGTTGACGAACACGGCAACCCTGTGAAAGCAACTATTTCCGGTATCGCTCGTCAAGACTTGTCCAACATTACTAACGAAGGTAAAAAGGTTATCACTGGCCTTGGCACAATCGTAAAAGCTGGTCAAAACGTATCCGTTGATGAAGCAACTGATAACACAACTGGTCAAAAAACATACACTGTAAACGCTGATCTTTCTGGCGCGAAAGTGAATGCATCCGTTGGTACTGATGGTTCCGGTGTAGCTAAAGGCTTAAAAGAAGTTAAGAAGGTTGAAAAAGGTACTCAATACATCGCTGGCGATAACATGGTTGTAGAACGCAAAAATGTTGATGGCGACGATAAGATTGATAACTCCATCACTTATAGCTTGGCTCACGACTTGACTGAAATCAACTCCATCAGCAATGGTGGCACAACTCTTCGTATCAACTCTAACCCAGGCGGTAATAAATACGACCGTGATACTGCTGTAACTCCAGCTCTTGAAGTTCATGGTGGTAACCTCAGCATGACTGGTAACCGCATCGTTAACCTTGCACCTGGTATCGATGGTACTGATGGCGTAAACGTTAACCAATTGCGCGATTCCTTAACAACTGTTAAATCTACAGATGGTACTGTACGCGTTACAGATCTAAGCTCTGATCCTAACAAACATGAATACGATTTACATGTTAACCCTGCAGTTGACCCTCGCGTAGATAAATTAGGTGAAGAAATCGGCCATGTAGGTGCACAATCTGCTGCATTGTCCGCATTGAAACCTATCCAATACGATCCAATGGAACCAACTCAAATCATGGCTGGTTATGGTAACTATCGTGGTAACTCCGCATTGGCATTGGGCGTAGCTCATTACAAGAACGAATCCACAATGTTCCATGCAGGCGTGTCCTGGGCTGGCGGCAACGGCCATATGATGGCTAACGCTGGTGTAACTTGGAAGGTTGGCAACCGCGATAGCGAAGCTGCTGTAGCAGATCGTTATCGTAAGGGTCCTATCAGCTCTACATATGCAATGCAAACTGAAGTGGCTTCTATGAAAGCACAAAATGCCGGATTAAAAGGCGAAGTATCTGATTTGAAAGCTGAAAATGAACAAATTAAGGCTCAAAATGCAGGCTTACAAAGCGAAGTAGACCAATTGAAAGCTCAAATGGCTGCTATGATGGCTAAATTAGGTATGTAATAAGATACACATGGATGGGGATTCTCCTTGAATCCCCTACCATCGCTAATATTCGACAATGAAAAGAGGAATAGATATGAAAAAATCTACAATGCTTGCTTTCACAGCAGCAGCACTTATGAGCGCTGCATCCATTACAGGATATGCTGCTGGCTCACCAACATATGATGACAATTTGATTTTACCTAACCCTGCTTCTACACCAACGACAGGCTCTGTTGTACTCGTTCCAGTGGCTAGCCCACAAACAGTGCAAGCTTTGCATACATTTGTACAAGCATGGCAAAATGCAGAAGTTAACTATACTAAAGCTAAGGTTAAACATGACAATCATGAACAATTGACTAAGGCTGAAAGTAAATGGTTACACTCCAAGGATAAACATAACTATGCGGACTATTTCCGCACACACTCTATTGGACGTGTTCATGGCTTTGAAGTCGCTTTCAACTGGAACGGCGAAAACCGTAACAAAAATGAATACGAATTCTTTGATATGCCGAAATACAATGAAAAAGATGGTTTCGTAAATAGCTACGGATTCAATGTATTACGTAGCATGGTAGACCAAATCAATGCAGTCGTTCAAAAACAAAAAGAAATCGGCGGTCCTATGACTAACGATGAAGCAAGTGCTTTGGAAGACGCAATCTTGGATATCATGGCGCAAGATCAAGAACATGTGAACAACGAGGACCTTCGTCACATGATGAACGAAACAATCTGGTACGCAGCTAAAGAAACCGTTAAAAACAAAGCAAGTGAAGAACCTACTGCAGCTGAAGAACATGTAGTAGATCTTAAAAAAGCAATCAATGAGCCGATGGAACCTTCTGCTCCTCATACAATTGATTTGCGCAAAGCAATTCAACAATAAGATTGCTGCTATCCGTATATCTTTAAAATGAATTATATGGCCCCTCATATGCTGATATAGGGGCCGTATATACCCTAGAACCCCTAACTAGGGCACAAATAATCCTTATACGAATGACGCCACCCTTGTGGGTGGCGTCATTTGTTTTATATTAGAACAGGCCTGTACTAATTGTGAGAAGGGTGTTGCATGGTCTCTTAAGAAATAGAACAGGCCTGTACTAATTGTGGGAGGTGTTGCATGGTCTCTTGAGAAATAGAACAGGCCTGTACTAATTGCAGGATGGCGTATGCATGACCTCTGATGAAATAGAACAGGCCTGTACTAATTGTAAGAAGGCAGTTATATGGTCTCCCGTAAGATACAACAGGCCTATAGTAATTAATAGATATGACTAGTAGTAATTACTGAAATAGCATATATTGTACTTATAGTCTATAGAATTACCAATAATTATAAGTTCATATACAACATATAGTAGAATGAAAATAAATAAATACACTATACAGAAAAGGTGAAAAAAGTTTCAAAATTTTTAAAATTAGGGCTTGCGCGCACCTCTTGTTTGTACTATAATAACCATACAGTCGTTGAGGCGACTGTTTCTTAATGAGGAAACACTAGATATTATCTAGATTCTTTGTTAATCGTTTTAGAATTTTTATGTAAATCCTTTACATAGAGGTGATTACCAAATTCTAAAAAAGATTATAAAAAGTGCTTGACACTGAATGGTCAACATGATATTATAATCTAGTCGCCAGTTGGTGAAACACTTCAAACGAAAGTGCTTCGGAGCTAGAAAATATCTAGTCTGACTGGTACAGATCTTTGAAAACTGAACAATGATAGGTAATCAATCATATGATTGAACATATGCCAGAGTGCGGATTTTGACATAGTCAAAACCAACCATAATTCAAAGTTACTTCAATGTAACGACAACACATAATGAGCTATTCAAATAGCTTCAAGATATCTTGGAGAGTTTGATCCTGGCTCAGGACGAACGCTGGCGGCGTGCTTAACACATGCAAGTCGAACGAAGAGCGATGGAAGCTTGCTTCTATCAATCTTAGTGGCGAACGGGTGAGTAACGCGTAATCAACCTGCCCTTCAGAGGGGGACAACAGTTGGAAACGACTGCTAATACCGCATACGATCCAATCCCGGCATCGGGACTGGATGAAAGGTGGCCTCTATTTATAAGCTATCGCTGGAGGAGGGGATTGCGTCTGATTAGCTAGTTGGAGGGGTAACGGCCCACCAAGGC
>NZ_JAPVXW010000011.1:0-77313 GCF_041431535.1 Veillonella sp. 27098_8_77 | reverse complement strand
GACTATAGCGATGTCACATCCATCGCTATAGTCTTTATATAATATGAAGATGTTATGCGTTAGCTAATGTTTTACCCAATTCTTGGCATTGTGCATTGCCGTCATCATCAGGTTCACCCAAGATTGCTACGCCGTCAGCTACTAATTCACCGCCAGCATCTTTAATGCGAGTGCCCCAGTCTTCTAACCAAGTACCACCCCAACCATAGGAGCCAAAGATTGCTACTTTTTTACCACTCAATTTACCTTCTAATTCAGTATAGAATGGTTCGAATTCGCCTTCTTCTAATTGTTCAGCACCCATGTCAGCGCAACCAAGAGCCAATTTATCGTAAGCTGCTGCTTGATCAACAGATACTTCAGAAACGGATTTTACTTCTACTTCTTGACCTGCAGCTTTGATACCTTCAGCTACTTCATAAGCCATTTTTTCTGTATTGCCTGTACCGGACCAAAAAATTACACCAATCATCTTGTACCTCCTAGGCCGTTCTTGCGACCAATGAACTAAATGTTTTTCCCAACATCAATTGAGTTTGACAAAATTCACGACATGCTTTGTAACATAGGAAAGAGCGTTGTGCATCTACTACATCGTGGTAAACCTTCCATTCACCACACATAGAGTATCCATTACCGCGACGAGAAATAAAATACTTCACATCCATTAATGGATATCCAAGGAACACACCAATTTCATGAGGGAAATCAACGCTTGATTCCATACGATATCGCAAATGTTCAAGCATCTCCATAATGCTCATACTATCTTGATAACCGTAGGCTTTCAAAAATGTCATCACCGCAGGTTGCCGTACATAGTCTCGTAATTGTGTTTCACGGAACACCAATAGTAGTCTACGTGCTTTACAGCGACATAATTCAAAGAAGAATAAACCCTTTTCATTAAACTCTTTATTATATTCAGTCAAAACGAATTGGATTTGTTCATTCATGTCCCGTGGAATAGAAACCAAATTCGAGACCTTAATGCCTCGAATTGCCGGTGCACAATGAAATCCAATGATATTGTCAATTGAATCCATCATAGTCGTACCTGCCTGTTGCATATCTATATAGAATCCGTCTCATTACTTGAGATTGATTACTATATACACATAGTACTCTTGATGAGAAATATTGTCAAGATAATTGATAACTTATTTCAATAATTATTTATTATTTACCAGTTAGCAAGTTGCTCACACGAGGAAATACCTTAGCATCACTCTCTTCATCTATAGCGATAAATCGCACACTAGGGCCCTCGTATTTACTTTCAGAAACAGCAACATGAAGAATCTCATTATAAGAATTATTATTATCTTTACTTGTATATTTTAGTGCACCTACATATGTTTTATTATGCTTAGCCAAAGGTGTCACCACTTGGTATTGGCCTAGCTCAGTAGCTTTACCTCCGTTGATAGATGCCACCAAATTACCGACATCACTGGTATCAGTGCTCACATGCTTGGTGTTAACAAGATTATGTTTACCACCTACGACCACATTCGCAAATACAGCGTAGTTCATTTCATTTTCTCGTTTTACGTTAAGCGTATATACTTCGGCACGGCTGGCACCGGCTTGTATAAGGGCAGTTTTTACATCGGTTTTACCTGCACCAGCGAACAACGCTTTTGGCGTATTGGCATAAATTGTAACACCTTCGTTAAGTTTCATACCATTATACGTTCCATATGCAGCGGCATATTTACTAGCATTAATATTAGCCGCATCAACAAGTACAGGTGTGCTCATCGCTACAACACCAGCGAGAGCTAAAGCTATCATTGATTTCATAGTTTTCTCCTAAACAAAACCGCCCCATTAAGGGGCGGTATAATCACAACTATTTCTTTTGTTGTTTTGCCCATGTATCACGTAAACCTACGATGCGGTTTACCACAATATGATCGGCAGTGCTATCTTTATCAGTTACAAAATACCCTTGGCGCAAGAATTGGAATCTATCGCCAGGAACTGTATTGGCAAGGCTTGCTTCACCTTTACTGTGCATAACTTGTAACGATTCATGATTAAAATCAGCCAAGAAGTCTTTACCATCGGACTCTTCTTTAAGCAAGTAGTCATATAAACGAGTTTCAATATCTACAGCCGTAGAAGCCTCAACCCAATGCAATGTGCCTTTTACCTTACGGGTGCAACCACTACCACTCTTCGTTTCAGGGTCATAGGTACAATGGATTTCAGTAATGGTACCGTTTTCATCCTTTACAACAGATTGGCAAGTAATGAAATAAGCGCCTTTTAAACGCACTTCTTTTCCCGGAGCCAAGCGGAAGAATTTCTTAACCGGTTCTTCCATAAAGTCAGCGCGCTCAATATAAATTTCACGACCAAACATAATTTCACGGGTGCCGAGTTCTTCATTTTCAGGGTTATTTTCAACCACACAATGTTCTGTTTGACCTTCTGGATAATTATCGATAATAACCTTAACAGGATCGATGACAACCATTGGACGTGGTGCTTTTAATTTCAAATCTTCACGAATACAGAATTCGAGCAATGCAATATCTACGGTGCTATCTGCCTTAGCGACACCAATGCGGTCGCAGAAATCACGGATGGCTTCCGGCGTATAGCCACGACGGCGCAAGCCAGAAATGGTTGGCATACGAGGATCATCCCAACCGGATACGAGGCCAGCTTCTACAAGAGCACGCAATTTGCGTTTAGACATAACCATTTTTGTTACATTTAAACGAGCGAACTCGATTTGGCGAGGTTTTTCAGTGTCTTCCCAGTCTTCGAGAACCCAATTATACAACGGGCGATGCACTTCAAACTCCAAAGTACATACGGAATGGGTAATGCGTTCAATAGCATCCTCGATAGGATGGGCAAAGTCGTACATTGGATAAATGCTCCATTCAGAGCCTGTACGATGATGAGCAGCATTTACAATACGATACAATACAGGATCGCGCATGACGATATTAGGGTCTGCCATATCAATTTTAGCGCGCAATACCTTTTCGCCATCCTTATATTTACCCTCTTTCATTTCTTCAAAGAGTTTTAAATTTTCTTCTACAGAACGATCGCGATATGGGCTGTTTGTACCTGGCGTAGAGAAATCGCCACGCGTTTGACGGATTTCTTCTGCTGTTTGATCATCTACATAAGCTTTACTCAAAGTGATAAGCTTTTTAGCATAATCATACATTTTGCCAAAGTAATCAGATGCATAGCGTACGTCGCCATCCCAATGGAATCCAAGCCATTCCACGTCTTCTTTAATGGAATTTACATATTCCACATCTTCCTTTTCAGGGTTTGTGTCATCAAAACGTAAATTTGTTAAGCCCTTATATTCTTCGCCTAAGCCAAAATTAAGGCAAATAGACTTAGCGTGACCAATGTGTAAATAACCATTTGGTTCTGGTGGGAATCGCGTATGTACACGGCCACCGTATACGCCCTCTTCATTATCTTTATTTATTTCAGCTTCGATAAAGTTAATGGATACAACTTCTTCAGGAGCTACAGTTTGTTCAGTATCTTTATGTTCCAACGTTACAACCTCCATACGATAAATATTCTTTTATTTTACCATATTTTATATAGGACCGCACATTTTATAATTCACCTCTTCGTTAACACATGTTTGTAGAGGTTTTTTATGAACACCAGCAATGATATTATTCGCTGTCAACATGGACATATCATATCGCGTACGATCTGTATAAGAACCAATATGAGGAACGATTAAACAGTTATCAATGGACAATAATGGATGATCTGCTGGTAGTGGTTCTGGATCTGTTACGTCGAGCGCAGCATAATCGATTTCACCATTTTTAAGGGCATCGATGAGTGCATCTGTATCGACGATGGCACCACGACCTACATTGACGAACAATGCGGTCTTTTTCATTTTCTTAAAAAACTCGGCATCGCACATATGATAAGTTTCATCCGTAAGTGGTGCCATGATGCATACCACATCACTCGTAGCGAGTAGATCATCTAATTCCATATACGTCGTTCTATACAATTTATCGTCATTACGTTGATGTCGATTATGATATACAACGGTCATACCAAAGGCACGAGCGCGTCGAGAAATGGAAACACCAATGGCACCCATACCAATAATACCCAATGTGCGACGACTCAAATCAAAACCTTTGATATTAGAAGGTCTTTGTGCCCAACGTCCCTCTTTTACAAAATTAACATTTTCTAAAATGCGACGACTTGCTGTAGCAATCAATGTAAAAGCGAGTTCTGCCACCGTTTCATTGAGAACACCTGGCGTATTTCCGTAAGGAATTCCCGCAGCTGTAAGTTCATCAATGTTCACATTATCATAGCCTACCGATGCCTGTGCAATGACCTTTAAATTAGGCGCATCTTTCACAAGGTCCGCATCAACCGATATAGAATTGATAGACCATAAGCCATCGGCATCGCGTAACCATTCTTTTAAAACCTCTCTAGGCATTTTAGTTTTTTCCGTCCATTGACGTACATCCACATGCTCTTTTAAATACTCGATGGCATCGCGTCGTACTAAGCCTGGTACTACAACTAATGGTTTACGTTCCATAATGATTTCATCCCTTCTCTATATAGTTTCTAATGCTAACACAGCATATGATTTACAACCAAAAATGTATGTATCTATATTGTATCCTATAATCGAAAATTTACCAAAATTCATAAGTATTTATAGACAAAAAAAGTTCTAAAAGCAAGGGGCTTCTAGAACTCTTTTAGCATATACTGATTATTTCAAATCAGATGTACAGTTAGGACATTTAACTGCATCAATATTGATTTCTGTTTTACAGAATGGACATTCTTTTGTAGTTGCTGGTGCTTCTTCAGCTTCTTTCTTAGCACTTTGCATCAACTTCGTCAACGCGCGAATCATTAAGAATACAACAAATGCTAAAATTAAGAATTGAATAAGATCCGTAATGAATGTACCGTAAGGCAATACAGCACCGGCAGCGCGAGCTGTTGCAATATCAGCGCCATTCATAAATGCATCCTTAGATCCTTCACTCAATGGCAAATATAGATTGCTGAAATCAATACCACCAGTGAACAAACTGATCAATGGCATGAATAAATTGCTAACTACAGAATTCACTAATGCTGTGAAAGCTGCACCAATAATCATACCTACAGCGAGGTCCATCATGTTCCCTTTAAAAGCGAACTCTTTAAACTCTTTAATAAATTCCTTCATGTTTAACTCCTACTCACACTTAAAACCGTTCGGAAAAATTAACCTCATTAATCATAAAAGAAAACTGCATCCATGTCAAGATTTTTCGATATAGTTTATCGAAACTTTTTGATATACTTATCATCCTATTTTCATAATAGATGATTCTAGAGATAAGACTTTAGCCCTTTCAATAACCGCAATAAAGGCTGGTGGAATCATATGTTTAGGTATATAATAGGCAATTCTACGGCCTACAATAACACCTTTATTACTATAAAACCAAGAGAAATAATACGCCAACAAAGTATCTATATCCTTTGCTTTAATATTTTTCAAACATCGTTGTACCACTTGGTGATCATCAATTCCCAACTTGGCAAACCCGCGGCGGGCCATATCCTTTGTTACCATACCACGCCCTGTATCGATAATATCGTGAATAATGCTATCCAATATATCCCGATGATGATGTCGAATCAAATGGGATACTATATCCATTTCAAAACAGATTTCATTCGTGTAAAACACATTAGCGTGATACTTGCTATGCTTATCCATTACATCTCGGTCATAGAGTGCTACCGTCGGAATAGCAAAGCTTTTAAATAATTTATGGAGTTTACTAATAGAAGATTCTCCACGTGCATTGATAAGGCATATACCAAAATAATCAAAATCTACATTTAATTTCTTTGCCATTCCTGCAAAGCTGCCATATTCAGTTTCTCCTTCTACGAGAATAATGCAGCGTGCATAAAGGGCTTCCTTCGCCTCAGGGAAATGCATAATTAAATGTTTTTCTACTTCCCTAGCAAACTTAAATGTCACTCCGCAAGCAGCGCGAACGAGCCCTGTCTCATCACGATACATGCGTATAATATGACGATAATCATCTACCAATGCATCCGTACTATGAGTTACTACAAACAATTGGCCCAATAGGCCATCAATGTGGAATAACTGTTTAATTAATTCTAAAAATTCAGCATTTTCATTGGTCGCAATTTGGCGATAATAGTTCAATACGGCTCGTTGTAAATAGGGACTTAAATGCAATTCCGGCTCATCTACGCTGATAAAGACAGGTAAAAATCGGCGCCCCTCACTATCGTATACAAGAAGGGACTCTAGATTAGTCGATGCGCTATGCACCTTCATATAAATTTGAGCCAGAATCTTGAGTGCAACGGCCATAATCAGTCGTACATTATCTATGGAATACTTGCGTATTAAATTTGCCTCTGTAGAGGATGTTAACAATTCCACAAGGCGCTGTATATTAAGAACACATTCGGGATCAAGCCCCATTCTTACATTGACAAAACTATCTAATGCGATAGCATCATCTGATGTCAATCCAGTCTTAGGTAAATAGGTAACAAGCTTTTTCCCCAATTCCATATACACCGATGTAGGAATGGAATAGAGTTCCGCTTCCGATGTATCGCGATGACACATATATATGGTATGGCGCAACATAGACAAAGGTACTGGTGTCATTTTCTCTCCGTCCACCTTATAGAGTCGTGGATATACCTCTTGTACCACTTGTTCAAGGCGTAGATACATACCATCTTCTGGACCAATCATATCCTGAAAAGATGTAGAGAGCTCAGAAAAGGACATTTTACACTCAATGCGTATCGGTCTACGTACATCAGCAAAGTCACTTTCTTGAAAACCGCGTACATTCATCATTTGCTCTAAGAGGTCAAGAAAATTGGATTTCCCCACTGCATTTTCGCCTACGAAGTAATTGATATCATTGTGAAAGTGCAGTTCAATATCTACGAGATTACGGTAATTCTCAATTTTAATCCACTCCATAAACATAGCCATCACACTCCTACAATATACAAAAAGATGCAACCATACAATGATATCCCTAATTGATGGTCGCATCTTGATTATGCACCAATACTACTTATATAGTATTCGACATTTATTTTGTTTTTCCCTCTGTAATTTTGCCTGCCCGAATAGGTCCATCTTGCTCTTTTAATCGTGCCAACATAACGGACGCCACAAACATGGCAATGCCAGCCCCCACAGTTTCAATGGATAGACTTTCACCAAAGAATAAAAATCCATAGAAAGAGCTAATAAAGACGCCTACATATTGCAAGAATTGGGCTACAACAGCATTTGTTGTAACAAAGG
Organism: Veillonella sp. 27098_8_77; assembly: GCF_041431535.1. Taxonomy (NCBI): domain Bacteria; kingdom Bacillati; phylum Bacillota; class Negativicutes; order Veillonellales; family Veillonellaceae; genus Veillonella; species Veillonella sp. 27098_8_77. Next base: position 69,941 of record NZ_JAPVXW010000011.1, on the reverse strand, counting down.
CGCCCGTCAAGAAGAATTGTGCTACTACAGTAATACCGCCGATTGCTGCAATGATAAGCCATTCCTGACCTTGAGGCATTACAAATCCATCGGTTGTCACAAGGCCTGCAATCATACCGGTAATCAAGAAATAAGCCATGATTTCAAAATTACTATGCTTACCATGCTTACTAATAGATCGAATCGTTGTATACGCAGCGGCCGATAACGCTGCACCTAAGATGGCAACTAAGGCATACCAAGTAAATCCGCCATAGCTAAATGGATTAACCATAACCATTACGGCTATGAAGATTAAGATAAGCCATTTACCAGCCCCCTTTGGAACGCGTTCCTTTAAGAAAAAAGCGCTAAAGATAAATACGAAGATTCCCGATGTTTGAAATAGGATGGTCGCATCGGACATTTTCATATGTACCAAGGCGATGAAGTTACACACCATACCAAAGCCGCCATAGAGGCCTCGCATTACGAGTAATCCACGGTCCTCTTTAGAAAAGCGGATTCCCTTCATATACATGACGATTAATACAGCTACGGTACCAACAAAGCCTCTAAAAAATGCTATTTCCCCAGATGGGATATTCGAGCCCAACATTTTGACGAAGAGATTCATCGTACTCAACAAGAGTGCCGAAAGAAGCGCATAAATCAAACCTTTTCTTGCCATTCTATTCCCCTTCAGCTAATACTAAAAATTTCTACACATAGATATACCGCCCTTCAGAAGAAAGGCGGTATCATATTATTTAGAGAATGTATCGACAAAGTCTAGAATTTCTTGTTTCATATTTTCTTTGTCAATAGATTTTGTAAAGCGCAATGGTTTATCCTTTAATGCAGCCAATTGTTTAGGGAATGCTACACCGGTTACAGCAGAGATGTTATCTAAGCTTTCATAAGGCGTAGAACCAACCTTAATATCAAGAGCCTCACAAATAGGTGTTGGGAATTTAAATGGATGCGCCGTAGATGCGATAATCGTATGACGCGCACCATCTTCTGGATGAGCTTCTAATTCTTTCATATACGCGCCCATCGCAACAGCCGTATGAGGATCCATTAAATAGCCATAAGAGTTATACACTTGCTCAATAATCGCCTTTGTTTCCTCATCATTTACATAAGCACCGCTAAAATTAGCTTGCACACGTTTAAATTCTTCTTCATTAACGGATAATTTGCCGGTGGATTTCAAATCCTTCATCCATTGAGCCGTTCGTTCACTATCCTCACCGGAAATATAGTACAAGAAACGTTCAAAGTTAGAGGATTCAAGAATATCCATGGACGGAGAAATCGTCGTATAGAATGGACGATTCATATCATATGTACCAGTGTTAAAGAAATCAGTAAGCACGTTATTTTGATTGGATGCACAGATCAATTTACCGATAGGAATACCCATTTTTTTAGCATAGTAAGCAGCCAATATATTACCAAAATTACCTGTTGGAACCACTACATTAAATGCTTCATCTTCATGAATAGCACCTTGTGCAACAAGTTCAGCATACGCATTCACATAGTATACCACTTGCGGTGCCAAACGACCGATATTGATGGAGTTCGCACTGGAGAACATAACGCCTTTTTCGGCTACTTCTTTTGCTGTATCTGCATCGACGAATAAACGTTTCAAAAATTGTTGAGCATCATCAAAGTTACCATGAATAGCTGTTACGTTAACATTAGCGCCTTCTTGCTTTTGCATTTGTTCTGCTTGCATAGGGCTAACGCCATCAGTTGGATAGAATACTTGAATATGCGTACCAGGTACATCTTTAAACCCTTCAAGGGCCGCCTTGCCTGTATCACCAGATGTAGCCGTCAAGATAAGAACCTCTTTATCTTCGCCTTCTGCTTCTTTCGCTGCTACCAATAAATATGGAAATAGTGAAAGCGCCATATCTTTAAATGCTTGTGTACGGCCGTGGAACAATTCCAATACGGATACTTTTTCAAGTAAGGAATGTAAAGGCGCAATATCGCGAGTACTAAAATTTGCATCGCTGTAAGCGGAGTTAATCATTTCCTTAAGATGTGCTTCAGAGAAGCAAGGGAATAATTTTGCTAATACAACAGCAGCTACCTCTTGGTACGGTTTATCTTTAATGTCGTTATAGTTTAAGCAATTCGTTGGGAATAAAGCTGGTACGTATAAACCGCCATCTTCTGCCAAACCATGTAATAATGCATATGTTTCATTTACGGCAACAGTGCCACGTGTACTTGTATAATTCATGGGCAACCTCTACAAACTAAAATTCTACAGAATTAATAATATTCTCTCATTATAGCATAAAAGCACCCCCAAAGGGGCGCTTTCTATAGATTTTATTGCATATTATTTTATCATTACATATATCGACAAAAGACAACGATTATAATTCGCCCTCTGCAATAGCATCCAATGTATCAAGGGATGGGATGAAGAATAACATGCCTGTAATAGGTTTAGAATAATCTAGCAATTTATCGTTTTGAGTAAACATGTTTGTAAGCATTGTTTTCGTTACATCCCAGTAACGAGCATAGCCGATGAAATATGTGCCACGCACACCTTGACCAGGTTGTGCAAATGGTACATTCATACGAACGATTTTATGTTCTTCATCGTCACGGTTATCTTGAGCTACTACATTGTGAGCTGCTGGATCTTTTTCATCATCTTCCAATTCAATATCGCTGAATTTACGACGGCCAATGAATTTTTCTTGCATTTCTGTAGGAAGTGCACGCCAAGCATCAAGATCGTGTTCATATTTTTGTGCAAATGCATAAGAACCATTAGTGAATTCAGGGTCTTCATCACCGATAACGCCCCATTCTACTGCTTCTTGGCCTACAGGATTTTCTGTACCATCAACGAAATCGATAATAGCACGACCTTGTTCATAATGGAAACCATGAGTTTCATCAACTACAGATGTAACAGGACGCAAGAATTCCATGATTTGATCCACTACAGTGTATGTAACAGATTCATCATTAGAACGTACATGTAAGAACAAATCAGCCGCTACAGCTGGCACGTCTTGTTTATCACCTTTAATACCTTGGAAGTCTTCTAACTCTTTTGGTACAGGTGCATTAGGGAATAAATAATCCCATGCTTTACGGCTAAATCCAAAAGCAATACCCAAGCCTTCGCCATTAGCACGAATACTAACAGAACGTTTAATGGCTTGAATACGATCAGCCATGTCTTGAATTACTTCTAATTCTGCATCGCGATCTTTGCGATTTAATAATAATGTTGTGAAATTGACACTTTGACCCGCATCTTTATATACATCTTGTGTTCTAGATACATCTACTGCCATTTTGGGCCTCCTAATGAGAAATACTACTATATATCAATTATACGCAATTAATAACTTATTGTCTATAATATATGTACCTAGATAGTTTTATTTAGAGTTTATTTCCTCTCCGTATAGGCGCTCCATCCCTTGACGGGTTACAAGCCAATTCCTACCCGACTTTCTAGCTTCATCATCGGTAAATTGTTTATTTGCATATCTCTTTAAGCAGCATTGCTTAATAGAGTCAGCTGGTACATTCCATCTCTCTCCCGCCTCTTGTGTAGTCATTACATCTTCTAGTTTCATTATAGTACTCCTAATATTACTAATAGATTATAAACGGATAACACAAAGGCAATAATACTAATTATTAAAGTTAATCTTAAAATCATATGCTCGCCATTGTTATAATAGTTAGGAAGATTGGGTCTCTTACGAGCCCCTGTAGTTACTGATTTAATAACTGTATTATCGCTATTGCAAGTTGGATAAACGCGGTTATTATCGGTAACCACTTTTTTGTTATCTTCCTTAACAACTTTAATGGCATCACCTCCTTACTTATGTCTGCATTATAACGCGGTTCCGTGTTATGTGCGAGAGAATTTTCCATGTTTTTATAAGAAAAAACAGCCTACCAACCTAGATAATATCTAGTTCAGTAGACTGTTTTACTTTTCCATTGTAAATAATTATTTTATTACTTATGCCACTTAACAATACTCATAACTTCTTTTTCTAACGTACTGGTATTTTCATAAATATTAAACCCAATTTCACGGATTAGTTTCATTTGATTTACCAGTCCCCTTTTGAATCTATTAAACAAATAGATGATGATGGCAATGAGTATTGGTATGCTCGAGATTTACAAGAAATACTCGAATACTCCGAATGGCGAAATTTTTATAAAATTATTGAAAAGGCAAAAAATGCTTGTAAAGCCAATGGTCATACGGTTCAATCCGAATTTGTTGACATCAACAAATTGGTAGATGTTGGGGCTAACTTACAACGTAGTATACAAGATATAGTACTCTCTAGATACGCTTGTTACTTAATCGTTATGAATGGTGATCCTCGTAAAGAGGTAATCGCATTAGCTCAAACCTATTTTGCGGTAAAAACTCACGAACAAGAGCAATTAGAATTACAAAAAGAAGATTTAGCTACACCGACTAAAAGTATCCAACAAATAAAAAAAGAAAGACAAAAGAAGCTTTCAAAATAATACACAAGAAAGAGTGTTATCTTTGACAGACAATAAGAAAAACCCGCACCGTAGTGCGGGTTTATTTTGGTGGACCACCAGGGGTTCGAACCCTGGACACCCTGATTAAGAGTCAGGTGCTCTGCCAGCTGAGCTAGTGGTCCATGACATGAATTATTATATGCTTATTTTATGGGAATGTAAAGAATATTTATTACATTCCCATAAAATATATCAATTTGATTTATAGCTTATCTATCTATATAAGATGTTAGAACTGTAACATCCAATCCTTTATCGTTTCACAAGCCTCTGTAGGAATGATATCTGAAGTGCCTACACATTCTTCACCATGATAAATTTGAATGACACTATGTGTGCGGCTTACTTCTTTCACAATAATATCTGTTACATCAACCTTAGGCACACTAAATTGTAATCCATAACGGCCTATATAAGTAAATATAAGTTTCTGTGTATCGTACTCCATGTGGACTTGTAGCATTTTGCCACCAGGCCAACAGGATTCAACATACTGTTTATTTCTCGGTTTCAGAAAATCAAAAAAGCCCATACTACCCTCCGATGCGCCACATAGGTCGTTCTGGTTGATCCATCGTCATCCCATCATGACGTTCTTGTTTACGCTGCAATGCCCATTCGATATGACTAGCCAATTCAGCTTCACTAAGTCCTTGACGCACAAGAGATACTAAATCAGCTTCATCATCACGCAAGAGGCATAGGCGCATTTGTCCGTCCGATGTAAGTCGAACGCGATTGCACGTATCACAATAACTATGAGACATGGAGAATATGAACCCAATCTCCTTACCACTCGGTAAATTATAATACGTGGCAGGTCCAAAACCGTACACATCGTGATTTTCAGTGAGGATACCACCACTAACTCGTTCTAATTGGGATTTCCATTCTTCAAAGGTAGGTCCATGGAAAGCATCGCCTTGGAATGGCATATATTCAATAAAACGCCAAATCACAGGCCACGTTTCTACGTATGTTAGCAAAGCACGAACTTCTTCATCAGTCCAATGACGTGAAAGAACGGTATTGATTTTAACAGATGTAAATCCTGTATCAATAGCACTTTGAATACCATTTAGAACAGAATCGAGCTGGTTAGCTTTGCCCACACATAGAGCAAAGGCATCGCTATCGAGGGAATCAAGGCTAATATTTACGCGATTTAAGCCAAGTTCTTTTAATTTAGCAGCTCTAGGTGCCAATAAACTACCATTGGTAGTCATAGATATATCCTCAAACCAGCCTGTTTGGTTTATACGCGTTAACAACTCCTCAATATGAGGATATAGTAATGGTTCTCCCCCTGTAAGGCGCACCGCTTTCACACCTAGACGATGAAAGGCACCCAATACGATCATCCACTCATCTACAGATAATAGCTGGGTTTGGCTCTGTGGTGTAATCTCTGCTGGTCTGCAATAAGGGCAGCAAAAATTGCACGCATCTGTCAACGACAGACGTACATATTCAATTGTTCGGCCCCATGCGTCCTTCATAGTACACCTCTTTACATACTTATTTAATAATTGATACTTCATCACCTACGTTAATTGTACCATTTTTTAGAACTTTACCAAAAATTCCTTGCGTAGGCATAATACATGATCCAACTTGTTTCATAATTTCGCAGCCCTGATGGCATTCTTTACCAATTTGTGTGACCTCTAATAACACCTCAGGACCTAGTTGTAATTTTGTACCGACTGGTAAATCATATAATACAATGCCTTCAACGGTGATATTCTCAGCAAAATCGCCAGGTTTTACATCGGCCCCTTTTTCTCGCATATGCTCAATGCTCTTAATGCCGAGTAAACTAATTTGACGATGCCAATTACCTGCGTGTGCATCGCCTTCCATGCCGTGATCTACGATGAGATTGGCAGATTCAATATTATGTTTCTTTTGCCCTTTTTTCTCGCTAATCGAGATGGCAATAATCTTACCTTCAGCCATAAACTCCTTCCCTTCTTATGGGAACAAATCATCTAAATTTATCAATTTATTATACCATAGTATATAGGTGTAACCCCTGTGAGTTTAGTCACTATTTGGAGATTATTACTTTCAAAAAAAGAACCCTACCCACTACGAGTAGAGTTCTTAGTATTAATAATGGTGAAAGCCGATTAACGACGACCCATTTCTTTGAATTCATCGCCCTTGTTCACGCCATTGAGCAATAGGTTAAGGAGGATAGCCATGATACTACCGAATGTAATACCAGATTTTAATAAAATTTGAGCCCATGCTGGGAAATGCGCATAGAATGTTGGTGCAGCGATAGGAATCATGGAAACACCGATACTAATCGCCACAAGCATCAAGTTTTGATTGCCATCAAAATTAACTTTACCAAGAGAACGGATACCGCTAGCAATAATCATACCAAACATGGCAATACCAGCACCACCGAGCACTGCATTTGGAATGCTTGCTACAACAGCCGCCAATTTAGGGAATAAGCCTAATAGAATTAAGATTACACCAGATGCAGCTACTACAAAACGACTTTTAACGCGTGTTACAGCGATAAGACCAACGTTTTGAGCAAATGCTGTATATGGGAAACTGTTAAGAATACCACCAATAACAGTGGAAAGACCATCGGCACGGATAATGGATGCCAATTCCTTACGATCGATTTTTTTATCTACGATTTCACCGATTGCAATACTATCACCAGTTGTTTCAACCATAACAACGAGCATAACAACTACCATGGAAAGTACAGAGGCCCAATCAAATGTTGGTAATCCAAAGTATAATGGTTCAATCATAGCCAGCCAATGAGCTTTGCCAACTTCAGCAAAATTAGCTACGCCCATTGCAAAAGCAATAGCTGTACCACCAATAAGACCAATTAAAACGGAAAGATTACCAAGAAAACCTTTGGCAAATTTATAAGTAAAGATAACGATTAAGAATGTAAGGAATCCGAGACCGATGTTGGTAAGACTACCAAACTGCGGATTGCCTACACCGCCCCCCATCCAGTTTACAGCTACAGGCATGAGATTAATACCAATGATTGTAATAATGGTGCCTGTTACAACAGGTGGGAAGAGTCGAATTAAACGACTAAAAAATGGTGCTACTAAGAAAGTAAAAATACCGGCTATGATGATGGCACCGTAAATGGCGGTCATACCATGTTGGGCCCCAATCATGGCCATAGGTCCAACAGAGGCAAAGGTTACACCTTGAATCATCGGGATACGACCACCAATATTGCCAAACCCTAATGTTTGGATAAGTGTGGCAATACCGCAAGTAAACAAGTCCGCTGTAATAAGTCGAATTAAATCCTCTACAGGCAAATGCATAGCTTGCGCAATAATGATTGGTACCGCTACAGCACCGGCATACATTGCTAATACGTGTTGTAAACCATAGGCAAACAGCTTAGGTATTGGCAACATAGAGTCAACAGTATTGTTTTGTTCTGACATAATGGTCTCCTGTTTTCTAAACTACAAACATTACACTTATATTTTACGTTATTATTCGGATTTTAACAATAGAAAAAGAGAAACCTTAGAAATTTTATTTTCTAAGGCCCTCTATTTTTATATTTTCCGAACATTACACGTGTAAAAGTATGTTATCGTCCATTTATTTGTACAAAGCCAAAACGGATGCTTCCTTTTCATCTAATTCAGATTCAATTTGATTCATTTGCGCTTTTAAATCAGCTACATAGCTTTCATCCTTAATACCAGATAGATTGATGCGTACGTTTAAAAAAGCGGCTTTTACAGCGGCTCTCGCGTTGATGGCCGCAATAATGCCATCAGTAATGAGATTTTGGTTCCCCTTTGTAGCTGCAGTATACGCAAGATCAAAGATTTCATAACTAATCATACCGATTTCTAATGGTACATTAGCTGCATCCTTATAAGCCTGTTGAATCGCAGTAGTACGCGCCAATTTCTCTTCGTCCGTATTTTTAGGCAACGCCAAGGCATCCATAAATAAATTAAATACATTAGCATCTGCTTGTGCTAGTGAAAGTGCTTTCTCACGAATAACCTCAGATTTTTGTTGCAAAAGATGCATCTCCTCTTGCACATCTTCGTACCCTTTTTTATCAAAGGTTAAATTCGCTACCATTTCAGCTAATGCTGCACCTGTAGCTGCCGTCAATGCCGCAATAGCCCCGCCACCTGGTGTAGGCTCCTTAGATGCAGTTGCTGCCACAAAATCTTTTACAGAACTCGTCAATAAATCCATATATACTCCTCAATAACAAAGGGGGCTATTGCCCCCTCTGTATACTATGTTCATTACAATAACATATTAATTAGAACAATCCTTTAATAGTACCGTCCGCATCAATGTCCATGTTAAGTGCAGCAGGGCGTTTAGGTAAACCTGGCATAACCATAACATCACCGGTGCGGCATACTAGGAATCCTGCACCATTAGCAACACGAATATCCGTTACATTGATTGTAAAACCCGTAGGTGCGCCTAATAAGGCTGGATTATCGGATAAAGAATATTGCGTTTTTGCCATACAAACAGGTAGATTATCAAGGCCCCACTCTTTTAATTGAGCGATTTGTTTTTTCGCCTTTGCTCCAAATGTAACACCATCGCCGCCGTAAATAGTGCGAACGATTTTACCAATTTTATCTTCGATGCTATCTGTTAATTCATATACGAATTTAGGTGTTGGTTCGCTACCTTCCACGAGTTCCACAACGCGTTTCGCCATATCGATACCACCTTCGCCACCTTTTTCCCAACATTCATTGAGCTCTACAGGCACGCCATAGTCATTGCACAACCGTGTTAACTCCGCAATTTCTGCATCCGTATCGGTAACGAATTTATTGATGGCAACCATAACAGGTACACCAAAGAAACGCATATTTTCAATAGCTTTACGTAAATTGCTGAAGCCCTTTGTCACAGCCTCTACGTTTTCTGTATTTAATTCTTGTTTTGACACGCCACCATGCATTTTAAGAGCGCGTAATGTAGCGACGATGACAACAGCATTTGGGAAGATATCGCCATAACGGCATTTAATGTCGAGGAACTTTTCAGCCCCTAGATCAGCGCCGAAACCGGCTTCTGTCACCACGATATCGCCAAGCTTCATGCCGAGTTTAGTAGCCACCACAGAGTTACAACCATGAGCAATATTGGCAAATGGACCGCCATGAACGATGGCAGGCGTATGTTCCAATGTTTGTACAAGATTTGGTTTAATAGCATCTTTCATAAGAAGTGCCATCGCACCTTCACATCCGAGTTGATGTACATACACCGGTTCACCTTTAAGATTTGGGCCGATTACGATACGTCCAAAACGAGCTTTCAAATCTTCTAAATCCTTAGCTAAGCATAAAATAGCCATGATTTCAGAGGCAACGGTAATCATAAAATGATCTTCCCGTGGGAATCCACAAACCTTACCACCCAGTGCAACCGTTACATTACGCAATGCACGATCATTCATATCGAGAACACGAGTCCAAGAAATTTGACGCAAATCGATTTGGAGCTCATTACCTTGATGGATGTGATTATCAATCATAGCGGACAACAAATTATTTGCTGCCGTAATAGCGTGCATATCGCCTGTAAAATGAAGATTAATATCATCCATTGGTACAACTTGTGCATAGCCGCCGCCGGCAGCACCGCCCTTGATACCGAACACAGGTCCCAACGATGGCTCGCGAAGTGCGGCGATAGCATTCTTACCGATTTTATTTAATGCTTGTACCAAACCAATGGAAGTCGTAGATTTACCTTCCCCTGCTGGCGTTGGTGTAATAGCCGTAACGAGAACTAATTTCCCGTCTTTTTTATTTTCTAAACGCTTAATGGCATCAAAGGAAATTTTTGCCTTATAATGACCATATTGCTCTATATCATCAGGCGTAAGACCACATTTATCAGCAATAACCTGAATTTTTTCCATCTTATTTTGTTGAGCTATTTCAATATCGGTAAGCATAATTCCTCCTCATATCCACCTGTTTTGTCTACTGTGAATGTATATTTGTACACTCGTTACCTTTCTATTATATGTGAAAGTATGGATTATGTCTAATCATTTCTTATATTAAAACGGGAACAAAATTGGCAATAATACTAATGCAACAATACTAGACACCACAATGAGTGGTAAACCAGCTTTCACATAGTCCATAAAGCTATAGCCTGCTATGTTGTAAACCATTGTATTAGCCGGCATACCAATTGGAGTAGCATATGCTAAAGAGCTAGCAATTACAATAGCTGCCAAGACCGCTTTTGGATCAAATCCAAGTTGAGATGCTAAGCTAAGACCGATTGGAACTAATAATGCACATGTAGCAGTGTTGGACATGAAGTTTGTCATAAACACGCCAAGCACAAAAACAACAACTAATACAATAATTGGAGATGGACTCGCACCAAGACTATTAACAATAAGATCTGCTACAACAGCACCTGTGCCAGTTTTAACCATTGCATCACCAAGAGCCATAGAACCAGCAAAGAGCATGATTGTTTTCATATCGATAGATTTTACCGCTGCCGTTTCACTAATAACATTTGTAGCCACCAACACAAGGGCACCAACCCAAGCACTTACATAGAGTTTTACACCCAATTGTTTTTCAAAAATCATAGCCACAACTGTTAATATCAATACTAATGCAGAAACCCATTTCTTCCAAGATGGTATATGACTATAATCATCATTGCCTTCAAAGGCACCATCTGGTTGATGGCTTGGAGCATCTGGCAAGAAACGTTTACCAATTGTAGCATAGAATATAGTACCTACGATAAGTATTGGTAATCCGACTAAACCATAATCGAAGAAACCAAAAGAGCCTAAACCTGCTTGTTGCAAGCCCGCTTGGGCAATCATATTACCAGGAGCACCAATTAGAGAAATATTACCACCCATAGCAGCGGCAAATACGAGGGGCATCAACAATTTGGTTTGTTTAAAACCGCTTTTTTTACAAATACCGATAATTACAGGAATCAGTACAGCAGCTGTACCAGTATTAGATAAGAAACCAGATAAAATACCTGTAATCATCATAACAGCAACAAGTAAGGATGTTTCTGTTTTCGCAAACTTATGAACTACATTCCCTACCTCTACAGCCACACCTGTTTCAAAGAAGGCTGCACCAATCACGAACATCCCCATAAAGAGCAATACATTTGGATCTACAAAACCTGCGAATGCATCTTTTGCAGATAATACACCGCTTAGATGTAAACCAACGGCTACAATCATCGCCGTAATAGACAATGGGATTTTCTCCCACGCAAACATGACAATGGCAAACACTAAAAAGCCAAGAGTTATCATTACACTCGTATCCATAAATACCTCCCAATACGTGTCATATACCTAAAAAAGGGTACAAAAAAGGAGGATTCTACAAAATCCGTATAATCCTCCTATGTAGTTACATTTCACAATGCAATTATTTAATGAAGCTTACGTGTTTATAGATTTCTTCTAACACTTCTTCTTTTTTTGCATTGTATTCTACTTTTTTATTTTCAAAGTAGTTGTTGCCTTCTGCATCGATGGATACGATGAGTGGACCGAATTCTTTTACACGGCAAGTCCACAAGGTTTCAGGCATACCGAGCTCGCGCCAATTAGCAGACTCGATTTCTTCTACTTCTGTAGCAGCAAGTACGGCATTACCTGCTGGGAATACGCAGTGAAGAGCACCAAAATCTTTACATGCACGTGTTGTTTCAGGCCCCATACCGCCTTTTCCTACAATCAGACGTACACCAGTTTGCTTTACGAATTCATATTCGAATTTTTCCATACGCATAGATGTAGTAGGACCTACGGAAATCATTTCGAATTTATCATCCCCATGGTCACGCACGATTGGACCAGCATGCAAGATGGCACCGTTACGAACATCTACTGGTAATTCACGACCATATTCAACAAGACGACGATGAGCTACATCACGGCATGTTGTGATGTGACCATTTAAGTAAATAATATCCCCTGCTTTAATACCTTCAAGATCAGATGCTTGGATTGGTGTTGTCAAAATATGTTTAGCCATTAGAATGTCACTCCTTTGTGAGATAGAATTTCGTACTTACCGTCTTTACCAAATACCATATGTCCGCGACGATGGTTCCAGCAACCAACGTTAACAGCTACGGAAATTACAGATGGATGACGAGAACCATGTTCGATGTTTACCCCCATAAGGGATTTATCACCGCCCATACCTTGAGGTCCAAGATGTAATGCATTAATACCATCTTCTAGTAATTGTTCCATATATGCTGCTTTTTCGTTTTCAGCCTTAGAGGATACAGGACGCATCAAAGCCTTTTTGGACATAACCGCTGCTGTATCGATAGATGTAGCAATACCAACACCAACCAATAATGGAGGACATGCATTCAAACCATAGCTTGTCATCAAATCTAACACGAATTTAGCAACGCCTTCATAACCTTCACCTGGCATCAATGTTTTACCAGATCCTGGCAAGGAGCAGCCGCCGCCAGCCATGTAAGGGAAGATTTCTACATCATCACGATCAGGAACGATATCCCACATGATATATGGTGCTGTACGGCCAATATTTTTACCTGTATTGAATTCATCGAATGTTTCAACACAGTTATGACGAAGTGGTGCATCTTGTGTAGCTTGGTATGTAGCATTACGCAAAATTTCTTCCAATTCACCAATTAATGGATAGTTAGAACCAACCTTCACCCAGAATTGTAATACCCCTGTATCTTGGCAAGAAGGCCGATTCAATTCGTAAGCAAGATCCATATTTTTATGCATTGTTTCATAAATTGTTTTAGCTAATGGATTTTTTTCATCGGCTGCTAATTCTTTAATCTTAGCTTCCACATCATCAGGTAATTTCTTTGCCATATAAGCAATGAACTTGGCAATGACATTTGTCATCTCTTGTACTTGTTGTTCTTTCGTACTCATCGTAAACCTCCAACAGGACTTCATTATTTAAATGCTAATTAATTCTGTTTAGGAACCTTAGCTCCTTTCGATGATTTCATTGTACTCTTTTTTCAGGATATAACTATCCAATTTACAAGTTCATTTTCGATTGTGAAAGTCTATTAAACTCATACAAAATCCCCCTAATAATCCTCTTTTAGACTATTAATAATATACAATTTTGCCTATATATAAGCAAAAAAAGCACTGCTATCGAAAAGCAGTGCTCTTTCACCATATCTTTTAATAGGATTAACAAATATACAAAATCACCTATACCTAATGATTGTATATCATAATTTTTCCACAACAGATTTAAGTTGTTTCTTCACAGTCTGTAACTTTTGATTGGCCTTATCTAATTCAACCTTATATTGCAAATCATCGTGATAAGGAACGAAGGATTCTAGTATTCTTATAATATCTTGTTCTTGAGTGGAAATAATTTCCTTCCAATCATGTAGCTTAGTCTTGCGCCCCATCTCTTTTGCTTGCTTACGATATTCTGAAGGGGTTGTATGAAAATGCTTTTTAAAGGACACATTAAAGGCTTTGATATCTGCAAATCCACAATCACTAGCTATATGTGCCACACTATCTGTGGAGTTAGCCAATCGAACAGTAGCCTCGCGTAGTCTCAAGCGTAACACATATTCTAAGAAGGAAACACCTAATTGGCGTTTAAAGAACTGAGATGTATAGTTCACATTATAACCACCGATTTGGGCAATATCTTCTAATTCAATCTTTTGCTGATAATTTTTATCTATATAGGTAATCATCTTATCAAAGGTAGCTACCGTCATATCAACAGGCTTACCATGAATCGACTTAACAACATCAATTTCACTATATAAATCACTCGCCAATGACAAATAGTGATGCTCCAGCCCTAAACGATTAGCTGAGCTTTCACCATCAGCCATTATAAGCATCATCATAGCCGCATGATGGCGTAAAGACGTAAAAAATCGATTGTGGCGATTCATTTCATCTGAACGTACTACAAATTGATACATCCCAAAGTTTGGATCAAATTGTTGAAAAAAATCCTTACCTACATGAATAACCAATGCCGTCGTATCCTGCTCTAATGCCAACGTGGCGTGCCCCACTTGAGGGGAAATAATGATAGAGTCGAGAGGTTCCATTGTAAAAACCTCACTATTACAACTCATCTCGATACGGCCCTTTAGCAAAATGAGGATCTCTGTTTCTCCATGCCAGTTGTAATGATAGGTACTAACCTTGTATATATGGCTACTAAAGTCTATGTGATTATGTTTATAGGTATAGTAAAAGTAATCCATAATTACCTCATCATCTAACATAAAAATGCATCCCTAATAAATCCAAGGGATGCATTTATTATGATATATATGTTTAACAACGGTCAACAGCATCTTAAGATTATTTATTGATTGAGTCACATCAATTCCCACGAAAGAGAATTCGATGTGAAGCTCTTATGTAGAAAATTACATAAGAGCTGTAATAGCTGCTGCTAAGCCGAAGAAGATGCCTGGTGCATTGGCCAATGCAACTGGAACATCTCTATGTTCTTTAAACAAGCCATACGCTACCCATAACGTGCAGTTGATAGCTGCTACTAATGGTTGGATCCAATCGCCTGTGCCTGGATGAGCTAGGTTGTTCATAATTTGTGGGAAATAAGATACATACATTGCTACGGCTGTAACTGTTGCAACTTTACCTACGTTTTCCATGAATTTAATACGAGTCATTATATCCTCCAAAATTAGTAACTCAATACGTGTTTGTTATCTGATGAATCATATTCTACTCGTTTTGGTCGATATAACTATCCATATTAAAAGGTAGTTTTTTAGGTAAACTCAGAAAAAATATATCGAATTATCACTATTTTTCTCATTTTGATCAATCTAAAATCTATAGATTCTCCTATAAAAAAGAGCACTACTTATCAACAGTAATGCTCTTCCAATAAATATATGATTTTTAAATATATAGAAAATCACCCAGGTCTAATTTTTCTATATAGTACAAAAATATTTTGCCACTCCCAATAATTACAACTCACTCACAACATCAGCGAGCTTTGCTTTCAATGATTCTAGCTTATGGCTCATGTACTCTAACTCCGCCTTTGCTCTAGCGTCATCTTCATAAGATAAGAAGGAATGCAATAGGTCTAGTACATCTTGATTTTCAGCCGAAATAATTTCCTTCGAATCTTGTACTATCGTTTTACGTCCAATTTCTTTCACTTGCTTCCGATATTCTGTTGGCGTCATATGGAAATGTTTTTTGAAAGCTATATTAAAGGCTTTAATATCTGCAAATCCACAACTACTTGCAATCCTCGCAACAGCTTCATCCGTACTAGTTAATTGTGTCGTAGCATCCCGTAGTCTCAACCGCAACACATACTCCACAAAGGAAATGCCCATTTGCCGTTTAAAGAACTGTGATGTATAAGCCACATTATAGCCACCTATTCTCGCAATATCTTCTAGTTCTAACTTTTGTTGGTAATGTTCGTCGATATACTCAATCATTTTATCAAATGTAGCAGGTTTAATATCACCAGGTCTTGCATTTTCATGAACTTTTTTGACTGAATCAAATTCCCTAAATACATCACCAGCCAAAGCCAAGTAATGATGCTCTATCCACATACGATGAATTGGGTTTTCACCTTTATTCATTAACAACATCGTCATCGCCGCATGATGGCGTAAAGTCGTAAAGAATTCATTACGACGTGTGCTCGCATCAGAACGAATAACAAACTCATACATGCCAAAATCCGGATCATACTGTTGATAAAATTCATTACCGACCTGAACAACAAAGGCAACCACATCCTCTTCAAGAGCGAGTGTTGAATGTCCTACCTGAGGCGAAATAATGACAACATCAAGAGGTTCCATCGTAAAAGTCTCATCATTACAACTCATCTCGACACGACCTTTCAAGAGAATAAAAATCTCGGTCCCTCCGTGCCAATTGTAAGTATAAGTACCAACCCTATATATACTGCTACTAAACTCTATATAATTGTGCTTATAGGTATAATCGAAATAATCCATAGCATCTAACCACTCCATATGCAAAAAAGCATCTCGTTCCAATCAAAGAGATGCTTTAATTATGATATATTCATTTAATTATGGTCAATAATATCTTTATCTTTTAATATCTATTCCGATACATACTGTTCCAAAAATTAGTACAGTCCTGTTCTATTTGCAATGAGCCTATACATATGGTCCAAAAAATTAGAACAGGCCTGTTCTAATTTAAAAAGGGACTCATATACGAGTCCCCATGTAATTTATTATATTGTTGGCAAGAGGCCTAGCAAATATACCTTAAATATATCCCCTTCGTGTACCTCATGTACACCTTGCGGAATGCAGGCTAAGGCATTAACAGTATATAATCCAAGCATACTGCTACTATTAAAGTGACGATTTGCCACGAAACGTGGTTGTCCATCGCCGAATATAACCTTGCCTTGTACGTAGCGATCAAAGGCATTACGTTTAGATAGATCGCAGTCCATTACACAATTAAGTACTGGGGTGGACCAATTTTTAATACCTTTATGTCGACGCAATGTAGGAACAACTAATAGATACCAACCATTAAAGGCTGCACCAGGATTGCCAGATAAGCCAAAGATAAGTTGACCTTTAGGCGTAACGGCTCCATAGGAGGCTGCACCTGGACGCATTTGGATGCGTTCATATAGGGTCTTAGCACCTAATTTTTCATATATAAGAGGCATTGTATCAAATATGCCTACAGATACGCCGCCTGAGCTAATAATAATATCGGCTTGTTCACTGAGTTCAAGAACGCGTGCAATTTCTGAGTCTAATTTATCCGGTGCATCGCTTACATGATAGTGCGTAACGTACCGGAAACCTAAATCATCTAGCAAGCTGCAAATCATCATACGATTAGAATTGTAGATTTTACCAGCCGCCAACGGTTCGCCCGGTTCAATAACTTCATGGCCCGATGTAAGAACGAGAACACGTGGCATTGCATACACAGATACATCCGTATACCCTAAACCAGTTAAAATAGTCTGTACTGTAGAGGTTATTTCTGTCCCCTTTGGTATGACAACGGTCCCTGCGGAACATTCTTCACCACGAGGGATAATATGGCTACCCTTTTGTTGCGTACCTTGTATAGTAATTGTAGTCCCTACTTCGCCAGTTCCTTGCACCTGTTCTTGCATGATAACAGTATCGCATGTACTTGGTACAGGAGCACCGGTCATAATACGTACGGCATGGCCTGTTGCTACAGGTTTATCCCATACGACACCGGCTCCGATAATTCCATCCACAATATATTCATCACGACTAGGTTCGTAGGCTAAGGCATAGCCATCCATAGCAGATTTATGAAAAGCGGGCACATCGGTAGGTGCCAAAACATCTTCGGCCAACACACATCCTTTTGCGTCGCCAACGGCAACGGATTCGATGCTATGATGTTGTTCTCGTAAAGCCTCATTCCACAAACGAAGCGCTTCATCAACAGTAACGGCTATCATCTAAATTCCTCATCATACTTTGTATTCGACATACCAAAGCCGGTATGCATTGATCTAATTCATTAACCTCTATGGTTCCTACACGTTCTATATCATTAGATATAAGCGATTCAGTATACCCTTCTCTGGTTACCTCTACAATAGGAAATATACCTTGAGATCTCGTTTCTAGTATAGCAATATCTACAGGTAATTGCTGTACCAAATCATACAGACTAGATTGTTTTTCAGTGCGAATGCGTATGGCCGTTTCCGTTGGGCCTGCAATGGCTACGGCTGTGGCGCCTACTTTCATAACGAGATCCGTATCAGTTCCTTCATAATCCATGTGAAAGCCATGTTTATCGCTTTTTACAACGCCTACAGAGAACCCAATTCGTTCTAATTCCTTAACGAGTCGCGTTACCACCGTAGTTTTACCAGTCTTACGTTTTTCAGCAACCACGCTGATAAGTGGAACATGACGATTCGCATTAACAGCCTCTGCGCGGGCCCACTTATAATCCTCTACATGATTCACATTGCGTAAATGATGACAGGAATCACCTACATCGATAGTTACCACAGGTCTTACAATATCTAATGCATGATGCAAGGACACATCGTCTCCAGCTAAAGCAGTTTGCAATAATGGAGCAATGGATGGCTTATATATCCCCGCCATCGGCTCATAGCGTCCGCTTTCACCAACAGGCACAATCACATGCCAGTCATCGCCCTCTACTTGATAGAGCCAATCGTAATATAAATTAAAGTCCATAAATGGCATATCTACGGCTAACACCGCATAGGCATGACTCTTGCCTACGGCTAATGTGCTATATAATCCGCCTAATGGACCACTCCGAGGAACTGAATCCCGAACGATAGAAACTTTTTCTTTCTCTTTATTCGACAATGTGTCGATAATATTAGCTTGAATGGCTTGACCTAGACTTTCATCGTCACCAATAGAAATGAGAATATCATTGGCATCATGTTCTAATGCATTGCGCAACGCGTGAGAAATGAGGCTTTCACCATTCGTCCAAGGCAATAAAGCCTTAGGATATCCCATGCGGGAACTTAGGCCACCGGCCAAAATAATTACGCCTAAATTAAGCACCGCGTTTCAACCCTCTTTTTATCCCTTGGTAAATAAACAACAACACAACAATATTAAGAATTCCATCTGGCACCATATAAGATGCATTATAAATCATAGAGTAGATCCATGGATTTTGACCTTGCGGTGCATAACTAGCAAATACAACAGCACCACTTGTTACGGACGCAAACCAGCGAAGCGCAATTGCAACAATAGATCCGCTAACAAGACCTGTCATATTGTCCTTGAAATACCCGCACACACCAATAACACCGTAAGCAACAAGATAGTCTAAGATGATGCTGAGATAATGGATAGATGATTTAAAACCGAGCAAGAAATGAAGTATGCCATATACAACGCCAGCCAAAATACCGCGTGCACCACCCCAGCGATATGCAAAAATCATGAGAGGTACCATGGATGCGGCCTTAATGGACCCGCCTTGTGGCATATGAAAAAGTGTAATAAAAGATAATACTTGTGCAATAGCAATAGCTACACCAGCTTCTGCTATCATGCGTGTCTTGGAATGCTCCATTAAAATAACCTCCTATTAATATAATGTTTATATAATGGGCTGAACATAGAGAAAATGTACAGACAAGCTACCTATAAAATTGTATAATAACTATATGAGTGTTTTTAATATTCGGAATGTATTGAAAATTGAAAACAAATTCAGTATAATGGTACAGGTTCAATTTATTATACCTCAAAGGAGATATAGAAACTATGATTAATACAACTAACATCTTCGATTATGAAGACGTACAACTGATTCCTAATAAATGTATCGTAAACAGCCGCAGCGAATGTGATACTCATGTTAAACTAGGTAATCGTACATTTAACTTGCCTGTAGTTCCTGCAAACATGCAAACTATCATTGATGAAGAGTTAGCTGAAAAACTAGCAGAAAAAGGCTATTTCTATATCATGCATCGTTTCCAACCTGAACGCCGTCTTGACTTTGTAAAACGCATGCAAGAAAAAAACTTATATTCTTCTATTTCCATCGGTGTAAAGGAAGAAGAATTCGCATTAGTTGATGAATTAGCAAAAGCTAATCTTATTCCTGATTATATCACAATCGATATCGCACATGGTCACTCTAATGCTGTTATCGACATGATTCAATACATTAAAAAGAATTTACCAACAACATTTGTTATTGCTGGTAACGTAGGTACTCCAGAAGCAGTTCGTGAACTTGAAAATGCTGGTGCTGATGCTACAAAAGTAGGTATCGGTCCTGGTAAGGTTTGTATCACAAAATTAAAAACGGGCTTTGGTACTGGCGGTTGGCAATTGGCGGCTGTACGTTGGTGTGCAAAAGCAGCTACAAAACCTATCATCGCTGACGGCGGCATTCGCGATCACGGCGACATTGCTAAATCTATTCGCTTTGGTGCTACTATGGTTATGATTGGTTCCTTATTCGCTGGTCACCAAGAATCTCCAGGGGAAGAAAAAATCGTTGACGGCAAAGCTGTAAAAGAATACTTTGGTTCCGCTTCCGAATTCCAAAAAGGGGAACGTAAAAACGTAGAAGGTAAAAAAATCTTCATTCCTTCCAAAGGCTCTATCTTCGATACATTAATCGAAATGGAACAAGATTTACAATCTGCTATCTCCTACGCTGGTGGTACTACTCTACAAGCTATCCGCAAGGTAGACTACGTACTTGTTAAAAACTCCATCTTCAACGGCGACCGCTAATCGGTTACTAACATACTAAGAGGGGCTACGATTCACACGAATCGCAGCCCCTCTTCTTTTTATTTGCAGCATCTAAACGAAGAAACTATTCTTCTACGCCACAATTTTTATTCATTAAATAATATGCATATTTGCCGATACCAGCACTGATAACTAGCAATGCAGTCAATACAATGAATGCAATGGTAAGGCTTGTACCATGAGCAATGAAACCAATTAATGCAGGCCCCATCAAAATGCCCATATAGCCAAGCATAGTAGATGTTGCCACAGCTTGTGTCATAGGAATAACATTTTGTTCCCCCATAGCGGAGAATAGATTTGGTACAACCATGGCTAAAGAGATACCTAGTAATAAGTACGTATACATAGAAGCATGGCCAGGTAAGAACACGATGAGTGCCATAGCAATAGCACCTAGTAAGTAACCACCTACAACAACTTGCTTAGAAGTTACATGTTTACCGATTGTATTGCCAAGAAGGCGACCAATACACATGGTACCATTAAAAAGCATGACGCCCATGACAGCTTCTTGAATAACAATACCTTTATCTTCAAATAAGTAAAGTGCACTCCAGTCCCCTACGGCCCCTTCTACTAAATAGGATACAAAGGACAATAGACCAAAAATGATAGCAATTGGATGAAATGACAATGGGCTTTTAGACTTCTTCATAACCTTTGCATTCGGATCACTACCAAAGGTTAGCATAAATTGGCTAACTACGACCATCGCAACAAAGAGAATGATAAGAAGGCCCCAAATACTTTCATTAACAGGTAAAGATAAGATTTTTAAGAGAACAAGCAATACACCGGCACCCGCAAAACCACCTAGGCTCCAACCACCGTGATAAGCGCCCATTAAATGCTTTTTACTTACCTTTTCCGTTAAAATAGCTTGTAGATTGGCAGAAGCACCACTAAGGCCTACGCCAATACCAAAGAAGAATAAGGCTATTGTGGTTGTCACAATTGTAGAACACATGGTAACAACAGCCAGAGACAACATGCCGATAAAACTAGCCAATAAAACGACTTTCTTACAGCCCAAGCTTTCTACAAGCTTACCGGCTATAGCCATTGATAAACAAGAACCTACACCGAGCAACAAAATCATGGAACCTAATACATCCTCACCGATGCTTAGTTTCGCTTTTAAATATGGCACAAATCCGGCCCATAAGGCGGTGTACATACCAGGGATAAAAAATGCACCAAAAGCACCACGAATATTAGATTTTGAAACGGAAACTTGTTCGCTCATCATGTCCTTTCTGGTTTCTAGAACCGTTCGGCGAAGAAAGGCCCTTTTGTATCCGCTAGACCGCGATAACATGCGTTTCTAGGGGAAACCATTTTAACTACAAGAAAATTATATTGAGAATATAGTAACCCTCTTTACACATAATGTAAAGAGGGTTCTTAAAATTTAAATTTAAATTAAAAATGTAAGTCCCATGACTATAAAAATATCACAAAAGAACCATATCTATGTTTCAGTAGATACGGTTCTATTTATATTAATCATCTATTGTCATATAAACCACAGGATTGGCCTCATTAATCTCATTAAAACACGGACAATCCTTACCGTGATCATTGATGAGTCCACTGGCTTGTAAATGGGAATAGATGGTCACAGGCCCTACAAATTTGAATCCTCTCTTTTTGAGATCTTTACTAATGCGTGTAGATAATTCATTTTTAGCAGGCACCCTTCCCTCTGGATGACCTTCGTAAATAATAGTTTTATAATTGGTGAAAGCCCATATATATTCACAAAAGGATCCAAACTCGTCTTGAATGCGTTGAAACGCCTGCGCATTATTGATAATAGCCTCTATCTTTTTACGGGATTTTAACATTCCCTCTGTACTCATAATACGCTCTATATCTGTTTCCGTATATTGAGCTACCGCATCAACATCAAAATGTTCAAAGCAATGACGTATAACGTCTCGTTTATTCAAAATGGTAAGCCAACTTAAGCCACATTGGAGACTCTCCAAACATAGATGTTCAAATTGACGTTGGTCATCATGAATCGGACGCCCCCACTCATAATCATGATACGCCTGATACAGCGGCGTTGTAGGCCAAGAACAAGTAACTTTCATGAAAGCTCCTTTCCAGAATACGACCAGCTTATGAATAGAAATCACTTTACACATAAAATAATACCTATACTCGCTAAACTTGTAAAGAATACCGTACGGCTGATTTAAAAACATTAATATGTAATCCATCTATTAATATTTTAAATATTTTTAAAACAAAATCATTTAAATTCATTTACAATTCACGAAAAATGTTATATTATTTTAAATATATTTTAAATGTGTTAGACACAAGTTCTTTGTAAAGTGAGTATATATCTATTTTTCATTATATAAGAGAGTATTAAATCAACCGATAGATATATATTCATTTATGAAGAGTCTTTCACAATATAAAAATAAATGACAAATTAAGTAATATAGTTGAGGTGTAAGAGAATGAGAGCGAGAAATAAGATATTATTGTCCGCTGTAATGATGACCATGTTATCATCTACAGTGGCCCTCCCTAGCACGTGGGCGGCAGCAGGCCTCGGTTCTAATGGCAATGTGTTTGCAGTAGGTTCTGAAAGTAAATTTGAAAGCACTGGCGATACGACGGCAACAGGTGTCATTGCATCAAACGGCGGTCAAGTGACTATTGCCTCCTTAGATACACCTGATCAAAACCAATTACCTAAGCGCCATCGCCAACCAGCTTTCATTACAGGCATGCTAGATAATAGTTCCATTCAAGTGGATGGCGGGGTTATGAATGTGAGTACGGCCCCATGGGATGCACCATATCCAGTAGCGTTTGCCTATAATAGTAAAATTAATCTTGGTGTCGATGATGCAGGCACTGTAAAGCACAAAGTGTTCAATATGCAAGGTAATGTGCTCGTTTCTGACAAAACAATGCCTCCATACCAACAACAGCAACCATCTGTGATCAACATCGGTCTAGGCCGGGCTCATAATAGCCCTAACCAATTTACCGGCAAGGCTGTGAATACCTTAGAAGATAAGGGCGGCGAAATCAATATGACCTTTGATGGTGGCATGTGGAGCCACGATAACATGGGTGGCTTGGAAGCATTCCAAATTGATGGAAAAACAGCGCGCAGCAGCATCAATAACCTCAAAGGCACGCGTACACGTGAAGGATTCAGCCGTATTTCTCAAGATTCCCGCAGCGACATTCACGTTAATAACTTGGACGGCCACATCAATGTCATTTACGACATGAGCGCTGGTACTGGTTTGAACTTCGCTAAACCGCCCGCTCAAAAAACAGGCCTTGATGCATCTGATATCGAAGGCGGCAACTTCATCGTAAAATCTGCTACAACAGGATCTGGCGTGCATGGCTATGTAACAGGCGATCAGCTCGATACGTCCTCTGAAAGCAATGTAAATAAGATTCTAGATAACCTAGCGCACAAATTC
Source organism: Veillonella sp. 27098_8_77 (assembly GCF_041431535.1). NCBI lineage: Bacteria > Bacillati > Bacillota > Negativicutes > Veillonellales > Veillonellaceae > Veillonella > Veillonella sp. 27098_8_77. The sequence continues at coordinate 45,531 of NZ_JAPVXW010000011.1, read as the reverse complement.
TATTACGAAAATTATATGAATGGTGAAAGAAATCTTTCTGGTACTGTATCCATCGTTTCTAATGGCATCGTGTCAAGCTTCCAAAAAGCATTAACAACAGATCAAAAAGAAGGTGCTATTACATGGCAAGGCACTAATGGACAAGGTTCCTATGCGACTCCGGCGCCTACCCCTGTAATTCCGGTTACGCCTGTTACCCCAGCGCCTACGCCGGTAACACCAAGTCCTGTAATAACTCCAGGTGCTTACGATACACCGCATATGCGTGGCATTCGCTCTGCTGTAGTTGGCAATATTAACGCATGGCGTACAATGACTAACGATATGAATCGTACAAACCAATTACAACAAGGTGCGCCAACAGGTATTTGGGCACGTATTGGTGGCGGTAGATATAATTATTCTAATGACGGTATCAATACAGCTACTGATTACACAAGCATCCAAGGCGGTTATGATACTAAAACGATCCGTGACTGGACCGTTGGTGGACAAGTTTCTTACCTACGCGGTTCTGAAGATTATGTATTCAATGGTTCTGGCAAGGTGAAATCCTACGCTGTTGGCGCCTATGGTTTGAAAGACCTTGGTAAGGATCAATACGTACAGGTAAATTCTCAAGTAGGTCGTATCTCTAATGAATTTACAGCTCGTAATGAAATCGGCCAAGCTAAATCTGGGGATGTAAAATCCAATGCTTATAGCATCGGCGTTCGCTACGGAAAAACGATAAAATCTGACAATGGTTTCTATGTAGAGCCACAAGCTCAATTAAACTACACACACTTCGGTGGTCGTAACTTTACAGCAGATAATGTTTCCGTTAACCAAGCCGGTGTAAATAGTACATCTGGCAAACTCGGCCTTGAAGTAGGTAAGCAATTCGGCAATGGTAACCTATATACACGCTTAGCGGCAGGTCATGCTTTCACAGGTAATGTGAAAACTACCTATGCTAGTGGTAATTCCGTAAAATTGACCGAACAAGACCTCAAAGGCACTTGGACTGAGCTCGCATTCGGCGGCCGTTATGGTTTCAATACGAATAACAGCGTATATGCGGACGTTACTACCGGTCTATCTGGTGATTACCAATCAGACTGGGGCGTAAACGCTGGATTTACTCATAAATTTTAATTTATATTACATACCGTTATATACGGCCATATAGTTGTACAACCATAGATATCTCCCCCTGTATATCCCTTGCATATCTATGAGAGACGCATCCTAATATATTTTCCCTTTTTATGCAATACTACTCCAATAGGATGCTATTTCCCCCCTCTTATCGTAAGCTGTATGGCCTTATATACATACATTTAGATTCCGTCTAAATGTTTACTAACTTTCTTACTACAATGCAAAACGCCCTCTTCATGAGCGACCTTAGATGGTTGCTGTGAAGGGGGCCTTTTGTTTTGCTAACAGTCATTTTATTAAGAAATATTCGATTACTATGTAAAATATATACCTATAGCTCTATTTTACATTATAATGTATGTAATTATAAAATTTGACAATAAAGGAGGTGATGCTATGTGTACGTATATCCTAATGCATAAAAATATTCCTGTGTTAACAGCAATATTAGATGATACTTTAACAGTAACCAAGATTACTGAAATCATAAATCCAGATCACAAACCATTGAATATGATGGTCATGGACAACCAAGAAATCGCACTTAATAATTTTTTAAGGTATCATGCTATACCAAGCTCTAGACCTAATTTAGAAGATCTACTAGAGGCCTACCACGCATCAGATGCATTAGAATTTTCATTAAAATCATACCAACTTAATCTATCTGACCACTATTGGATGAAACCGATACACTCTAGTTTAGATTGGAATACTATTAATTTTTATGACCATCCTATTGTTGATACACCTCTATTCTTATCTGATTCTGATGATATCGACATCGATTTAATTACACCGAATTCATCTGTAAACGGTTCTCTACGTCAGATGTGGGTGCAACAGAACGAAGGTATTCGCCTATTAAAAGCAGGAAACTTTCTCAATCAACAACCATTTAATGAAGTATTTGTGTCAAAATTATGCAAAGAACTAAACTTTCACCATGTAACATATGAATTAGAAACAATCACATCTGGTGAAATCGTGTCATCCTGCCCACTATTTACGAGCGAAGACATTGAATACATCCCTGCATGGCACATAGCAGCACCACTTAAACGGCGTGATAATAAATACCAAGCGTTCTTAGATCAGTGTACACATTTTTCAATTCCAAATGTAAAAGCCCATTTAGATGCAACGCTTGCTTTAGACTATCTAACACTAAATGACGACCGTCATTATGGTAACTTTGGATTTTTACGGAATTCTACAACACTTGAATTCCTTGGCATGGCACCTATCTTCGATAACGGTAATACCTTATGGTACAACGAAATGACGATTAATCCACATAGACCATTCCATACGTACCCGTCATTACCATTTAAATCGAAACATGATAAGCAAATAAAACATGTAACAACACCACTACCAATTCCGCAGTCATTGTCTAAAACAGCGATGGAATTGATGGATTCCATATATGCAAAAAATCCAAATATTACGGAAGATCGTCTTACTATGATGAAAACATTATTTGCTGAGCGGTTAGACATGCTAAATGCATATCTAATGAAATTAAAGTAATAAAAATTTTAACAGAATAACTCTAGTATCAGAATAAAAGTAGCATTACTAACGTATAGATACAGATGGCATATGCCAAGTGATCTATATTATGTATAGTAATGCTACCTTTTTATCATGTAACTCTTGCCATAAACAAATAACTAGTAAAGCTCCCAAAACATATAATAGGTTTTGAAAATTATATTTCAAAAGAGAGTTTAATTTAACAGAATTTACCTCTGGGCGATTACTGATGAACTCTTTTAGTATATGTTTCCGTTCCCATTAGGGAATTATTTAATTTAACAGGGTATTAACTTTTACACACACATCATATAAGGTGAATTATGATTTCCGTCCCCGTCAGGGGATTATTTAATTTAACATACTACGGAGCCATGAAGAAGCGACTACACTTTATGCGTATGTTTCCGTCCCCGTCAGGGGATTATTTAATTTAACTTCATATCCCTAATATCATTACATATATAACTCAAAAGTATGTTTTCGTCCCCATCTGGGGATTATTTAATTTAACGGTAGAAAAGAAAGCTGATATTCGTGACTTAGCTGACACGTTTATGTTTCCGTCCCCATCAGGGGATTATTTAATTTAACTCTATAGTAGTTATCTTAATGATAATACAATTCCATATATTGAGTTTCCGTCCCCATCAGGGGATTATTTAATTTAACATAACGAAAGGCGGTAGAACATTAAACCGCTTATGGTGTATGAAGTTTCCGTCCCCATCAGGGGATTATTTAATTTAACTACAGAATTATAACAGATGTATCTATTATTGAATGTGACTAGTTTCCGTCCCCATCAGGGGATTATTTAATTTAACTCTATTATATCTTAATGGAGAATCTCCATCAGTATAACTATAGGTTTCCGTCCCCATCAGGGGATTATTTAATTTAACAAGTAGAACAAAACAGCTTTTTCAACAGAAACACTCAAAACAGTTTCCGTCCCCATCAGGGGATTATTTAATTTAACAGACATATTCACATGAAAGGATATACAAAGATGAAAGAAAAAGTTTCCGTCCCCATCAGGGGATTATTTAATTTAACCTTATCCAACTATAGATAAGTATAAGAATAAAAATATCTATGTGTTTCCGTCCCCATCAGGGGATTATTTAATTTAACTATATAGAATGGTCTAAAATGAATGTTATTTTTTGTGATGATTGTTTCCGTCCCCATCAGGGGATTATTTAATTTAACCCTGTATCTGAAACAATAGATGTTATCTAGCCTAAAAATACCATTAACGGCGGAGATCATAAATCAGCCTCAAACAGCACTTTAGTACACTAAAATAACACCTACAAACCGCGCCATTATCACAACGGCGGAGATTTTATTTCACAAGGTTATAATCTAAATATATTATAGCATAAAAAAACAAATTAAATACAATAGTAGAATCATCAATGCCAATACATTAGATATATCTAATAAAGCAAAGATAATTCTACTATTGTTTATTAAATAACTATACTAATCAATGCATTACCACATTACAAAATGATACAATCCTGCTCTTTTCTCTCGCCTATCCCCCATGTATAAATATTAATAATATCATCAAGTATATATACTCGTAGAGAATCCTCTACTGGATTAATAATTCGACTCGCCCGACGCATCATTACATCGTATTGTTTTCTATTGAGCAATGCCTCAAATGCAGATTTCTGAACACGTACGCCATATCGTTCTAAACATTTTACAAGATGATTACGTGTTTTATTATCAACTACGTCATAGATAACTAATACTATAAATTTTTTCATATCAGTGAATCTCCAATGGCGTATACAAATCTACATCTTCGTGCATAATGGCACTGGCAAATTGCTTACATTGCTTGTAAATAGATTCTCGATAGCTTTTACAGTCATCAATATATTGATTTTCAGAGCGAATTTTCTTATTATAAGCAACCAAAAATCCTTTTCGCCCTTCTGTGGTTAGGTAACAGCCCTTATCTGAATTATCAAAATCAGATAATTCCACCATATTGCGGCTCACCATAGAGAGCACCATAGAGTCTATGATTGGTGCTCTCCATTCTTCAATCAAATCTGATGCAAGTGCAGGATGACCTTTTCCTAAACTATGCATAACGCCAACAAACGGATGTAAGCCCGCATTAATTAGCCCTGCAAGAATTTCATTAAACAGCATACTATATCCGAGTCCTAACATCGCATTAAATTCATCACGCGGAGGTTGTTTAGAACGTTTAGAAAAGAAAAATGAAGGCGGTACTATTTTACCTAATGCCTCGAAATAAAGACGGCTAATAATACCTTCATATCCCATAAGTTCAGAAATACGAACACATTCACCAATATGACTACGAACAGATTTTATATTATCAATCTGAGTATCTATATTTATATCTTCATCTAAATTTCGTGCATAACGACGCAATATGGTCAACTGGTTTCGAACCTTTGCACGAATAATTTTACGAGACATCGCTAATCTAAATTCATGATTGTCCAACAAATCAAATTGTTTCTTATGTTTATTAATATCAATGGTATTAGTATTAATTAAAGTACCAAAATATTTTCCATACCCAGATAGCCAAGTAATAGGTACACCGCGTTCAATAAAGTCTGTAACAAGAGAACTTGTTATAGATACTGTATCAAAAACTGTAATATCTTCAATACGTTCTAATGGGACCTCAAATAAAATTTCATTATTACGACCTACTACAACATGACCGCCTTGTCGTTTAATAAATGAACCTGCTTCTGTAACATATAAGGATGACATAACGTCGCCTCCTTTACGCTAGTATAACTGTTCAAATACATATTAATATAACTATAATTAACGTCCAATTAGTTCTATATTAACTAAATAATCACATAACGTACTTACTCAATTACTTCGCTTTGTACTCCGCCCATGCCTAGTGCCGTTTTAATTCCCAAACCAGTAAACTGACTATAATAGGTTAGTAAAGACAATATGCGTTGCATCACTAAATTCCGTTTAAATTGCATTACAATTTGTCCTCGGAATCCTCTGATTTTAATACCTTCTAGTCCATACATCCCCATCCGTAAACTATAATCACGAATAAAAACGGCTGACTCAAGTGCTGCTAATAAATCATCTGAATCCATCATTTCATAAGAGGTAAACTGATTCCATTGACGTAATAAATAGCGATAGATTCGAAATGCTTCAGGAAAAATCATGTACTGTTGATCTACCTTAAAACTAGTAGTAGACAAACATTGTAATTTAGCCTGTGTATATTCCACATCTCCGCTCCAGAACTTGGCCATTAATGCTTCATAAGAGGTTTCCTCTAACACAGTTCTCTTTTGAATATAGATATGACCACGTTTTTGCTTTAAATAGATTTTATCAGGCATCTCAAGTACAGGTCGTAATATTCGATTCACTGCTTCAGCTGTTACAGCAGAAAGTCGCCATATATACTGGCCTCGTTCTTTATCAAAATAAACATACTGGCTGTAAGGACGCAGGCCTGTTTCATGTAATTGACCTGCATATTCCGTCCCTACCAGTTCCATCAACACACCATGTAATACGCTACCGATGGACTGTACAATTCTTATAGATGGATCAGCGGTAATACTCAACTCTATGGACATAATTTCTACATTATCTACCAATACGAAGGCCCCCCATCTCATAATAATGTCCATTCCACTTCACTAGTTTAATAGCACGTGGGGCCATAAATTTATCTTTCCTATCATGACCAGCCTTTTTGAAATTCACGTCTAAAATAGCTCTGATGACCTCAATACCTTTATTAATATCGTCTGTGAAAGCCGCCATAATTACCGTTTTTTGAATAAAACCTGTATTTCCACCAATAAAAGCATTCGCTGGCACTAAAGCTTTAAATACAGAAGAATTAACCTTTGTAAATTTAGAGATTAATAACTCATGTGTAGCATCAAAATCTTGTTGTAAAATTTCTAACACTTGATCTATGCTAGTAATCCCTATTTCCTTTGTCATTGCTGTATCAAGGGTCAACGTAAATGATAATGTTTGATTTGGTAGAATACACTCTCGATTAACCGAAATAGCATGAGTCCCATCTTCATCAACACCGGCATCTTCTTTCTTCAACACTTCTGTTTGAATTATGTTATTAGACATAGCATCTGAAACAGAAATGCCTCTAAAAGCACTGGCTAATATGCCGTTAACTTTCTTTGTTGAATTCTTAAATAATACTTGTATATTACAATCAATTATCCTATTAACTTTACGTAATATGGAATCTATTTCACGTTCGCAATGACGCTTATCGTCTTTAAAATCTCTATATTTTTGTAAAATTTCCTGTAGCTTTTCTTGTACTTCAGCTCTAAACCTAGCATCTCTTCTAAGCATATATGAAACTATAGCGCTATCAATAACACCTTTAATAGAGCTACCAGGAATATATACTCGCCCATCTACTCCGCGAATTTGCGGGATGATATCGTTCAAAGAGTTTTTAAGTCCTTGCTTATAAGCAGTAGCTTTCATAACAGAACGAACAGCTGGCCCCAAAACATCTCGTGTCAATTGAGATTTACCAAGAGCCTGTGTTGCCCAATCATACATTGTACGACCATTGGAACGTACCATCTCATTTTGCATATACGATTCAAACTCCGCCAACTTATTGTGGCGTTCTAAAAAGCAAAACCACTCATAATTATTGAGAAGATACACTTCACCCGTATGGTAATTGTACATATAGTCCTTAGTTGTCAATTTTTCAGGGCCACCAATATTGGTAGGACTCACAATTGTGAGCGATAATTGTGCATGATCTATACGATTACTCATAATCCACCCCAATCCATAAGCCCATACCATTACGATAAACAGGATGCGGTAATGAATCCCCCGTAATAGTAAGCATTTGTCCTACTAATGGCGTCGGACAAACAGAGCCTTCCTTAACAACATAATACGAATTGCGTTTAACTTGTGTGGTACTACCAGCAGTTCCTACGAAGCCACCTCGTTTTTGTAGTTTATAAAAACCTTTTTTTAATATGGGTACCTCTTCACTAGTTGGTACGCAAGCACTAATGCACATCACCTTACCTTGTACATTATGAAGCAGTGTATACAAAGCGCTATCATCACTATAGATACCTTCTTCGGATAACGCAATAGGGTCATCGGCTAATTCAAATTTCCCATAGCCCCCACTGCGTTTACCACCAATACCAACAAGCCCCAAAACTTCAAGAATTCCTTCAAACAATGTACGATGAGCATCATCATGAAAGCCTGCAATAATATAAAGGCCTGCATGAGGCATAAACTGATAATTGCCTACATAATAAGGTAAACTCTTTTCACCACGCATATTAACCTGTGCAGATGTTTGTTTTGCTCCAAATGTGGGCATATGTTTTTGCGATGCATCAGATTCTACATATTCTTTAAACTGTTTCAACTCAGAGGCTCTAATATACTCAATGCGTTTAATTTTCTTGTGTGCCGCTATAGCTGTTTTCACATCATCAAAACTCGTAGCAGGTACATTCCTTGACTCCATTTGTATCATAGGTGCCGGCACATATAGCTTATATTCATCATTATCTATGCAATAAGGAAATAAACTAGATAGCACAATCTGTTGCTCTTCTACAGCTTTAATAAAAGAATGTAATAGTTCAGTATCATGACTAATTTCATGACAGCACGCACCAAACAGTGCATCCGATCCTAATGTAAGGGAGATAGTTTCTAAATTACCCCCTTCAGATGTATCCCCAAAATGCACAGGTGTAAGAAAACGCAGTGGATATAGATAGTAGTTCATAATAACAACCTACTTTCTTAATATCTTTAATAAATCCTGCGTATTAATCGTAGTATTACCTACCGGTTGTATATCATCAATAGAAATATTAACACGACCATACCCACGAGAACCATGTCCACCAAGATAGTCGATACCGAGCAATGCAAGGCCATCCCGCAATATTTCAATATCCTCAGTAACTTCATCTTCATTTTCAATGCTATAAGCTACTTTGAAAGTGAAAGCAGTACCTGCTGGAACACGTTCAATTTGGCGAGGATTTGCACTACCATCGAGACGATTAATAACATTTTCAAACTTAATTTCGCCCATATAGGTATCAGTATCAATATTAGCGAAAAGTCGACGTGTTTCGTCCGTAATAAACAAATCATAGAACTGTAAACGAGCTGGTTGTACAGGATTTACCGAGCCAAACAATCGTTTTATTTGTTCTTTATCTTCTTTAATGTCTTTCATAATATATGTATCACAATAGCTTTTAGCCAATAGTGTACGCAATTTGCCCTTAATAGAGCTACCTGGAATGATTGGCTCTTGAGATACTACATCACGAATAAATGGTGTATCTACGGAACCAATAGGAGCAAAATCATTACTAGCTCCAATATGCATCCCTGTTTCTAATTTAATAGTACCTGTAATTAGCAATTTACCACGTAAAGATTTTAGTTGAGTATTGTTTTCCATGCTCGGCCCCTCCTATTGACGAGTTCTATTTGATTGACGGTGATTTTGATTACGTTGTTCTGCCTGTTGCGTTAATTCTACAGAACGGTATTTATAGAATGCAACTAGAGCTTCTACATATTTGCAAAGCAACTCGAATCGCTTCACATTAGTACCAATACCTTCAATCATACTTAGCAATTGGCTGACATCTATCAATTGTTTTACAGGATATGCCTTTCGACCATAGCCAAGAGACTCTTCAATACGTCCCGCTTGATATAAAAATGAAGTTTTTAGAAAACGTATATCCATTGCTATATCTTTCGGCAATGCATCAAATTCTTTGCTTCTGCGTTGAGCAACACTTAATTTATTTTTTATCGCCAATACGCTAGATAAAATCTTACGTACCTGTGCATATTTCAAAATAAAAGCATTACCATATTTATTTTTGTCTAATTTATTAATCGTATCCTCCGCCTTCTTAACAAGGTCGATACTCCAATTAAATGTTTCTTGTGCCATATAATTATCCTCACTTCTTATCACGCATATAGTAAACGATGAGGTTGCAAGCTGTTAATAATGCTTTACAATCTTCTTCTGTTTGAATCCATTTATGAATCGTTGTCGTAAAATCCTTGTACGCATCATAGGCAGGGTCATTCTTCTTTGGTTCAAGGCGTGCCAATAGATATAGAATACGAGCTGTATTTATATGTTTGCCCTCAACTCTATCATGTAATATGCCTTGCAATAGATCCATTAATTTATAAATAAGACCTTTCCCTAGCTTTAACTTAGATGAGACAGAATTACCAATGCCTGGAATAATGAATAATTGATTCAATGTAAAGATTTTATCTTCAATAACATTTTCAATTAAATCATTCCATTTATATACGTGACGACATATACGTTCTTCACCATTTGTATTTGTTTCAAAGCCAAAAAGGGCAATGCTATCCTTACCTGTATTGTCTTTAGCAGCACTTTCAAGCAATCCTGTTATAGCAGCCATTTGACTAATTGGATATGATGGTGAAAATAACGCTAACCCTGCAGACATAGTAATCTTATCGTCTGTAACAGCTTTTAACTTTTTGCGAATATCAATTGCTAATTCTAACAATTCATCCCACGCACCAACCAAGAATACATCATCACCACCAGAATAGATAACATGAATGTTTCTAGTTGTCACTTGCTTGTTCGGCCAAATTGTAAATGGTGCTACAGCTGTACCAAAACCTTGTACATCACCTTGTACCATTTTATTAACAGCAACCTTAAAGAACATAGCTAAATCACGAGATAAATCGGCGTAACGCGACAATGTACCAAATTTAAATCGATCTGGTCCACTAGAAATAAATCCGCCACTAAAGGCAGCACCAAGATTATCTACATCGGCTCGTAGCACGCCTAAACGCTTGATACCTTTTTCATTATCTAATCCACTAGATGCTGCTAACTCTTCAAACTCATAAACTTGACCATTATCTTTACGTGCTACATAATCGGCTAGCCAAATACGATTGAATACATTATGACCTGTTTTAGCAGTATTTTTAGCGTAGAATCTTACTATGTTATGAGTACTTTCAAATGTTTCTAATGACACTTCAGGAACTACATAAAGATACAATTTTAAATCTTCAATCTCACTACAGGATTTATTAACATATACCTCAATATGAGGAATACTTTCACCAGCCGCACTATCTAAAGGATGCGCCAGTACGAACACGGTTTCTCGGTTATCGACAATTTGTTTACCTAAGCGATATAATCCATCACAAAGAGGACATGCCTCTGTATCTGTGCTTTCACCATAAGGAATCAATTGAGTTGTTGAAGTATGACAAATTGAACATTCCCGTTCGCCATGAAGTACTGTGTTATAGGAACTATTCGGATTAAACAAATCTCTTAAATGATGTTCAGAATATCGTTTTGACTTAGCCTCAGCTACACACTCGCTTACCTTGCGGAATAATGCACTTTGCCCCTCAGATTGAATGAGATCAGACGCAGTTGCCGTTGCCGTACCAAGAGCTAAATATAATTTGGTGCCGAACACAGTTAAGAACCATTCGTTGATGGATTGTTCCATAGATGCGACTGCATCATCAGTAGCCTTTGTATTAGGCGCTAACACATAGAAATGACCGCCCCCATTATAAATAAGATTTGCTCGCGTTAATTGCAATGCATCTAACAACTCATCTACAATTTGTTCCATCAAGATTTCTAAATAGAATGAGCGCCCACGCAATGATTTCAAAGCACCTTTTGAAGGAATCGTATAGATAAAGTTTTGAATGCCAGAAATATCCCCAGATATGAGTTTAAAACTTGGCATATTACGGAACTCTTGCGACTTTTGATAACAATATGTTTTATAGTCTTCAATACCTTGTTCCTCAAAATAATGGACCATACAATGCGCTACAGCAGCAGTTATTTTGGAGTGCATATAAAGAGAAATATCATTTGCCTGATTCGTTGCTGTACTTGATGGCATATAGGAAACAGTATCCTCATAAATTCGCAACAACTCATTGACAGTCATGGTATCAATAGGTTTCTTTTGAAAGTTCTGCTCTAATACATCATATAATTCCTTATATTTATCACTCGATGCACGTATAGATTCGTCATTTTCAGGATAGTTAAAAGGACCTGATGCATCAATGCCACGCAAATAATACTGTAATGGTTGAGTGCTAGTGTGGCCCCCAAACACACGGAAAATGGATTGAAGTGGTAATGCCTTATCAAATCGTTGTGTAGATGAATCATCACCTTCATCAATATCCCGACGATCCACAGCTGCAGCAATATTATCTGCCTCATACACAATGTATGCGTAATCATCATTTTTCAATATAGCAGAACTAAGATCTTTACCATGATGATACTTTAAGCAGTGAATAATATTCTGCTTCAGATCCATATCAGAGAAATAGGGTTCAATAAAGTCTGCCCCACTCTTAGAGTGTGATGTAGAGCCCTGATTAGCCCTATACACGACCTTACCGATATCATGAAGCAATGCACCCTTGATCAGTGCATCCCATTTACCCATCACATCGCCTCCAAACTTTAATTAAGGAATGTAAATTCGATTAACTTCATTATATATTCATTTCTGATTAAAACCAATAGAAAATCCTTAGTATTTATACAAAAAAGCCAGTATATTCACCAAAAAGAATATACTGGCTATATTTTTGCCTTTGTATGAGTTTTTTAGATAGATAACCGGCCCCAAAAGGGGATATTTAATGTACCAAGTTATTAAGCCGCAGGCAAGAAAGGAATCCATCATGAATTTCCGTCCCCATTTGGGGATTATTTTATTTTACTGGTCAAACAAACATCTCTTATATCATTCAAATAACACAGTTTCCGTCCCCATTAGGGGATTACTTAATTTAACACTAAAGCAAAAGCATTACCAATTAGCGTTTAATTGGGTAAATGCGTTTCCGTCCCCATTAGGGGATTATTTAATTTAACGTGTGGAGGTCCCTTTCATACTTTTCTCCTCTTTCCCGCAGTGAGATTTCCGTCCCCATCAGGGGATTATTTAATTTAACCTGAAGGTGAAACTAAAGTAAATGTATTATTCCCTAAGAATGAGTTTCCGTCCCCATCAGGGGATTATTTAATTTAACACCCTTACAGCGGTTAGAGAGGGCATCGCTAATAACCATTATAGTTTCCGTCCCCATCAGGGGATTATTTAATTTAACAGGTTGAAAACTTCTTCGATGATAAGCCACATGTGGTTGAAATCGTTTCCGTCCCCATCAGGGGATTATTTAATTTAACGTCACTGGTATGGTAGTTGGTACCACATCTGTATCGGTATATTAGTTTCCGTCCCCATCTGGGGATTATTTAATATAACTTACTCTCCCCGAAATAAATAGCTTCTCTCACAGAAAAATTGTTTCCGTCCCCTTCAGGGGATTATCTAATTTAACGTGAAGGTCCCTTTCATACTTTTCTCCTCTTCTCCCGCGACGAGTTTCCGTCCCCATCAGGGGATTATTTAATTTAACAACATTTTGGTATGGACGACATTGAGTGCATGGCTTCTGGTTTCCGTCCCCATCAGGGGATTATTTAATTTAACTTTGTTTTATCAAACGAACAAACGCAAAACAAAACAATTTACTGTTTCCGCCCCCATCAGAGGATTATTTAATTTAACATTTTAATCAAGGAGGATATTACCATGACAGTATTAAAAGCAATATTTCCGTCCCCACTAGGGGATTATTTAATTTAACCACATTGCCAATAAACAGTAAACAAAAAGGAGCAAGGGGAGAACGGTTTCCGTCCCCATCAGGGGATTATTTAATTTAACGAATATTTAGACGAAAGTGTAATTAACCAAGATTATGCTAAGTTTCCGTCCCCATCAAGGGATTATTTAATTTAACTCTGTATCTGAAACAACAGATGTTATCTAGCCTAAAAATGCCATTAACGGCGGCGGTTTAATTTTAGAGGATTAATATTTATGTATATTATAGCACAAATTATTTAAGTAAGTCCTATATCATATATAATTAAAACTTACATATAAAAACATATAATCCATAACATGGTAAAAAAACTAGTACTATAATCCCCCATTATTTATTTTGATAATAGGGGTTCTTACTTTTTACGTTATAGTATTCGTTATTATATTAGTATAATATCCATATCCCCACACAGCTTGTAATTAGTGCCACAAGCACAGGCACAGAGGTTCGTTTAAGCAAATCTACAGATTTAATATGCGCCACCCCTGCTACACCGACCATAACAGGGCTAATAGGGCTCAAGAACAGGCCTAGACTAGCCCCATTCTGCATCCCCAGTAAGGTCGTAATCGGATCTAGTCCAAGGTCTGATACGATATCGGGTACTAGAGGTACCAATGTAAATAAAGGTGCTACATTACTACCTGTTACCATACTAAGGCCTAGCATACCGCCACCCATAACGGAGGTAAGACCTATAGAATTAAGAGATAATGTTTGAAGGGCACTAACTAAAGAATCAATAAGACCTAAGCTCACTAAGCCTTGTGCGAAAACCTGCCCCCCTATAATAAGGGTGACTGCATAAGAAAACTGATTCCCCATTCCTTCAAAAAATACAGTAGTACTTTTAAGGACAGTCCTTAAATTACGATGACGAATAAGTTCTGCCAATAAGGCAATCCCAAAGGCAAGCATCATAGCAAGGGTTACATTCATCTTTACGCCTTGTATACCATATTGACTAAAGCCCAATATGAAACATAGTGGCAATAAAGGGAATACCATATATAGCTTAGGTCCAATAGGTGCCTCAGGAATACTTTCACAATCACCTACATCCATAGGCCCATCCAATCGATCTCGATAGCGTTGCCACAAGAAGTGCGCCACCGCCGTTACAACGGCAACTAAGAAATAGAGACGCAGTTGGTACCCTACAAAATAATTAGGCACCGGTATATTGACGGTCTTAGCTATGAGCAATGTCGAAACGGCACCCGGTCCAACATCCATTAAATGTCCTGTAGCAATAACCGCAGCAGCGCCAACCGGACTTACACCTAGTCGCAGCAGCACTGGATAGATGGTGACCATCATAAGTAAGGCAAGGCTCAACGGATTTGGTACACATATGGATAGTCCCATATTGAGTAGAAACATAAGGGCTAGCACTATGTATGGCCGATTAAGACGATACAAGGGCTTTATAAATGTGTGAGCCAGCCTCGTCCCGGCCCCAATATGCTCCATGTATTTTGCATAACCAGCACAGGTCATAATCATGAGTCCTAAATTCACTACATTCTCTGATGTTGTAATCCGCACAATATCCATTGCATCAAAGACCAGAACGCCTGTAGACTGAGATTCATCTAATATAGCATGAATCCAGTTACCTTCATAGGCGATATACATCATGAGGATGCCCATACCTATCAAAATCGGCTGCGGTTGATAGCGCCTCATCAGTAATATACCGGTAACGGCAATAATGACGAGACATATAAGTATATTCATAAATACCTCTCATACAACAATTCTTATATTATATATTTATAGTATACACAAAGCGCAAATGAAAATACACGGCAAAAGCACCATCATCAGATGCGATGATGGTGCTCTATAGTTTTTATATAATAATATTACTTATGCTCTTTCAACCACGCAATAGCATATTCCGCATATACCGCCGATGCAGCAGATAGTACGCTATCGTCCATGGTGAATCGATTATTATGATGATCAAAGGTAGCGCCTACCTCTGGGTTCTGAATACCAATAAAAGCAAAGCAGCCTGGTTTTTCTTGTAGGTACCAAGCAAAGTCTTCCCCTGGCATTACCTTGCGCATTTTGGAAAGTTTTTCTTTGCCTAGTGTATCAATAACAACGCGTTCAGCTAGTTCACTGGCTGCTGCGTCATTAATAGTTGGCGGTACTTTCTTTTCATAAAGCAATTCAGCAGTAGCACCATAAGCTAATGCTGTATGTTCCACCACGCGTCGTATGGATTCTACATAATGATTTTCTTGTACTGGATCAAAGAAACGGATGGTACCACCCATTTGTGCTTCGCCTGGAATAACGTTCCATTCTGAGCCGGAATGAATGTTACCAATAGTGAGAACAAGCGAATCTAGGGCACTCACATTACGAGATACTACGGTTTGTAGGTTCATAACGATGGCACTGGCTACGACAACCGCATCAATAGCTTGATGTGGTTGTGCCCCATGACCTTGTTTGCCTTTTACACGGATTGTAATTTTACTGCTCGCCGCCATACGTGGCCCTTCTTCAACGGAAATGAGACCAGCCGGTAAGTCAATCCATACATGACCACCAAAGATAGCATCGATTTTTTCAAACCAATCGTCAAACTTCATGAAATCAGGAGCGCCCGCACCGGTTTCTTCGGCCGGTTGGAAAGCAAGGTATACGTCACCTTCGATACGGTCTTTCATAGCAGTCAGCATCTTAGCCGCACCGAGTAATATCGCCATATGACCATCATGGCCGCACGCATGCATCTTGCCATCCACATCGGATTTAAAATCAAATGTATTATGCTCTTGTACAGGCAACGCATCGATATCTGCACGAAGGGCAATCGCTTTGCCAGGCTTAGCACCATGAATAATGCCGATGAGACCTGTTCCACGCTCCGTATCTACATGAACCTCTACGCCCATGGACTCTAATTCTTTAGCCAATGTTTTAGTTGTTGCGAACTCTTCATTACTAAGTTCAGGATGTTTATGAAAGTACCTACGCCAATCTTGGACATAGGTTTTATATTGTTCAATTAAATCGCGACTATGCATGGTATCGCCTCCTTAGCTTGCAGCACAGATTAACAAAATATACTGGAAATCCCCATATTTATGGGAATAACAGGGTAAATGTAAAAGAAAACGACAGGCAACGCCATGTCGTTTTCTTTATGCTTCTTATCGATTGCGCAATACTGCTTGTACCGCCAAGGATACAACAGCAGTTGCTACCGCTACAGCTGCTGTAATTTTTGCAGTTGTGCAGAGCTCATCTTTTGTTGGTTTTGCTTTTGCTGCAATGTCTAATGTTTTAGCAACAGCAGGAACCAATACATCATTACGTAAGGATTCTGTATTCATATTTACTCCTCCAATATAGACTATTTATTCTAGGTTATCACGAATAGAATATAAAGTCTACATATTCATCGGATTTTATCTATATATTTATCAATTGTTCATACAAAACGAATAGATGTATCAACCTAAAATTATTTGCTAGCCAATTCACCAATGACATCAGCCAAGATGGTAATTGCTTTTTCTAGTTGTTCTTGAGGGATGTTAAGAGCTGGCAACAAACGAACCTTATTTTTAGCAGATAAACATACTACGCCCTTTTCTAGACATTTAGCGATGACGTCTTTAGGATCTACAGTTGTTTCAATACCAATCATGAGGCCCATACCACTAACGCCAACGACGCCTGGTTTCCCTTCTAAAGCGTGTTTTACGTAATCACCTTTAGCTTTCACAGTAGCCAAAAATTCTGGTGTTAACCGTTCAATGATAGTGCAACCTGCAGCCGCACAGATTGGGTTACCACCAAATGTAGTGGCATGCGCACCTGCAGTTAATACGAATTGCGTTTTTTCATTAAATAAGGTTGCGCCCATAGGCAAGCCACCTGCTAAGCCCTTAGCCGTAGATACGATATCTGGTTCGATACCAAATTGTTCATACGCATATAATGTGCCAGTCCGACCATTACCTGTTTGCACTTCGTCGATAAGCACGAGTTGATCGTGTTCATGCGCGTATTTTGTAACCGCTTGAACGAATTCCTTATCGAGAGGCATAACGCCACCTTCACCTTGAATTGGTTCCATCATGATAGCGCAAACTGCTGGATTAGCAAGGACTTTCAAAGCCGCATCAATATCATTAGCAGGCGTATGAACGAACCCTTCTGTGAATGGGAAGAAGTGTTGATGGAACACATCTTGACCTGTAGCGGATAAGGTTGTTACTGTACGACCATGGAAGCTATTAACGAGCGTAACGATGACATTACGGCCATCGCCGTATTTATCATGGCTATACTTACGAGCGGCCTTGATGGCACATTCGTTAGATTCCGCACCAGAGTTACAGAAGAACACCTTTTTCATGCCCGTCCGTTTACATAATAATTCAGCCAATTTAATTTGTGGTACGGAATAATATAGATTAGAAATATGGTTTAATGCATGTGTTTGTGCAATTACAGCCTTAGACCATTCATCATCGTCTACGCCAAAAGCTGTAACGCCAATGCCAGAACCAAGGTCGATGTATTCTTTTCCTTCTACATCCCATAACAAGGAACCTTTGCCTTTTTCAAAGCAAACGTTAAACCGGCCATACGTATTGGCTATATACTCTTTATCTTGTTGTTCAAAATCTTGTGTCTTACTCATCATATCCTCCAAACGTACGGCCTTGCCGCCGTCTATCTATACGCAATGTAACGATGGCAAATGATGTTACCATCGTTATATCTACTATATTACTTTACAAACATTGTGCCAAGACCTTCATCGGTTAATAGTTCGATGAGGATGGCGTGTGGAATTTCACCATTGATGATGAAAACCTTTTGAGCCCCTGCATTGATGGCCTCTAAGCAACAGTCTACCTTTGGTATCATGCCACCAGCGATGACGCCCTCTTTTTTCAACGCTTCCGCTTCAGCAAGGGTAATCTTGGAAATAAGGGAATTAGGATCGTTTACATCCCGTAGTACCCCATCGATATTCGTCATGGCCACCATGGTTTCCGCGTTGAGCGCACCTGCAATTTTTGCGGCCGCTGTATCAGCATTAACATTATATACATTGCCTTCTGCGTCACATCCGACAGAGGAAATGACAGGAATGTATCCCTTACTAATGACATCGTCGATAACCTTAGGATCAATTTTATCGACTTCGCCCACATAGCCAAGTTCTTCATTTTTCTTGTGTACTTGGATGAGTTCACCGTCTACGCCACAGAGGCCGATAGCACGGCCACCAAAGCCGATGAGGTCTGCTACGAGGCCTTTATTGACCTTGCCGGCGAGCACCATTTGTACTACATTCATCGTTTCTTTGTCGGTAACGCGCAATCCATTGCTAAATTTTGATTCAATATTCATAGCTTCCAATGTGCTATTAATATCTGGACCACCACCGTGAACGAGGACTACTTTCACCCCCACTAATTGGAGTAGTAGCAAATCGTTCATAACGGATTTTTTAAGTTCCGGATCCGTCATGGCATTGCCGCCGTATTTAACAACTACGTATTTATCTGTATATTGTTTGATATATGGAACGGCCGCCGTTAAGATGTGCGCCCGCATTGCATTTGTTACAGTGTTCATAGTGAAAGCCCCGTTTCTTCTGGCAATCCAAGTGCGATGTTCATACATTGTACGGCTGCACCAGAAGCGCCCTTTCCTAAATTATCAAAGATAGCGTGAACGACCATGCGATCATTGTTGCCAGTAACAGAAATGACCATGCCATCCGTATTGCTTAGTTTGTTAGCATTTAACAATTGTTTATTGTCTTCTTCCAAGTTAAGTGGTGCCACCTTGACAATGGTAC
Source organism: Veillonella sp. 27098_8_77 (assembly GCF_041431535.1). Lineage (NCBI taxonomy): Bacteria > Bacillati > Bacillota > Negativicutes > Veillonellales > Veillonellaceae > Veillonella > Veillonella sp. 27098_8_77. The sequence continues at coordinate 26,168 of NZ_JAPVXW010000011.1, read as the reverse complement.
TATCCTTGTAGAAATCTACGAGTGCAGCATGTACATCTTCAACAGTAACAGGTTTTGCTAATAAACGTGTATGTAGGCCCACACTGACCTCCATGCCGCTATAATAATCGTCTACGATAGGCATGAATATTGGTGCTTCTGTAAGGCCGCATACATGGGTCACTTCTGGCAAATGTTTATGTTGTTGACTAAGGCCATATTGGCGTGGTGCATAGAGGAAATAATCCTTTGGCTCCGATTCGTATTGACCAATCATCTTCTTACCGCCACCGCTATAACCAGTGAGGGATGTAATGGTGAAAGGATAATCTGCTGGGGCAATACCTGCTTTCACAAGAGGCGCAATACACGCAATCATGCCGCTCGCATGACAGCCAGGGTTCGCAATATGTTGTTTCGTTTTAATATCGTTTTTGTAGCTTTCACCAAGTTCAGGAAAGCCATAGGCCCAATCATCAGCCGTTCTAAACGCCGTGGATGTGTCGATAATCTTGCAAGGGTAATCACCGATAGCAGCCACCACCTCTTTGGAGGCCGCATCAGGCAAGCACAAGAACACGATATCCGCGTCCTTAGCGATGCTCGCAATGACATCTATATTTTTACGGTCCTCATCGGAAATGGATAATAATGTAATATCCTTCCGACCGGACAGCCGTTCGTGAATTCTAAGGCCCGTCGTTCCTTCGTGGCCTACGATAAATACCTTATATGGATTCATTCTATAACCTTCTTTACTATACGTGCTAGATGACCTCTCCCGCCATCTGTATTCTAACTATTATTTCATTGGATAGTCGCCAAATGTAGCAACCATAACCGCCTTGATGGTGTGTAAACGGTTTTCTGCTTCTTGGAATGCCAAGGAGTTTGGACCTTCAAATACGTCCTCTGTGACTTCGATACCATTCATGCCGAATCGTTCAAAAATATCTTTACCAACTTGCGTTTCCGTATTGTGGAATGCTGGCAAGCAATGACAGAATTTTGTATTTGGATTACCAGTTAAGGCCATCATATCTGCATTGATTTGGAATGGTTTAAAGAGGTTAATCCGTTCTTCCCACATATCGTAAGTATCGCCCATCGTTACCCATACGCCAGTATAAATTACATCAAGACCTTTCACGCCTTCTGCCACATTATCTGTGCATGTAATCGTAGCGCCAGTTTCCTTCGCTACCTTTAAGCATTCTTCGTAGAATGAACCAGCTGGCCAGAATTGTTTAGGACCAATGAGACGGAAATCCATGCCCATTTTTACAGCACCGCTCATCAAAGCATTACACATATTGGATTGACCATGGCCTACATAGGCATAGGAAATTTCGTTCAATGGCTTGTCGATATTTTCTTGTAATGTTAGGAAATTAGCCAATGTTTGTGTAGGATGATCCATATCGGTTAGGCCATTCCATACAGGCACGCCAGAATATTGTTCCAATGTGTCTACATCCTCTTGGTCAAAGCCACGGAATTCGATGGCATCATACATGGAACCAAGAACACGGGCCGTATCCTTTAAGGATTCTTTTTTGTTCATTTGAGAACCTGTAGGTCCAAGATATGTCGTATGCGCCCCTTGGTCCGCCGCACCTACTTCAAAGGCACACCGTGTTCTCGTAGAATCCTTTTCAAAGATGAGTACGAAATTTTTGCCTTCCATCGTTTTGATTTCTGTGCCCGCTTTTTTATCGGCCTTTAATTTAGCTGCGAGATCTAGGTAATATTTAATCTCTTCTGGCGTATAATCTAGCATTGTTTTAAATGATTTATTATGTAAACTTTTCATGATAACTCCTTCAATCTATATGGTATATATTTATACAATTCTATTTTGTTATTTGTGAAAGCTATTCTTTCGGTCGTAAATATTCTGCAGCGAGTGCAGCCATCATGGTAATACCTGATTCTAAGATTTTTTCATCAATGGTAAATCCTGCATTGTGAAGTGCTGGATTGCCTTCAAAACCGGTTCCTAACCAAAGGAAAGCGCCTTTGATTTTATGCAAATATGCGGAAAAATCTTCTGCCGCCATAGATGGATGTTCTGGATGTACCACGGCATCTTTACCAAGGTATTTTTCTACAATCGATGTAGCATAGTCGATGGCATCTGGGTCATTCGTTGTCGCGCCATGGCCACGTTTATAATCTAAAGTACTCTTTGTTTTGAACATCAAATCCAAAGCTTGTAAGCTTTCACCTAAACGACGTTCAATATAGTCACGTTTCGCTGGTTCGTAAGTACGACAAGTACCTTCGAGATATACATCGCCACAGCCCACATTATAGCGGTCACCACCATTGATTACACCGATGGTGCACACGAGATTTTCCATTGGATTCGTCTCACGGGCCACCATGGATTCTATATTAACAATCCAGTTCGCTGCAGCCATGATAGCATCGATACCATTGTGAGGTTCCGCACCATGCGTGGATTTACCGTGAATATGAACGAGGAAATGATCGGATGCCGCCATGAGATGGCCTTTCTTGAGACCAACCTTACCCACCGGCAATTGAGGCCACACGTGAAGGCCAAAGATTTCGTCTACATCATCTAGGATTCCGCTATCCACAATGCCTTGTGCACCAGGGAATAAAGCCTCTTCTTCAGAAGGTTGGAATACGAGTTTAACGGTACCGTGCAATTGATCTTTTATAGATTGCAATACGGCCGCTGTGCCAAGCAAAATGGATATATGTCCATCATGTCCACAAGCATGCATAACACCTTCATTTTGCGATGCAAATGGCAATCCTGTTTCTTCATGGATTGGCAACGCATCAATATCGGCCCGTAACGCAATAACAGGGCCTGTGTGAGCGCCCTGTATTTCACCGATGACTGCATAATCTGAAACATCATTTACATAAGGAATATGTAATTCATCTAGAATCTTTTGAATGAATAAAGATGTTTCTTTTTCTTGACCAGATAATTCTGGATGACTATGAATATGTCGACGCCATGCTATAACTTGTTCTTTATATTGTGCTGCATATTTTTTTATTAAATCTTGTAATGTATTCATGACGTTAGCTCCTTTATACACAGTATGTATATTTTATACACTATACTTGTATTTTTATAACCTATGTACGTATTATAATACTATTGCTTATATTATTCAAGTTTTATACATATATTTTGTATTTTTATTTGTTATGCTATGCATTAATTTTAATCATAGAACTATAAGCTATAAATTATATGAATTTCTAATTTTTACGAAAAAAGAGCTGTAATAGCATACGCATACTACTACAGCTCCATTTATTTTTCAATGACGGACTCGTCTATCTTTCGTAATATTGTTTCATTTGTGTATAGCCGTTGACAAGGACCTCAATTTCACCAGTTCTAGGATGGAAAATTAGACCGTGAATCGGCACGTCTTTAGGAATCAACGGATTCATACGTAATTCATCTACTGTTTCCTCTACATTTTCAGCAGGATGTGTGAATCCATCTGCCCAATGTTCCATCTCCTTTTTCACCATATGAATGGCCTCAGGTGCAATACCACGAGCTAACATTTTTTCTGTTAAATCTTTAGCCGTAGTTTTAGCCATACCACACTCATGATGACCGATGATAAAGATTTCGTTAACACCTAACTCATAAATGCAAACCAACAAACTACGAACGACACCATCAAAAGGTCCTGTAATACAATTACCTGCAGTCTTAACAATCTTAGCCTCACCACGACCAATATCCATGGAATCCTCTAAGAAATTCACAAGACGCGTATCCATGCACGTTACAATCGCCATCTGACGACTAGGCATCTTACTACATTTTGTATCTACATCAACATATCCTGTATTTTGATCTTCTACATATTCCTTATTATGCTTCAAAATATCATCAAGTAGACTCATATTTCCTCCAGGTAAAAAAGACCTTGTCTAAATTAAAGCAAGGTCTCTATATTTAATACATTCGATATTTTATTATACCATAAAACAAACAGACATTATTGTCCAAGTGAAGCTCATACTAGCACAGTGACTTTACTAGGTCAAGGCCCTCGGCCGAAGACCGTTAAGGTAGCTGGAACGAGCAAGTATGAGCTGAACGCCAAACTTTGGCCCTGCGTAGCCCGAAGGGCGAAGTCAGACCCGGCCGGTGGAGCGAGCAAGTACGGGCTACTCAACATGAATACTCTAGGTCTATACCTCACTAGCGATCCGGAGTCGCCAATGCCTCAATTGCGACACTGCCACCACGAACAACTTCGATGCGATTAACGAACATATCCTTAAACAAGGCAATCATATCATTGTTCTTGGATACTGTTTTCACGCATTGTACAAGTACAGATTTTCGATTGTAGTCAATGACCTTAAGGTCAAAGGTTTCTGCAATGCGGAATATTTCTTGTTTGTCCGATTCTTTACAGTTATTAACCTTGATGAATAATAATTCTTTTTTTGTAATCGGCATATCTGTAAAGTCGATAACCTTAATAACCTCAACACTGCGGTTAAGTTGCTTGATAATTTGTTCGTATGTCAAATCATCGCAAGTGAGTTCAATGGTCATACGTGACATGGTAGGGTCTTCTGTTTCACCTACTGTCAACGTATCAAGGTTATAATTTTTACCCGCGAAGAGGCCAGAAATTTTGGCCAATACGCCGATTTGGTTTTCTACATATGCTGAAATGCAGCGTTTTTCTAAATGTAATTCCATAGCCCCTCCTATTTTTTATCCTTTAATAACATGTCGCTCAACGATTTGCCGGCTGGTACCATTGGCAATACATTTAACTCAGTTGGAATGATGCATTCAATGAGTGTTGGTCCTTTTTTGAAAGCATCTGCCTTTTTAAACGCTCCTTCTAATTCTTCAGCTTTTGTAACACGTATACCTTGTGCGCCATAGGCCTCTGCTAATTTCACAAAGTCTGGTACGTATTCAAATTCACCGTCATCGATCATATCACGAGTGACGATAGCACTTTCATCCATCAACAAATTAGTACATGCATAGCGTTTATCGTAGAATAATTGTTGCCACTGACGTACATTACCAAGATAGCCATTATTGATAACAACCAAGGTCACAGGCAAATGGTAATGCATAGCTGTTGCAAATTCTTGAATATTCATTTGCACACCCCCATCACCACAAATGGCGAATACACGTTTTGTAGGATTACCAAATTGAGCACCAATAGCCGCAGGGAATCCATAGCCCATCGTACCTAAGCCGCCGGATGTCAACAATTGATGATTGCCTTCGATTTCGAGGAATTGTGTAGTCCACAATTGGTTTTGACCTACATCAGTTGCCACCACTGGACGGTCATAATGATTATTAATGTAGTCGATAATATTTTGAGGCGTAAGACCTTCTTCACCAGCTTGCGTAACAGGACGCTCTTCTTTTAATTGTTGCAATTGAGCTGGCCAATCGCCTAGATCGTGAGGTTCAATATATTCTAATAGAGCTTCAATAGCTAATTTTGCATCCGCCACAATTGGAATGTCTACCTTAATATTTTTAGAGATAGATGCAGCATCTACGTCAATATGTACAATCTTGCAGTTTTGTGCAAATGTACTCAATTTGCCGGTAATACGGTCATTGAAACGAGTACCAATGGAGATCATAACATCACAATCGGTAATGGCCACATTCGGTGCATAGCCACCGTGAATGCCTACATTGCCTAAGTACAATGGATGACATGAACTAATAGCCCCTTTCCCCATCAAGGTAGTGACTACAGGAATTCCCGTTTTATCTACCAGCTGTGTCATCAATTCATTAGCACCACTGATGCTAATACCGCCACCTAATAAGAATAAAGGACGTTTAGCCTTAGCAATAACAGAGCAAGCTTTTTTTACCTGACCAATGTGAACTGTCGTGTTTGGCTTATAACCACGAATGTTAACTTCATCAGGATATACATCAGACCCCATCGCTTTTTGGATATTCTTAGGAATATCTACGACAACAGGACCCGGGCGGCCTGTACGAGCAATGTAAAAGGCTTCTTTCAAAATACGACCTAGATCTTTACGGTCACGAACCGTAACAGCATACTTACTTACATTACGAACAATGCCGACCGTATCTACTTCTTGGAATGCGTCATTGCCCATCAATGCTAAATCTACTTGGCCTGTAATACACACCATAGGTACACTATCTGAGTAGGCTGTAGCAATACCAGTAACAAGATTTGTCGCACCTGGACCAGACGTAACCATGCAAACGCCAACCTTGCCAGTGCTGCGTGCATAACCATCAGCAGCATGTGCTAATGCTTGCTCATGGCGAGGTAAGATTACTTTCACCTGATCTTGTTTATATAATTCATCCATTATATCGATGGTTGCTGCGCCAGGATAGTTGAATAAAATATCAACATTCTCCTCTTGCAATGCTTTCACCACGTATGCGGCACCTGAAATCATAGCCATCCTCCTATATATCAACCTACAAATGCTAGTAGATTATATCTGAAAAATTGAATATTGTTATTATTTATGATATACTTTTTAATATATCACATCTTAGTTGATGTGAGTATGAAATAACTCAATAAATCACTAAATTTAGTCGTATTTTCTGAAAGGACTGAATACTATGAAAGAAATTTTAGGTTTCCACTTAAACGGTTGCCCTTATTGCCATAACGCATTCCGTGCAATCGAAGAATTACAAGCAGAAAATCCTGCATATAAAAATATCAAAATCGACTGGGTTGAGGATCAAGATGCACACGAATTATTCAAAACGCATCCATATGAATACTACCCTAACCTTTGGTTCGGTACTGATAAACAATACGAAGCACAACCTGGTGAAAGCTATGACCAAACTAAGGCATACATCAAGGCTGTATTCGATAAAGCGCTTGCATAAAACTATATAACCAATAAAAATGCACCTCTAACATACCATCTAATGTTAGGGGTGCATTTTAGTATAATAAAAGGTTATAGGGTTATAGCTTTTTGGGTACTATAAATTTACTGATTGCCTTATACACAATTAAAATCAATGCAATCTCTAAGGGGAAACAAATAATATTTTTAATAAGACGTCCAACAAATATAGCGGATACAGCTTTATTATAAAATATTGTCAGCCACAGTGTATTCAATAGCAAATGTATGCATACTGTCACAATCGCTTCTGGTAAAAGTAATCGTTTAAATGTAACATTACGACCATGTAAAAAATGTCCATACACATAGCCTACAAGAAATTCAGATACGATAAAGCCGGGAAAGAATACGCCTTGTCCAAATAGAGCCATGCCTATAAAGCAGGCAATAGCAGCCATTATACCAGCTGCCATCGGCCCATAAAGAATGGCAAATATAGCGGTTGATAGAAATCCAAAAGTGATATGTATAAAGGTAGTGTGAATAGCAAATATATAAGATAGTAAAACCGTCAACGCTACAAATATTCCCGTTCTTACAATCATATCAGTTTTCATGAGATATATGGCTCCTTTTTCTATCCTTCCACTCTAAATACATATGACGAACAACCTGAATTGGAGAGTGTAGTAACATCCGCGGGCCACCGTAGCGCATGATTTCACGGATTTTTCCTCGGTACGTCGGCGCATAACAATGTGTTTTACATACGCTACAAAACGTCTTATGCTCCATGTGTGGGCATACATCGATGCGATGCTGTGCATACTGCCATACCTCTTCACAATCTTCGCATAGTTGGCCCTTTGGCGTATGATGTTTATCATGACAATAGATGCCAATGATTTGACGCATCGTTTTGAGTTCTAATTGACGCTTTTCTTCTACTGTCATAATGCCTCCTATTTAACCGACCAAGATACCCATGCAACCGTATCCACTGTCTTATTATGAATTTTACCATCAATAGCACGCGGTTCAATGAGTTGTCTAATTTCTCGCTTCATATCTTCCATGGTGCCCCACTCATTATTGTGGAGACGCATCGTGAAATAATCTACCGCTTTATCAAGGCTCATAACCTCTGTTTCGGGTACAGTTTTATACGTAACTTTCACATTATGACCTATCTCATGAATGGCATCTAAACATGCTTTCATCTTACCAGCCCACGGAAATGAATCTCGTCCGAAGAAATGTTCTGACAACATATCTACCGTTTCATCCATACGTTCACTAAACGCAATCCATAGACATGTATCATGGCTTGCATCATGCATGGCCCGTATATTCTCTACATCAAACATGATAGGACAAAAAATACTATACGCCAAATCAAAGGATTTATCCCAGCCTAATTTCTGCCTAGTTTCTTCAGACCATGGTGCAATATATAGGCTCACATCAAGGCCTTCTTTATCTGCCAGTTGTTTTGCACCATGAATCATGCCATCGGACAAATCAATTCCCGTAGTTTTGTAACCTTCTCTAGCTAATCCAAGTGCATAATCACCAACACCACAACCAATGTCGAGAGCGGTACCACCAGCTGAAGGTAATAGATGTTCGTCCTTTAAAAATGCAAGAAAATCTGTCACCTGTGCCTTACGATCTGCTCGACTATGTAATTCTACAAAAAATTTAGACCGGTTATTCCAAGCCTCTTGTTCATCGCGCCAATCATGGAAATCAACGGATACCTCTTGTATTGTATTATTCATGTTATATCCTCTACTCTGATACTGTATATGCTAATGTAAATATAGTTAGCTCAATATCCATATAGCCCTATTATTCCAAATGGGCGGATTCAGATTTTGTATATGGATACTATATTGTATTGTATATTATTCTCAATAATTTTTGTGTTACTATAGTCACATTTACTAATCTAATCTAATCTAATCTAATCTAATCACATTATGCTATCACAATGATTAGAAAACAATATATTTCATTATTTTCCAATAATCATCAAAAGGACTATACCCACATGCAATACATTGCATAAGGTATAGCCCCTTATAGTTAGATAAATTATTTTTTATCGTCTTGCTTAGTTTCTTCTGTATCTACAGGTTTGCCAAGCTCATTTTGTTTTAAAACTTGTTGTTCTAATTCTTCTACACTAGTTGGTTGTTCAGATTGTTCAGGTTTATCTTGAGGTTTAAATTCAGCAGGTTTTCTGTCGAATGTATCTCTAAGTTTATCTGTACCTTCTTTAGCTAGGTTTTTGATAGCTTCAGGATCTGCACCACTGAATGCTGCAAGAGCATCTTCATTCTTAGGATCAAAGAACGGCGCTTGTTTAAAGCCTAACATAGCAGCTACGAACACCATCGGAATTTGCGCAATAGCACTGTTGTATTCTTTTACTTGGAAATTATAAATTTCACGTTTATTAGAAATGAAAGTTTCATTCGCACTAATCGCTTCCAAGAATTTACCATATTGAGAATCTGCTTTTAATTCTGGAAATTGATTTGCTAGCGCCGTAATATTTTGAACAGCCTTCGCTGTTGCACGTGCCATTTCTAAGAAATTATCAGACACCTTTAATTGAATAGATTTTTCGTAATCACCATATTCATCAACCAAACCAGAATATTGATTGATAATAGCTACCTTCTTCTCATAGGCTACGATAATATTAGCGCGAGCTTCTTTAATTTCTACAGTTAATTTTTGCAATGTATTATATTGCTTAATAAAGAAAATCACCAATGCTAATATCAGCAGAAATATTAATGAACTCATATAATCCTCTCTCCATATCTGTAATACTATAATGAAAACCAAACTAACATGAACAACATGAATAATTTGGTAACATTATACCATATCAAATATATAACTGATATGAAGTTTCATTCATCTCTCTCCTATTAATACATACAAATATCGCTTCAATGTTAACGATAAAAATTATTTCACACATTACTTATATTTATTATAATAGAGAAAAGAAGGAGTTGAAAATATGGAAAAATATATAATAATACTAATCTTTGTATTAGTCGGTATTGCTGTAGTCTTTGCTACATATAACTTATCTATCATTAGATCCATGCCTCCTGAAGAACGTTATAAACTTCTTTATTTTACAGATGATCAAGTCTCTATAGGCATTGGATTAGTAAGAAGAACCTATAAATTAAAAGATATTCGCGAAGTGCGTTTCTCCAAAGGAAAAAAATTCCGCAGCATGGGAAGCTGGGCGGGCAGAATGAAGATTTGCAAAATAAATGGTAAAACAAGCCGTTGGATAGAATTTGATGGTACTGTCTATTACAAAAAGATGGTATATATAACAAGTGAAGAAATCATTGATAAATCAATAGAATTACTCATGAAGGAATTTAGATCCAGAGGAATTCAGTGTAATAAATATAGATAGTAAATTATGTCTCTCTAAACTATGGATTTACCTTTAACGATATATACAAAAAGGCTTCTCGACATTTCGAGAAGCCTTTTATTTGGTGCACCTAGCAGGATTCGAACCTGCGCACCCGGTTCCGGAGACCGGCGCTCTATCCCCTGAGCTATAGGCGCATGTGTACTAAAGAATTATACCATATTACAGCATGCTTCGATAGTATAAAGTATATTAGCACATGGACATATAATATACGCCACTATCATTAGCTAATCGAAGAACTAATAATAGAGGCGTATATTTTACATATTATTTTTAATGACCTGCAAGAGTGCATCGCAGCTACGACTTACATCGTCATAGGTTTCGTCAAAATTTCCCGTATACCAAGGATCCTTTACATCTCGGCTTTCACCAACAAAGGTCATAGCCTTATGCACCTTATGCGCTACATCATCACCGATAATACGATACAAGTTCCGTGCATTATTTTCATCCATGATGATGAGGTAATCAAATCTATGGTAATCATCCATGGTCACTTGGCGGGCCTTACGAGGAGCATAAGGAATCCCCATTTCATCTAATTTTTGTTTAGTTCCATAATGGGTATCATTTCCTATCTCCTCACGAGATGTGGCCGCAGATTCTATATAAATAGAATTAGCCAGACCTGCCTTGTTAACGATATGCTTCATATAAAACTCTGCCATGGTAGAACGACAAATATTGCCGTGACAGATAAATAAAACATTAACCATTATATCTCCTTTAACACCACACCAAGCGCCGAGTTATTAACGTACAAAGTTCGTAGATACATTTTTCTCTGTATCTGGATATGGCACACCTTGCTCCTTAGCTACCGCAAAACTACGCATCATCCAGATCATATTACGAGCCAAGTTACGCATGGTTTGCATACCTTCTACATCTTGCTTAGCATCTTCAGCCACTAGGCCGTGGCTAATATTCCAATATGTAGAACCCGCAATCGGCATTTGAGAAATACCAAAATATTTATTAAGTACATCAAAAGATGCCGTTGTACCGCCGCGGCGAGCTACCGCAATGGATGCACCCGGTTTAAAGGCAAATGGATTTGGTGTTATATTTTCTGCACTGAAAAATACACGATCTAAAAAGGATAAAATTCGTCCACTTGGATGCGCATAGTATACAGGAGTTGCAAAAATAAATCCATCCGCATCCTTCGCTTTTTCTACAAATGCATTTACATCATCATCCTTGAATACACATTCGCCATGTTCAAAACAATAGCCACATTGGATACAATCACGAATAGGTTTATTTCCAAGTTGAATGACCTCAGTATCTACATTAGCATCATGGAATACCTTTTGCACTTCTTGAACTGCTTGCATAGTTGTGCCATTCACATGACTACTACCATTTACAATTAAAACTTTCATATTGTAGTCTCCTAATTCTTACTTAAAAAGTTGTATAAACACTAGTTATTTTATCTTAGCATAGGAAAATGAATTTGTTAAATCAATAAATCCACTTGTTATATAGCATTAATTATGACACAATATAGTCATAATTATTATATTCTATTAGGAGATAACATTATGCCAAGAATAATACCGATGAAAGACTTACGTAATACGAATGAAATCATGGATATGTGCAAGGAATCTAACGACCCTGTTTTCGTTACAAAAAATGGTTACGGTGAACTTGTTGTTATGAGTATGGAAGCATACGAATCACTAACACGCTCTAACGAAATCGACAAAGCCATAACACAATATGAATCAGATATAGCTAATCATGTGCAAGGAAAAGATGCACGAACCCTCTTTTCAGAATTAAAGGAGGAGTATCTTGAACACCTATAAAGTCACAATTTTCCCTTCTGCAGAATCTGACCTCCATAATATATTCATGTACATTCTAGATAAGCTTGTATCACCAAATACTGCATTGGAAATATATAATGATTTACTTCAAATGATTTTGAGTCTTGAAACCTATCCAACACGTGGTAGTTTACGAAAAGTCGGTCAATATCGGAACTAAGGATACCGACAACTCTTTTATAAAAATTACACTATTGTTTATTCAGTCAAGGACAAGGAAAAAGAAGTACACATTATCGCCGTAAAATATAGCCCTAGTAATTTCTAATATATAATTACTGATATCCTTTGTAGATAAGAAAAACATCGACTAGTTACATCTAGTCGATGTTTCTCTCTCCACAGCAAAATAATAACTAATTAATAAAATCTTACTCATCTTTTGAAATAGGGTATTCCCATATTTCTATCAATTTGTTCACCAATTGATTAGTCCTTGCTAATATTTCTTTTTCACCCCATTGATTATATTTAATTAGACTATGACTAATTTTGATTGGAGTATGCCTATAACCTATATTATTGCCTTGCTTATCCTTGCAATCTAATTTATCAACAAAACATTTATTCTGATATTCTGAATTGTAACCAGTAAGTGTTAGATTACCAATCGTATGCAAGTATTTTTCATGTACTTGTTTATATTCACTACCTAAATTTTGTTTCCAAGCTTTAGATAAATTTTGAGGCATAATATGTTCAATTGTATATTCATTAGTATTTACATGTTCCTTCCCTATACTATTTTCAATTTTATCTAATAGCATCTTAGTTCTAGTCGAATTCAATGAATATATTTTTAAGGTTTTAAGTGTCTCCTTAATTTCTCTATTATCAGGCACTCTTTGTGGCCAAGTTAACTCTTCTAAATTCTTTTTAAACGATTCCACCTTATTAGTTTCATATAAACTCTTCAACATTGAAATACAAACTGGTCCAGCCGTATTTGTTGGTAATGCACAAATTGTCCTACGCATCCAATAAGATTCAATGATTCTTAAAATTACCAATAAATCTTCATCTGTTATCAGATTATTATCTCTGTCTGCAAGAAGTTTTAAAATCACAGAAGTAATTTTCAACTGACCTGTACGTCTTACATCATATAATGCCCTTTGAATTTTATCGCCTGTTTCAGATGCATCCAGCCATACTTTATAATATTTCGAATATTTATATATTTCTTTTACCAATTCTTCTGTAACTATTACAGAACTAGAACTATTTAATGTCGTGATTTTTTCACTTTTATATTTGTAATAATAATTTTTGAAAATATCATAATAATCCCCTGTTAAAGTTTTTTGTAATACAGAAGTCATATAGTAGTTAATAAACTTTTCAAATTGAGTTGTATCCCCAAATTGCATATCAAGTTCTATTTCCATAGGATGCCAATAATTATTATAAAGTGATTCCTGTTTATCTGAGTTTACTGTCATCAATAGAAAATTTCTAATTTTATCTGCCACAGAAAGAGGAAGACCTGTACTATTTACTGTCTCAAAAACCAATTGAGCATTATCTTCTGGTAAAATACATATATCTACTAACCGCAATTTCTTTATCCCATTATATATAACTTGTGGATCTACATTCTGCTTACAAAACTCTTCCAATATAACTTTATAATTATCAAAAATTTTACTCTTATCAATATCATCCGGTTTTTCTCTATTATTAATTAACTTTTTCCAGGCATAAGAATCTTCCTTATTTAACTTAACTTTATAATAAAGATCGCCAGATTCATCTTCATTCAACAAATATTTTCGAGAGATTTTATCAAGATTAGTTGCTGCTTTTTTATACTCCTCTAAATTATTCTTAAATTTTAAAGCTGTATAATCACCCAACGCTAACAATAAAATCGAAATAGTTGTAAGTCGCTGTTGACCATCAATCACTAAATATTCTTTAACGGCTGATGCATGCATTGAACTATCTTTTGCAAGATATAATACAGAACCAATAAAATGACAAGGTCGTCCATCATCATTTGCAACTTTTATTATGTCATCCAATAACTTTAAACAATTTTCTTTTTTCCAACTATATTTACGTTGATAAATAGGAACAGAGAATTGTGCCTCCGTACTTAAAAATTTTGTTAGTTCATAATCCAAAGCCTTCATAATATTTCCCCTTTATTATATATATTTTCCCTTTATTACATATACTTCCCTCAATATGCAATATAACATTTCATTTATTGTACTCCAAAACACGAAAAAATTCATCTTATTTACATTATATATATTAGCTACGACCAAACTTCTTATCTATAAAATCAACAAAAAAAGGAATGAGTTCAATAATATACCAAACTCATTCCATCAAATGTAGCTTATAACTTAATTCTATCTATACAAGAAAATTAAGATAGAACTTATAGTGCAATTCTATTTATTCAATTAGAAATTATGTCGTACCCCCGCATCAATACGCCATGTATTGTCTATAGTAGCACCAAAGTTTTTCGTAAATGTGCCATATAGGTATGTACTAGGACGAACGCTCCAGGAGCCACCGATTTCAGCATCAAGCCAAGTATCTTTCAAATCAAGTTCTGTTTTTACTGTTGGATTGCCTGGTGCGGAATAGGTTGTATTCATCTTACCGGAGAATTCATGAGCCAATGCGAGTTTTGCAAAGATGTTGGATTTTTCTGTTTCTTTACCAATACCAAAACCTAATCTGCCCACAGCAGAGTTAACACCGTCAGCTTTCACATGCATGGATCCACCGCCGGCAATATTGGCATCATAGGATACGCCATTCAAACGTCCTACGATAAATTCTACGCTTGGGTCAATATAGAAGCCATTTTGTTTCTTAATGCGCTTACCGTATTCAGCACTCAAGGATGTGCCAAATGTGTGGTAATCACCGTTCACACGTTGTCCACCTACGGAGTAGAGTTTGTAATTATTGGATAAGCGGTTACCACGAGCGATGATATCTAGATAACGACCATCATCATGTTGTTTTGTGCCATATAGCGCAATGCCACCGATTTTACCATCCCCACTGCCAACGGCGTAGGAATTGCTAGATGTACTGTAATCTAGGGCACCACCAAAGATCCAGCCATTCGATGCCTTATGGTCATAACCAACTTGAACGCCATTATAGGTCATACGAGCATCAGCACCATCTGTAATCTTTGATTTACCACCAATATATTTAGCCCACACGCCTTGATCCGTATTAGCTAAACGAAGGTCACCTAAACGACGTTGTAAATCATTTGTATTATTACGCCATGCCATAGCCGTAGATGCAAGAGCAGATTTTGTACCACTTACTAAGGAGGATTCTCCAGCGTGTTTAACAGTCGCTGTATTCCCCACAACGAGATTACCTTGCGAATCAAATGCATCTGTACCAAGTTCTGCAACAGCTGCAGGGCGTGTTACACCTTCATTGATTTGGACTGCAGTAGCTAATTTTTTATCATTTCCAGTGTATTGTAATTTATTCGCCAACGATTGCATTTCAGCGCGGTAACTTGCATCATCAGTTAGATTTTTTGCACTATCCCCTTGCACCGTTACATGGCTATTATCAGCGGCGTGTTGGATAATAATTTGCCCCTTACCTTCTTCACTAGCCGGTACACCAGCCTTATAATCAGCATTCACAAAGCCGCTATAGTTTTGAATGGTAATTGGACGTGCATCGATAGGATGAATGATACCCGCTGCCGTTGGATTTGCACCGCCTACGAGATTGCGTACCTTACTTCCCTTATATAGGTACGCCGCATTATCCCCTGATGGACGTTCTTTTCTTGGTGTAGGACGGTCCTTACCAATCCATTCATTATTCCAAGTACCGCCATTTTGTAAATAAATATCGGCACCAGAATTATGAGGGTTTTTCTTACTTTCAGCATATTCATTCAAAACAGCACCGGTAAGGCTAGAGTTAGGTGTTGTGAAAGCTAGCGCTATATTAGTTGGTTCAACATTATGATTTGGATCGCGGCCATAGTCCTTGTTGATAAGGCCCACATTGCCAACAGCAACTAGGTCCTTAGTACCTGGATGTTTGCCATCAGCGCCTGCATTAACATATACATCCCCTTCTTCTGCTACTACAGAATAGGTATCAGATGTTTCTACTGGATGAGTGATAATCTTACCACCTCCATCAACAAGGATATGACCTCGTTGATTGACTTGTAAACCAGAGCCGATAGCATCAATATCTACATTACCTTTGACGTGAATATTGGTATCCCCAAAATCTCGATCAGGATTGTCCTTGCTAAGACGTGGCACCTTACCGCCGTAACCAGCGTAAACAGCACTCATATAATAGTGACCCAATTCATTTTTAGATGCTGGTGCATCATTCTTTAAACGTACTACAAGATCTTTATCCACCGTTAACTGGGACCCAAAACCATTGTAAATACCTGTTACGTTTTTAGATTTACCTTCATCGGTCAAGCTTTTACCATGTACATTAACTGTTAATGTATCTTCAATATGCTTAACTTCAGGTTGCGTTTGTGTCGGGGATCCCATCGATAAGCCTAGCAATTCTTCTGCTTTATCACTAGATACATTAATATCAGTAGCCCCAGCAGAATAAGATAAACCTGTTAATACCAAAGCAGCCATTACTGCCGATACATGACGATGTAATTTCATATAAATCTCTCTTCTTTCTTAGCCAGTCACACTCTACACTCTTAACAGACTGGATTAAATGCTCTCAAAACATAGAAAGACCCCCTGAGTCCAACTTAGGAGGTCTTGTATTCATTCACACACTCAGTGAATAGTAGAAATAGGCTTCAGATTATTCTTCAGGAGAAATGAGGAAGGACAATGCACTAAAGTATTTATTTTGTTCCCCTTTATTTTGTGTAGGGAATGCTACTTCTACGCCCACTACATTTAAGCCATCAGCAGTAACTGCTACTGTTGCTTTACCATTTTCATCAGCTTTAGCTTCACCAGTCAAATCATTTACCAAGTCTTTGATAAGAGGTGCATTTGCATAAGGTTTACCATCTTTCAATACTTGAATTTCATAAGTGTCGCCTTTTCTAAGTGTCAATGGGTTAACAGATGGAATGATTTGAATGAAAGCATTTTTATCTACGAAAGGTTTAGCTTGTGCATTCCAATAGTGAATATCGTATTTGATAGCATGTGTACTCTTAACAGCATCTGGTACTTCTGTAATTGGTTTATGAATCATTTTGCCATCTTTAGTTTTAGTCCAGTAGCCATAGTCAAAATTAGTTACTGTAACACCAAGATCTGCTGGTGGAACAATAGCTACATTTTTTTCATGTTTAACAACTTGTACTGGAATTTGTTTACCTTGAACATCATAGCCAGTAATATTTTTTACCATATCTGCAGTATAGGCATTATCTACAGGGCCTTCACCAAGAACAAGGACTTTTTCATCGGTACGGTTAGCGAAGAATACGCCATGAGCGTCAACGGAAGAGCATACACAGCCTGCAGCCAAACCTACAGCAAATAAGGATGCTAATAATTTCTTATTCATAAAAACCTCCATAATCAATAACTTGTATCAACAAACTTGCTATTATTATACAAATTTATAGAGGTTTCGTATATACCTATACCCGTATAATCAAGCTATTATGCATACTCTGTATATACAGGCATTACTATGCTTATCTATCATAATTGATAAGATTATCATCTAATTTTCATATGTGTATAATAAACAGGAATATCCAAACCTTATAAAAATATAAAAACGACACTCACCAGAAGTGTCGTTTTCATATATCTTGTATAGATATTATTTTTTATTTTTTGCAGCTTTCGCACGTGCAGCACGATCAAGGATTGTTTTACGCATACGAATGCTTTCAGGTGTTACTTCAACAAGTTCGTCATCGTTGATCCACTCAAGAGCTTGTTCCAAGGAGAAGATACGAGGTGGAGTCAAGCGAACTGCTTCATCAGAGGAGCTAGAACGCATGTTAGTAACGTGTTTTTTCTTACATGGGTTAACGTCCATATCAAGTTCACGAGTGTTTTCACCGATAACTTGGCCTGCGTACACGTCTTGGTTAGGACCAACGAACAATGTACCACGATCTTGAACGGAGTTCAAACCATATGGTGTAGTTTCGCCATTTTCGAATGCTACCAAGGCACCGCGTGTACGGGAAGGAATTTCGCCTTTGTATGGTGCATAACCATGGAATACATGGTTCATGATACCATTACCTTTTGTAGCTGTTAAGAATTGTGCACGGAAACCGATCAAACCACGAGCAGGAATTACGAATTCCATGCGAAGGTAACCAGCCAATTCAACCATGTTAGTCAATTCAGCTTTACGTTGACCAAGGTTTTCCATTACAGTACCCATGAATTCTTGAGGTACATCGATAGTCAATGCTTCTAATGGTTCGCACAATTTGTCGTTAATAGTTCTAAAGATTACGCGTGGTTTACCTACTTGTAATTCGTAGCCTTCACGACGCATAGTTTCGATCAATACAGCCAAGTGCAATTCGCCACGGCCAGATACTTTGAAAGCATCGGCAGAATCAGTTTCTTCTACCTTCATAGAAACGTTAGTTTCTACTTCGCGGAATAAACGATCACGTAAGTGACGGGATGTAACGAATTCACCTTCGCGACCTGCGAACGGAGAGTTGTTTACGGAGAATACCATGGACAATGTTGGTTCGTCGATGGAGATGGATGGCAATGCTTCAGGATTTTCAGCATCTGCTACAGTTTCGCCGATATTGATATCGTCGATACCAGCGAATGCAATGATATCACCCATTTGTGCTTCGTCAGTTTCAACACGGTTCAAGCCATTGTATGTATATACGCGGCCAATTTTCGCTTTACGAGTGCTTTCACCAGTCATGATAGCCACTTGTTGATTAGGTTTCATTTTACCGCGAACGATACGGCCTACTGCGATTTTACCGATGAAGTTATCGTAATCAAGTGTAGTAACCATGAATTGAAGAGGACCTTCCAAATCACCTTGTGGTGCAGGAATTTCTTTAATCAAGGTTTCAAATAATGGTTCCATATTTACTGCTTCGTCATCCCAGTTAGTTTTAGCCACACCAGCACGAGCAGATGCGTATACTACAGGGAAATCGAGTTGGTCATCATCAGCTTCAAGTTCCATGAACAATTCAAGAACTTCATCTTCAACCTCTTTAACACGTTGGTCAGGACGGTCGATTTTGTTGATAACTACGATTGGTTTCAATTTTTGTTCTAATGCTTTACGCAAAACGTATTTAGTTTGAGGCATTGGACCTTCGTAAGCATCTACGAGAAGCAATACGCCATCAACCATGTTAAGTACACGTTCTACTTCGCCGCCGAAGTCAGCATGGCCTGGAGTATCAACGATGTTGATTTTGATGCCATCATGCATAACTGCAGTGTTTTTAGACAAGATAGTAATACCACGTTCACGTTCCAAATCATTGGAGTCCATTACGCGTTCTGCTACCTTTTCATTTTCACGGAACACATGGCTTTGTTTTAATAATGCGTCCACCAAAGTAGTTTTACCATGGTCAACGTGGGCGATAATCGCTACATTACGAAGATTTTCGCGAATCATAAGATCCTCCCTTTAATTCCTTCAGTATATTCTATATCATATAACGCTTGTGAAAGTCGCTATATAGGTATATTCCCAAAATTGGCAACACTTAATTATAACGTAACTAATTCAATCATGTCAAAGGAAACACTATAAAAAAAGATTTCTTATGCATCCCGTCTCCTTAAAAAGAATAACAGTTCATAAGAAATCTTGTATGAGTATTTAGTTTGTATTAATCTTCACCAATCATACGTACTTCTGGTTCAAGATGTACACCATGTTGGTCATATACGCGACGTTGTACTTCGGCAATTAAATCGAGTACATCCTTCGCACTAGCACTGCCTGTATTGATAACAAAGCCCGCATGCTTATGGGATACTTGCGCATCACCTACGGATAAGCCCTTAAGGCCTGTTTGTTCAATCAAGGTTCCTGCAAAATACCCTGGTGGGCGTTTAAAGGTGGAGCCTGCACTAGCAAATTCTAAAGGTTGTTTGGACTCCCGTTTTTCTGTAAGTTCATCCATGCGTGCCTTGATAGCAGCTTTGTCTCCAGGTTTAAGGGTCATAATCACTTCACCAATAACCTCATGATTATCGTGGAATATACTATGACGATAGGCAAAATCTAAATGCGATGCATCGTATTCTTTAATATTGCCTTGAAAATCTACAGCTCGAACAGCTGTAACGACATGGCTCATTTCCCCATCATAAGCCCCGGCATTCATAAATACGGCACCCCCTAATGTGCCAGGAATACCGATGGCAAATTCTAAGCCAGTCAAGCCATTTTCCCATGCGAACTCAGAAGCGTCTTTCAACATATACCCAGATCCGATACACAATACATTATCATTGCAGTCCATGATTTGTGTCATATGTCGAACGGATACAACAGCACCGCGAATGCCACCGTCCTTCACGAGAATATTGGAACCGCAACCGATAATGGTAACAGGCACATCAAACTCGTGAATAGTACGAAGAGCAAAGCTCAATTCAGCCATCGTTGTAGGTTCAACGAACAAATCAGCAGGACCACCGATTTTAAATGTCGTATGATGACGTAAATATTCCTCTTCTCGTACACGTGTACTTGGTAATTTTTCTAATAAAGCCGTTTGTAGGGCCTTAATGTTGTGGTTGTTGTTTTTCCCCATGATCTAAAACTTTCATCCCCTCAGTGATTGGTTCGCTAATGATTTTGTAAATATCATTAGATACTTGGCTCCAACGCATTTGCGCTTGCAAATAATTAGCCGCTGCAGTATTTGCTTGAATTTGAGGCATCAATTCCTCTTGTTTCTTTTGCAAATCATCTGCTTCAGGCGCGCCGGACAACTTAGCATATTCCCATTGCATTTGTTGCGCCATAAATGTGCGCACCAATGCAGTTGCTTCTGCGTCAGCTTTTACAGCCTCTTGCGCTTGCATCAACTCTTTATACTCTTCAGATTCACGCATGGCGTGTGCTAAATCATGGGCTTTATCGTAATTCATATTCATTCCCCCTATTGCATACACTATTCTTTGTGAAAGTTAACTTTCACGGACATCATACATTTATTGCATATACTATTCTTTGTAAAAGCCAAGTCTCACAAACATCGTACATTCTTTTACTTATGGCTAATCCAATTGCCTACTTCTTTCAAATCTGGATAATCCAATTGACGCATAGCTTCATAGGCAATAATAGCCACAGAATTTGAAAGGTTTAAAGACCGCGCCTTTTCCACCATAGGAATACGAATGCACGTTTCTTCATTACCTTCTAATAAACTTTCAGGTAAGCCTCTAGTTTCAGGACCAAATACGAGCATATCACCGATCTCAAACTTCACATCAGAATGCACATGTTTTGCCTTCGTAGTAGCATAAAAATAACGACGATCAGGATATTTCGCATATAGTTCTTCTATATTTTCATGTACCTGTACATCTACCAAATGCCAATAATCAAGGCCGGCCCGTTTAACGTGCTTATCGTCAATGGAAAAGCCCAATGGTTTGATGAGATGCAAGGTCATATGGTTTGCCGCACAAAGGCGTGCAATATTACCGGTATTACCAGGAATCTCCGGTTCATATAATACAATTTCCATACCATTCCCTCTATTCTTATATCTATATTATTCTACCTAATCTACAGTACGTATTCAAGTAGTGAATTCTATTTTTCCTAGGTGGGACACAAACAGCCCTACACCACTAAGATTATTTATTACTTCGAATAAAGTGTCCGCTCTTGCCACCGTCTTTTTCAACGAGATACGTAGGCCCCATAATCATGCCCTTATCGATGGCCTTGCACATATCATATACAGTGAGGAGCCCCACTTGTACGGCCGTAAGTGCCTCCATTTCAACACCGGTTTGCCCCGTCGTCTTAACTGTCGCCGTAATCTTTACCGCTTTACTATGCGTATCTGTTGTGAAAGCTAGACTTTCACCATCAACAAGATGGCAATGGACCTCCACCTTCGTAAGCATCAAAGGATGACACAACGGGATGAGGTTACTCGTTTGCTTAGCCCCCATAATGGCAGCCAATTGAGCAACGGACAAAACATCACCCTTTTTCATCGTCCCACCTTGAATGCGGTCATATATAGCATCATTGATGGCTATAAAACCTTCTGCTACCGCAATGCGATGCGTATAATCCTTATCGGACACATCCACCATCCACGCATTGCCTTGTTCATCAAAATGTGTTAATTCCATAATATTTCCTTATTTTATGTATAAATGTACATCAATAGTTTTACTTTTCTCATTTCTATTATACAATATAATTAAATTAGTATATATGAGGAAGGAAGTGTTCCTATGAAAACAAAATTAACTTATTTCGGCCACGCGTGCTTTATGCTAACAAACGGTGACGTATCCATGATTTTCGACCCATTCTTAACGGGCAATACATGGGACATGGCAAAAAAAGAAGATATTAAATGCCAATACATCTTCGTCAGCCACGGTCACGATGATCACTACGGCGATACTGATTTCATTGCCAAAGCTAACGACGCGCTCGTAATCTCTACAGCTGAAGTTGCTGGCAAAGCAGCTGCTGCAGGTTGCCGTACACATGCTATGCACCTTGGCGGTAAATACGACTTTGAATTCGGTTCCGTTCGTATCGTTCCAGCATTCCATGGCGCTGGCGTACCAGGTGGTCACGCAGCAGGTTGCATCGTCAACTTCTTCGGCGACATCGTATACTTTGCAGGCGACACCGCCCTCTTTAGCGACATGAAATTATTGAACCGCTTTGGCGATATCGACTACGCACTTCTCCCTATCGGCGATAACTACACAATGGGCGTCGAAGATGCAGCCCTTGCAGCAAGCTATGTAAAAGCGCGCATCTCCATCCCAATCCACTACAAAACATGGCCTGTTATCGACCGCGAACCAGGCGTATTCGCAAGCCTAGTAGAAGGCAAATACAACCAAACCGCGGTTATTATCGATCCAGGTTCTTCTATTGAATTAAACAGCTAATCAAGTATAGACCATTGAGGAGACACCTACTTCCGAAATCTTCCACCGGCTTTTTCTTCGCCCCTTCGGGGCTCAGGCCAAAGTCAGATTTCGAAAGCAGGTGTCTCTTTTTTTTGTTAGATTAATACTAGCATATACACATGATTTGCCATAAGCTCCCCCTCTATAATATTCACCCCATTTTTTCTTAGAAACATAAAAAATAAGCTATTAGTTGATTATGTAGTGACCCCTTAACCTTAAGATTTTTAGTCTAACATTAAGGGGTCGGTTCAATCAACTAATAGCTTTTTTGTTTAAGGGGCTGTTTTGTAATTCTTAACCTGTATAAGTAACAGATTAACTACCAGTAACTGAAATTGTATACGTTTTACCTTCCTAATCCGCATACCATGTATTATAGAATATACCTTAGATTATAAACCTAATTTTTCCATAACCATTGCTAATTTAGCTTTAGTATCTTCATTTTCTTGTTTAATTCTTGCATTTTCTTCTTTCAATGCAGTAATTTCATCATTCATTACGTATATAGAGCTAATTGGACCACCTTTATAACGTTCAGGAATTGCTTTTTTTGCTGCTGAGGAACCAATTTTTTTAGTTACCCCCACATTGAACATATTATTTTGGTCATCAAGGGTTACACCTGCGTGGAGCATAGTACTTTCATTAGTGAAGTGAGCCACACCAACTGCTACAGCAGATTTATCATGGTAATGACCATACGCAGCCATAATTTGAGTTGGTTCCAATGGATCGTATTGAATTGGTTTCAAACCAGCCAATGCTGCCGCATTAGCACCAGTTGTATTTATTTTACTATCAAAACCATTAAATGCACTGTTTAAACCACTCATAGCTTCTTGTACTTGACCTACAGTTGCTGCATCATTAGCAGATGTACCACGCGCTACATTATGAATTTGGTTACCTCCATTATTCAAGCCATCACTTGTCAAGGATACTGTCGTACCAGGGTTTGTAGGACTAGAAGCACCAGTGATAGTTACACCACTACCATTAGTTATAGTTGTGTTACCCGCTGCATCTGTAGTTGTTACATTTGTAACAGAGATAGAATCTTTAAGTGCTACATTAAATACTTTACCATTTGTTGCATCGTCTAGTGTTTCCTTAACTTTAATATTATTACCTTCGGTAACTTTACTATGTGCGCCGCCACCGATACCAGAAATCATATTTCGTACTTGAGTCAAGTTAACTGCATCAGTACCATTAACGGCTGTTGCTACATGGGTAATTGTTTTATTACCCGCATTGATACCGTCTTTTGTAAGGCTAGGACCTGTAGCCGCACCAGTACTATCGGTAAAAGATAGACCAGAACCATTCACTACAGTTGTATTACCAGCAGCATCTTTAGATGTCAAACCACTATTGCTAATTTTAGTATTACCAGTTGTAACAGAACCATTAGTACCAAGATCAATATTTTCAGCTAATTTAACAGTTAATGTATCTGTACCATTTGAACTTACTACAACATTATTAGTTGTACCATTACCCGTTGTGCCACCAACTACATTAACAGTCGTACCTAATGCACTATTGAATTGATTGCCAGTATCTCCTTTAAAGTTCAATCCACCATTAACAGTATTAGTCAAATTAGTAATATTTTGTTTTACATCAAATAATTGACCACCATTGACTGCCTCTTTACTACCAGAAGCAACAGTACCATTAGCAATATTAGTTAATTTAGTTGTAGCACCAGTTGTTGTACCATCTGGATTTACAAGGCTAGCTACTGGGTTAGTTACAGCCGTTGCTCCTGCTACAGTTGTACCATCTGCATTTACATCAGCCGCCTTGTAGTAGTTCCCATCATTAGCTTTTACTAACCGCTCACCAGCATCATTTGTGTACACGATGACACCAGCTTCACCATTACGAATAGCATTCGTTTTATCCGTTAAATTTTTACCATTTAATCCATCTTTACCTGTTGGTCCAGTGATAGAGGCTCCTGCTGTACCGTTAGAACCATCTCGACCATCTTTACCATTGCCAGCTACAGTAGCAGCTGTATTAATTTTATCTTTGATAGATTGTGCTAAATCAACGGTAATGGCATTACCATTTGCAGCCGTTGTTACATAGTCAGCAGTACCTTTGACTGTAAGAGATTGGGTCGCTAATGCTACAGTACCTGTCGTACTGTTATCTGCTGCTGTCTTAAGTGTAGTCGCCCCTCCAGTTGTAGGGATTGCTGCAATCGCCGCATCTAATTGCCCTTTATTAACGGCATCTGTACTATTAACGGCTGTTGCTACATTGCTAATTGTTTTATTACCCGCACTGATACCGTCTTTTGTAATACTAGGACCAGTAGCATTACCAGCATTATCAGTAAAAGATAGACCAGAACCGTTTACTACAGTTGTATTACCAGCAGCATCTTTAGATGTCAAACCACTATTTCTAATTTTAGTATTACCAGTTGTAACAGAACCATTAGTGCCAAGATCAATATTTCGAGCTAATTTCACTAACAGTGTATCTGTACCATCAGAAACTACACCAATATTACCATCTGTTAATACAGCACCAGCTGCTGTATTCCCTTTAATATTTAGTGTTTCGTCTAGTTTACGAGTGATAGTTGTACCTGTATCACCATCAAATTTGATTCCTTTGGTAGTAACTGCAGTATTGGCAGCATCTGCCGCCGTTTTTACATCAAATAATTGACCACCATTGACTGCCTCTTTACTACCAGAAGCAACTGTACCATTAGCAATATTAGTTAATTTAGTTGTAGCACCAGTTGTTGTACCATCTGGATTTACAAGGCTAGCTACTGGGTTAGTTACAGCCGTTGCTCCTGCTACAGTGGTACCATCT
>NZ_JAPVXW010000010.1:0-80230 GCF_041431535.1 Veillonella sp. 27098_8_77 | reverse complement strand
AACTTTTTGGGGTCACTACACAATCAGAGAGCTTTTACTTTAAACATTAAAACGGAAATGTGTTACATCGCCGTCTTTCATAACGTAGTCTTTACCTTCAAGGCGTACAAGGCCTTTTTCTTTGGCAGCATTTTGGCTGCCGCAAGCTTGTAAGTCATCGAAGGATACGATTTCAGCACGGATAAAGCCTTTTTCGATATCGGAGTGAATTTTACCAGCTGCTTGAGGTGCTTTGGTGCCGTTTACAATTGTCCATGCACGGGCTTCCATTTCGCCAGCAGTGAAGTAGTTGATGAGACCTAAGAGTGCATAGCTTGCTTTGATAAGCTTAGTTAAGCCGGATTCTTCAAGACCAAGATCTTCAAGGAATGCAGCAGATTCTTCATCGGATAATTCAGCGATTTCAGATTCGATACGAGCGGATACAACAACGATACCAGCACCTTCGTTCTTCGCGTATTCTTCAACGCGTTTTACATATTCGTTACCGGAATAATCAGATACTTCATCTTCAGAAATGTTAGCAACATAAAGAGATGGTTTGGCTGTAAGTAATGTCAACTCTTTGATCATTTCTAATTCTTCTTCATCTAGACCTTGTGCACGAACTGGTTTTGCTTCGCCAAGACCTTCGATAATGCGTTCTAGCAATGGCAATTCAGCACGAGCATCTTTATCGCCGGATTTTGCAATTTTTTCAATGCGTTGTTTCCGTTTTTCTACGGATTCAAGGTCTGCAAGGCAGAGCTCGGTATTGATGATTTCGATGTCGCGGATTGGATCGATAGAACCTGCAACGTGAGTGATATTAGGGTCATCGAAACAACGAATAACTTGTGCAATAGCATCTACTTGACGGATATGGCTAAGGAATTTGTTGCCTAAACCTTCGCCTTTAGATGCACCTTCAACGAGACCTGCAATATCTACAAATCGCATAGCAGCAGGGAGGATACGTTTGGAACCGAACATTTCCGCTAATACAGCTAGACGATTGTCCGGAACATCAACAACACCTACGTTTGGCTCAATTGTACAGAATGGATAGTTGGCAGCCTCAGCGCCAGCCTTTGTGATAGCGTTGAATAATGTACTTTTACCAACATTTGGAAGGCCTACGATGCCTACTTCTAAATTTGTGCTCATGGTACCACCTTTATTAAAATTAATTTCGTTCTTTGTGAAAACTTTCATTAGAAATATTGTTCTTTACAAAAGCCTTATCAAACACATATTATATCATATTCTAACAGATATATACATTTCTATAGAATTGGTCTAGATTATTTGAAGATAAGTGCTATAATAATATAGTAAAAATCAAAACAACTTATAAAAAATAATAATAAGCAAATAATTTATATAATAAAATCATGTATATTTCATGTTTTATATTATATAAAATTTTTTGATGAGTTAAGAACTATGCTAGTGCATAGGTAGCTTCGTTACATTGATTGAGTTAAGTATGTCGTGCAAGGAAGTTAGGAAAGGAAGTTAATTATGTTTTCTAAGTTATTTGATAGTTTTCTAGTTCACTATTTAGAACGTTTTAATGATCACTGTTTTACTGTAAAAATAGGTGACAATGAATATACCATTGGCGAAGGTACACCTGAGTTTACCATTCGTGTAAACCGCGATATTCCTAAGAAAGATTTGCTCGTTTCTGCTGAACTTGCACTTGGCGAAGCGTATATGCGTAAGGATATTGAAATAGAAGGCGATTTATTCAAAGCTCTTTGTGTTGTACTAGGTCATGTCAATAAGGATTCTATCAATAAAAAGGTACTTAGTTCTCTCTTTAATGTAGGTCTTAAAAAGAAAGATCAAAAACAACAAGTATCTTCTCACTACGACCTTGGCAATGATTTTTATAGCTTATGGCTCGATAAGACAATGAGCTATTCTTGTGCGTACTTTAAACATGAAGATGATAGCCTAGAAGATGCACAATACCAAAAGGTTCATCATATTCTTGATAAATTATATTTAAAAGAAGGTATGACATTACTCGATATCGGTTGTGGTTGGGGATTCCTTTTAATCGAAGCAGCCCGCAAGTACGGCGTTAAAGGCTATGGTTGTACATTGTCCGAAGAACAATGGAAGAAGGGCCAAGAACGGATTAAAGAATTTGGCCTTGAAGGTCAAGTCCAAATCGAACTCATTGACTATCGTGATGTAGCTGCATCTGGTCGTACATTCGACCGTATCGTCAGCGTTGGTATGTTGGAACATGTAGGTCGTCCTAATTTTCCATTGTATATGGAAGATGCATCCACTATGTTAAATGATGGTGGCTTATTCTTGCTCCATTACATCAGTGATCCATCAGAAAAAGAATCTAGTGCATGGATTCGTAAATATATCTTCCCAGGTGGATGCTTACCATCTCTTCGTGAAATGGTTTCCATTGCCTATGACTATGATTTTAATGTTATCGATGTTGAAAGCTTGCGCTTGCACTACTATAAAACATTGATGCACTGGTACAATAATTTCCAAGGTGTACGTGACCAAGTAGAAAAAGCTCGCGGTACTGAATTCGTTCGCATGTGGGACTTATATCTCTGTGGTTGTGCAGCAGGTTTCTATATTGGCAATATGGATTTACATCAAATCCTTATGACAAAAGGTGTTAACAATGAATTGCCATTGACACGTTGGTATTAATAGATAAATTGTAATATGAAAAAGGACCGTCTTAGGGCGGTCCTTTTTGTGTGTCGTCGTACGACATTGTTAATGTAAAAAGAGGATAACCGAAGTTATCCTCTTAAGATGCGTATAGAATTATAGAGAGTGAGCTCGCAATTCTTCAGCAGAATGTGTGGAAATCCAAGCTGGTGGAATGTCGAATACTGTGTAACAACCAGTGCCGCCGTGTTTAGCAAGACGGTAGATGCCACGAGCGTATGCAACAAGTGCAGAGCCTGTGAATTCAGGGTTAGAATCAAGTTTCAAAGAGTATTCAACAACGTGACGAGTGCCATCAGTGCTTTCACCAGAGCGAAGAACGAAACCACCATGTGGAATACCCTTGTGGTCGCGATCAAGTTCTTCTTGGGAAATGAAGTTGACTACAGTTTCGTAACCTACGAAGTAGTTTTCCATAGTTTTGATTTCGTTTTCAATTTTAGCTTTGTCTGCATCAGGAGCTGCTACTACATAGCATTCACGAAGGTGACCTTTGTAGCCATCAACGTCTGGAATTTCGCCGTTGCGAATAGCTTCAAGGTATTGTTCTTTAGGAACAGTGTATTGACGAGCGTCGAGAACGCCATCGATACGACGGATAGCATCGGAGTGACCTTGGGAAACACCACGACCCCAGAATGTGTAGGATTTGCCGTTAGGCAAGATGCTTTCAGCGTAAACACGTTGCAAAGAGAACATGCCTGGGTCCCAACCACAAGAAATCAATGTAGCAGTTTTAGCTTCTTTAGCCACCTTGTCTACATTTGCGAAATGTTCGGGGATACGCGCATGTGTATCGAAAGAATCGATGCAGTTGAAGTATTTTGTTACCATTGGAGTTTGTTCGATAAGATCTGTTGCAGAACCACCGCAAAGAACCATAACTTCGATTTTGCCTTTGAAATTAGGCAAATCCTCCATAGTGTATGTAGGAACACCAGAAACTGTTTCTAAACCTTTACGACGAGAAAATACGCCTACGAGTTCCATATCTGGTTGCAATTTAACAGATGCTTCTACGCCACGGCCTAAGTTGCCATAGCCTACGATACCAATACGAATTTTGCTCATATTAGCCTCCTATATAATTATAAAATGTAGTGTAATAACTAATATCTTTATTATAGCATAGAAAATTCTCTTTTTATAATATTCTATAGACTTATACAGGATATATTATGTGAAGAAAATAATTTGGTTGTTATTATTCATCATTATATCGATACATTGCGTATGGGAATATACATAAAAGAAAACATCATATGTACAAAAATTGACATATATACCCCTGCTATATATACAATAAATATATGAATATTATTGTGTATAGTTTGAGGAGGTTATGAGATGAGAAGAACGATAAATCTTGCTGTTATTGCTGCTTTAATTATTACCGGTGCTAGTACAGAGGCCATGGTGTCAGCCACTACAGTTGAAAGCCATACGGATGAAGACTCCATTGGGTTGAGTTTGTGGGGTGAAAATAAACACTATACCGATGATTTGACCGTCAATGTATCTGGCCTTGGTGTAAAGGGAAATGAATACCATAATAATGTTACCGGTATTTATGCCCTTGATGGATCCCAGGTTGCCATTGATAAAAATGTGAATGTAACGGTTACAAATCCATCACCTGCGGAAAGTGGAGAGAAGCGCAGACCAGACTTAGCACACTATTATATGAGTGGTATATATGCTGGTTATGGTGGGGTTACAAATGATGGTAATAATGATGATACCCGTATTACCGTACAAGGTAATGCCAACGTAGATGCCATTGGCGTAGGTTTGCAAGCTAATAAGGATGGATACATTCGGATTCTTGGTGGGGCAGATGTAAAGACACATCCTTTAACGACATCTGATACATATTCTGCACTTTCAGAAGAAGGATTTGTCTATGTGAATACTGGCATGGATGGATTGAAACCAGGTGCTAAGAACGTCAATATGTATGGCAATATTGGTTTTATCAATAAAAACTATGGTATTGATAAAAATCCACACAATCATGGATCAGAAATTTCATTAGGATTAACGACACCAAATTCTAAATTAGTGGGTGGTGTACTCAATGAATTTGATGAAAGTAACAATAATCCTTATCATGGCGGTTTGAGATTATATTTACAAAATGGTGCTACATGGCGTAATGAATGGTTAGGAGCTGAACGTGAATACCCTACACAAGGCCGACCAGATACTGCAAATTATCTCTATACAGGTAGTAAGGTAGAGCATCTTATAGGTGGTGCTACAGAAGGTAGCCGCGGCATTATCCAAGCCGTAGATGCACGGCCTATTACGATTAATAATTATGCTGGTCATACAGCTATTGATTATGAAAAAGGTGCACCTGCTGCAGAAAACGGAAAGGGTGAAGTGGTTATTAACCATGCTGACCCTGGTTCTTCTGTTACATTGCGTAGCTCCGTAGATGCTTTGAAAGAACATGCTAATGCCGAAATTCCAGGATTAGCAGAAAATCAATTTGTGAAGAAAGTAGTCTACAATGGATATACGAAGGGTGAGCGAAACCTCGGTGTTAATGTGCATCTAGAAACAGGTGTGATTAGTCCTACATTAAATGCTAAACTTAGCCCAGATGATTTTGATAAAGATGGACGTGCTATGGTGTCTAATAAAACCGTATTATCCACTAGTGAAAGTGAAATCGTATCCGGTGCTAAGAGTGCATTAGCATCTTCTATTATGCAAATGCGCGCTGATACAAATGATTTGCAACGCCGTTTGGGTGATGTTCGTATAAACGTTGACAAT
Source organism: Veillonella sp. 27098_8_77 (assembly GCF_041431535.1). NCBI lineage: Bacteria > Bacillati > Bacillota > Negativicutes > Veillonellales > Veillonellaceae > Veillonella > Veillonella sp. 27098_8_77. Next base: position 74,746 of record NZ_JAPVXW010000010.1, on the reverse strand, counting down.
CAAGGCGTATGGGGCAAATATATTGGTGGTAAATCTAAAATTACAGACTCTGCCTATGTAAATCAAACCTATAATATGGCGCAAGTTGGTTATGATACGAAACGAGGAAACTGGATTGTAGGCGGTGCCTTCTTGTATGGCACAAATAATAGTGATTATGCACTAGGTTCGGGTTCTGGTAAAACTGCGGGGCTAGCAATCTATGGAGCTAAACAATTTAATGATGGCCGTTACTTAGATATCATTGCTAAAGGCAATCGTTTGAAAAATGATTTTACCGTACATAATAGCTTAGGAACGGCATTGAGTGGTGACTACCGTAATACGGGTACATCTTTGAGCCTTGAATATGGCAAGCGTATCAAGAGAAATAATGGTTTCTATATTGATCCTAGTGCAGAATTGATTTTTAGTCGTCTATCTGGTGAAAGCTTCGATGCTCGTACGAATACAGGTAGCACAGTTCATATTAATTCTGATGCAGTTAACTCTGCTATAGGTCGTTTAGGTATTGGTATCGGTAAGGAAGCTAAGAATAGTAATGTTTTCCTTAAAGCTGCAATGGCGCATGAATTCTCTGGCAAGATGAAAGCAACCTATAGCATGGCCGGTGAACCAACGACTAATAGCGTAGTAGATTTGAAGGATACTTGGCTTGATCTTGAACTCGGTGGTTCATGGAGTTTCCGTCCAAATACATATTTATATGGAACATTTACTAAAAACTTTGGTAGTACTGTTGATACATCCTATCGTGTAGATGCGGGTATTCGTCATAACTTTTAATTAGTATCTAGATTTAAAATAAAAACGGTTGTGAAACATTCGGAGAGAAGGTTTCACAACCGTTTTGTATTACATATTTTTAGGTATAAATGTATTAGAATTGTAAAGTTTTGATGCGTTCTACGGCACGGATTGTATTTTCGCGGCTGCCGAATGCAGTTAAACGAAGGTAACCTTCGCCATGTGGACCGAAACCAGAGCCTGGTGTAGACACGATTTGTACCTTTTCAAGAAGAAGATCGAATAATTCCCAGCTTGTCATGTTGCCAGGTGTTTTTAACCAAATGTAAGGTGCATCAGTACCACCATATACAGTAAGGCCGATGGATTCGAGGCCTTCTTTGATGATGCGTGCATTTTCTTTGTAGTAAGCGATGTTTGCGCGAGTTTGTTCACGGCCTTCTTTGGAATATACCGCTTCCGCACCACGTTGAACGATGTAAGGTACGCCGTTAAATTTAGTGCATTGACGACGGTTCCACATAGGATTCAAAGGTTGACGTTCGCCAGATTTAGTTTTGCCTGTTACCTCTTTTGGAACTACTGCGTAGGCACAACGTGTACCTGTAAAGCCAGCGGTTTTAGAGAAGGAACGGAATTCAATAGCTACTTCGCGTGCACCTTCGATTTCATAGATAGATTTAACAGTGTCTTCCGTGCTGATGAAAGCTTCATAAGCGGAGTCGAACATCAAAATCGCGTCGTTTTCTTTACACCATTTAATCCATTCGGCTAAGCGTGCACGACTGAGTACTGTGCCTGTAGGATTGTTAGGGGAGCAAAGATATACGATGTCTACACGTTCAGAAGGGAATTCTGGAGAGAAATTATTTTCTGCAAATGTAGGAAGGTATACAACTTTTTCAAACATACCGTCAACGGCTTGGCCAGTACGACCGCCCATAACATTGGAATCAAGGTATACAGGGTATACAGGGTCAGTGATAGCGATGATATTATCTTCGCTGAATAATTCTTGGATATTACCAACGTCGGATTTTGCGCCGTCAGAAACGAATACTTCGTCCATACCAATTTCGATGCCATATGGTTTGTAATCGCCTTCGATAATTGCTTTACGAAGAAAATCATAACCTTGTTCTGGGCCATAACCGCGGAATGTTTCGGCTTTGCCCATTTCTTGAACAGCCTTAGTCATAGCATCTACGATAGCAGGTACTAAAGGCAATGTTACATCGCCGATACCAAGACGAATAATGTCAGCATCTGGATGAGCTGCTTGGTAATCCGCTACTTTTTTAGCAATGTTAGCAAATAAATAAGAACCTTGTAGGTTTAAATAGTTTTCATTAATATTAGCCATGATGACTCCTTTTATAATTAAAATTCTCTATATATAGTAAAATATATAAGAGATTGGCGCAAGAGGTTTCTATAGAATTTAAAAGAAGATACTGTGGGGTGTTTTTGGCCCGTTTAATTATGTATAATGATATAAAAGAAAGGCGTATTATTGGTTGGTGTCGGAGGTATGTTGTGAAAATGAGTATTAAAGAGACTTTTGATGTAGTATTTACTGATATAAATCGAGGAGAAAAGTTTTCAGAATTAACTAATACTTTATCGGATAATTGCACTCAACAAGAAGTAGTGAAAGAAGTAGTGGGAAACTTTTATAAAACATCAATTTTGAATTATCGCGGATATGTTACGGGTGCAAAGAAAGAAAAGAGAAATTTATACACGGAACGAATTGCAAAGTCCATCTTTGATAATGATTTGTTAACAGTATGGAAGTGTTTAGTACCTGTTAGAACGAATCATTTTGTACCAGATCATAGCAAGGAATGTGAATGTATTATCTCCACAAATCGTAAGGAAGAAATATTAGCTAAATTATTATACAGACAAGGTAATGTATGTGGGTTAGGAAAGATTATTGATTATCAAACACCATTAAAAAAGAAGAAGTCTGATTCTTATGGAAAAATAGATTTATTATCATACAATGAAAAGGATAATTTAATTTCTATAGTTGAATTAAAATACAGACCATCTGTGAGTGATGAAACATTATTACGTTGTATCTTAGAAGCTTATACATACTATAAACTTTTGAAGTTAGATCAAGTAAAACAAAAACTGAATGATGAAAATCAGCAAGTTACTTTGGATGACAGTAAGGCAGAATTAGTAATCTTATTTGATGAAGGTGCATTTTCAGAGCGTGAAAACGGCTATGAAAGAAATCTAATGGTATCGCTTGATGATGGTAAAACTAGATATCCGAATAAAACAATTAAAACACAGCAATATAAAGAAATTAAAGGCTTGGGATTATTAAATGAAAATACCCAATTGTATAAATTGTGTAAGGCTATTCTAAAGCAAGAAGAAATGTTAAAACAAATACGATTTCTTATGCTGAAACGTAGTGGCATACAAACTGCTAATCGTTTGAGAGATAAGGATGATAATGACTCTGTTGAATACTATGAATATTGCACAGAATGCTTAGAAATCATAAAGGATTAGTTATGATGAATATTACTGTACATCGCGGTACTCATCAAATTGGTGGTAGTGCCATAGAAATTAGTACAGCATCTACCCGCATTATACTGGATTTTGGTAATGAATTAAGTTTAGATGAAAAGTACACACCTATAAATTTAGATATAGACGGTGTTACAAAAGGGATACTAGATTGTGATGGTATTGTAATTTCACATTATCATATGGATCACTTAGGACAACTAACCTCTGCATTACCAGAAATACCATTATATATGGGGGAACTGAGTAAGGAAGTGGCTATGATAGCTACTGAACATCAAGATAAAGATTTATATTTACGTTTGTTAGATGCAAATACATTTCGTGGAGGCGAAGCCTTCACTATTGGAAATATACATATTAGACCTTTGGTTATCGACCATAGTGCTGTGGATAGTTATATGTTTGTCATTGAAGCAGAAGGTAAACGTGTCTTATATACAGGTGATTTCCGGATGCATGGGTTGCGTAGTCATGTAGTAGAGAAATTAGTTAAAACCTATATAGGTGAGGTTGATGTATTAATTACAGAGGGAACTTCTTTGTCAAGAGACGCAGATAAATACGTATCTGAAACCACAGTATTAGACGATATTTCTTCATATATTCAAGATGGAAAATATGTCTTTGTTATGTGTTCCTCTACGAATATTGACCGTATTATGGGGATTTGGCATAATATGCCGACTGATAAGGTATTAATTTGTGACGCGTATCAGAAAAGAATTCTAGATACGGTGATTGATAATGTGTACTATGATAGTTCATTGTATTGTAGACCTGATAGTCCACTAGTTCTTGATATAGGGGCATATCCTAAATATTATATAGATAATGGATTTGTTTCCTTGGTAAGAGGAACAGAAAATTATATTTCTCAAATTAAAAAATTTCCTAAAGATGATGTGCGTATTATATATTCTATGTGGACAGGATATATTGAGGAAAATCTGGCGTTAAAAGATTTGCTAGATACGTATCCATCTTATATATGCCATGCAAGTGGTCATGTATGTAAGGCTGATTTAATTAAGTTTATCGATATGGTCAATCCTGATGTTATTATTCCTGTTCATACTGATAGTCCTGAGAACTTAGAGAAAATAGCATCTCATAGGAGTATTTATGTAGTTGATGATAATGAGCCGTTTATTATATAAGACCTACTTGCTTTCATTCTACTTATAGGTTATAATAGTAGAGCTTATTAATGGTAAGCACTTCCTACCCCTATGTGTCGATAGGGGCATTAGTCCGAAAGAGGAGGTGATTTTGTATGAACAAATACGAAGTCATGGTTATTGTGAAACCAGCTGAAGAAGAAGCAACTAACGCTGTCATTGAAAAAGTGGAAGCTTTAATTGCTCGTGTAGGCGGCACAGTAGAAAAGGTAGATCGTTGGGGCAAGCGTCGTCTTGCTTACGCAGTGAAAAAATTCACTGACGGTTTCTACGTATTGGTTAATTTCGAAGCTGATCCAGCTGAAATTAAAGAAATCGACCGTGTGTTGAAAATCAACGATGATGTCTTAAGACACCTGATTGTTAAACACGATGCATAATTAAAGCCTGGAGGAGAAAAGATGAACTCTGTACAAATTCTAGGTAATTTAGCTCGTGATCCTGAAGTACGTTTTACTAAAACTGGTAGAGCAGTAGCGACTTTCACAGTAGCTGCTACTAATACTTATGTTGACTCTACAACGAATGAAACGAAAGAACAAACTGCTTTCATTAATTGCGTTGCATGGGGCAAGCTTGGTGAAGCGGCAGGTAATCTTCGTAAAGGCAGTCGCTGCTTTGTAGAAGGTCGCTTGCAAACTCGTTCCTACGAGACTCAGGATGGTCAAAAACGTTACGTTACTGAAGTGGTAGCGAACTTTGTGGGCCAATCCCTTGATATGAATACTAATTCTTTCGATGGTGGGTCCAATTTTGATAGTTTCAGTACAGGCGGCGATGAAGAACACATCCCGTTCTAGTGTCCGAGACTCCTACTAATTCGAAAAGGAGGATTCGCAATGAGAAGAGATAGAGGCAGAAAGCCAAGAAGAAAAGTATGCGTTTTCTGTGCAGACCATATCGATCAAATCGACTATAAAGATGTTGCTAAACTTCGTCGTTTTACGACTGAACGCGGCAAAATCTTACCTCGTCGTATTTCCGGTACTTGCGCAAAACATCAACGCAAATTGACTACATCTATCAAACGTGCACGTGCAATCGCTTTATTGCCATTCACTGCAGAATAATTGATGAATCAAGGCGGTATAACCATTTGGTTATGCCGCCTTTTTGCTATATAAAAGCTGGTTCTGTATGGACTAGCTTTTTTTCTTAGATTGTAGTATATGTTAGTAGTATTTATACTTGAAAGAAAGGAACTTTTATGGATTTAATAAATATAAAATCTCCAGCCGATTTAAAAGGCTTATCTATTTCTGAATTGACAGACTTAACAGCACAAGCTCGTCAAGCTCTTATGACAAAGGTTTCCGAGCACGGTGGTCATTTTGGTCCACCTATGGGCGCTGCCGAAATGATCATTGCTTTACATTACGTGTTTAATTCTCCCGTTGATAAAATTGTATATGATGTTTCTCATCAGTCCTATGTACATAAAATGGTCACAGGTCGTGCGTTGGCATTTTTAGACCACAATCATTATGATGATGTAACAGGCTATACAGATCCTACTGAAAGTGAGCATGACTTCTTCAACATTGGTCATACCTCCACATCTATCTCCTTGGCATCTGGCCTAGCTACAGCTCGAAATTTGAAAGGGGATTCTGAAAATATTATCGCCATCATTGGCGATGGGTCCCTATCTGGTGGGGAGGCCTTCGAAGGTCTTGATTATGCAGCCACATTAAACAGCAACATGATTATCATCATTAACGATAATGATCAATCTATTGCAGAAAATCATGGTGGTTTATATCGCGGCCTTCGTGAATTGCGTGAGTCTAATGGTGAAAGTTCTAACAATATTTTCAAGGCACTTGGTTTAGATTATCGTTTTGTAGCAAAGGGGAATGATTTAGAAACATTAATTAATGTCTTTAAGGAGGTAAAAGACATTAATCACCCAATCGTGTTACATATTGTTACTCAAAAAGGTAAGGGCTATGCCATTGCAGAGCAACATAAAGAAGACTTTCACTGGACAATGCCATTTGATTTAGAAACTGGTAAACCTAAAAAGGAACATCACGGTCCAACCTATGCAGGCACTATCGCAGATTATTTGATGGAACAAATTAAAGTCGATCCAACTGTAGTGGCTATCAATGCAGGTACACCAGGTGGTTTTGGTTTTACTCCAAAATGGCGTAAGACTGCAGGAAAACAATATATTGACGTTGGTATTGCGGAGGAACATGCCATTGCAATGAGTTCTGGTATTGCAAAAAATGGTGCTAAGCCAGTGTTCAGTGTAGATAGTACCTTCTTACAACGCACTTATGACCAATTGGTACAAGATCTTTGTGTGAATAATAACAGTGCGGTCATTATCAATCATATGGCGTCTGTATATGGCATGAACGATGTCACTCATTTAGGTTTCTTTGATATTCCAATGCTTACAAGCATTCCAAACCTGGTTTATTTAGCACCAACAAATAATGAAGAACTATTGGCTATGACGAAATATGCTGTTCATCAACACGAGTACCCTGTAGCAATTCGCGTACCTGTAGGTAAATTTATATCTACTGGTGTACCGGATACGACTGACTATAGTATTTTAAATAAATCTGAGGTGACTCGTCATGGTGAACGTATTGCTTTATTAGGCCTTGGTAATTTTTACCATCTAGCTAACCAAGTAGCTGATGAATTGGCTAAAGTTGGTATTGATGCAACGGTAGTAAATCCTAAATTTGCTTCTGGCCTTGATGAAGAGTTATTAGAGTCATTAAAAGCTAATCATTCTGTAGTATTTACTTTGGAAGATGGTGTAGTAGAAGGTGGTTGGGGCCAACGTGTGGCTAGCTTCTATGGACCATCAGCAATGCGTGTTAAAAACTATGGCATTGCTAAAGAATTCCACGATCGTTATGATGCGGCTGAACTGTTACGAGAAAATGGTGTTTCTGTAGAACAAATTGTAAATGATGCAAAATGTATGTTGCGTTAAACAAGAGTTGTGCTATTATATTTATAAAAATTATTTATAAGTAATGACGTTAAGTAGTAGCTTCTATTAGTTAGCATAGAAGCTACTACTTTTGAATATATGATGAGCTGTTTATAAATAAAATATTTTATAGTTTTTTATTAATATGACTATAAATAATAGATGAAGTAGTATATAATAATAACAGACTAACTCAATTTGATATATAATACAGTTTAATTAATTTAGAAATCTATATTAATTAGTATATAAACGTGCTTTTGTTGGTGTATAAAGGGAGACTTGGAAACGTTGAAAAAGGTTTTAACTTTGGCAGTGGCTCTAGCTGTAGTAAGCAGTGGTTATCTGTGTGAGGTAAATGGTGCAGCCGAACCGGTAACAAAGAAGGCACCTTCCATCTCAGAATTTAATATATACGTACCAAAAGAGCTAAACGAACGTCAAAAAGATCTTGTTGAAATTGGACGTTATACGGCCAGTGGAGACCTTGCATCATTGAAGGAAACGATTATCTCTGCTATTGAACGCGGTACATTGACGCCTCAAGAGGTAAGCATTGCTATTCGCCAATTGTATTCTGCAGCTGGTTTAAAGCAAATGAATGCGGCTCTTGCTGCTTTTGAGCAACTTCGTGAAGAACGCCCAGAATTTGGTGTAGATTATGATAAGCTTGTGCCTAAACGGGTAGGTCTTAGTGCGTTATTAGGCAATGGTGCTAATGGTAATAATGTAGCTGCTAAGATTAAAGCAGATGAAGCATCAACGGCTGTTAAATACAATACATTCCGTATCAAGAAACCGAAACCACAAAATAGAAATCGATCACGACTAGGTAAACTTGATCGTGAACTCGTTGCGGCAGCAGCATTAGGTACTCGCGTCGGTAAATCAAATGCTGTATTTGCTACATCCAAGAAAAGCTTAACCGAGCTCGGTTTGAGTCCACAACAAATTGAGTACTTAGAAAATATGCTATCTAATTAATGATGAGCCCTTGTCATTTTATAATGACAGGGGCTTTTTTATATTACTAATTGACGTAAAGTAAAGCATTTTTCTATAATAATAAAGATAGGTAACAATTAGTTATGTAATATAGTACTTTCAGAATATACATAGAAGGAGTAACGATGCGTCTTCGTAGAAAACCGTGGATTGATGAAGCTATCCATGAGTATGATTCACACATTATTTTATCAGGTCAAGAAGCTTATAAGGGAAAATGGCGAGAGGCTTTTTCGCATCCTGAACGCCCATTATATATGGAACTAGGCACTGGTAAGGGGCGATTTATTGCAGGCATGTCTGAAGCATATCCAGATGCAAATTTTGTGGGTTTTGAAGTTCAAATCGGCGTTATTTATTATGCAGCGCAAAAGATTTTTGAAGCGCAGCGCGATAATGCAAAGGTATCGTTATTTGATATTGCCGGTATTGAAGAAATCGTAGCACCTGGCGAAGTAGATCGATTCTACATCAATTTCTGCGATCCATGGCCAAAGGCAAAGCATGCTAAACGACGGTTAACATATCACACATTCCTTGATCGTTATGCTCGTCTATTAAAGGATAATGGTGAAGTTCATTTTAAAACGGATAATGAAGATTTATTTATGTTCTCCTTAGAGGAGTTCAAGAATTGTGAGTGGGAACTTAAGAATGTAACCTACGATTTACATAGTACAGATTTACCAAATGTAAAAACAGAATATGAAGAAAAGTTTAGTGCAAAAGGACAACCTATTTTCCGACTAGAAGCAGTGAAACCAGCTGTTACTAAGGAGGTATAATATGTTGCAAAAAGGGGAAAAGAAAAAACACTTTTGGGAGAAGGTGTTTAAGAATGACCTACAAGGCATGTTATTGCCTATAATCTTAATGACCCTGATTGGTAGCATTAATATCTTTAGTGCTACTTATGTTGGATCTATTACCACCGATGATGGATTGTTGGGCTATGCGCCTAGACATTTGGGCTATTTATTGGTTTCTGCTATATTAGGTGTGCTTTTGTATCGGTTTGACTATCGGCGCTTGCAGAATGCCAAATTACTCATATGGATTATGGGCTTGACCGCAGTATCGTTATTGGCCATATATCTTGTTGGTGTAGAGGTGAATGGTGCACGTCGTTGGATCTCATTGGGACGATTTTCGTTTCAACCATCTGAGTTCGCGAAGTTGGCCGCATTATTGTGGACAGCAGCGAAATTGGCCGATACACCGTGGGTGAAACCGAGATTTACATCTATGTTCAAACCTAAAAAAGGGTTGTCCCGAAAAGAAGTTTTCTTTTGGTATATTATTGAACGCGTAAAATACATGGGCTATATGTTGTTGTGGCCAATCATATTTGCAGGCCTTACTATTAAACAACCAGATATGGGGACTGCCGTATTGATTATAGGTTTCTCCTATTTGTTAATATTCTTATCAGGCTTTGAAAAAAGTGTATTTGGTTTATCTTTGGTTGTGGCTGCTTTAGGTGGCTTTTATGCAGCTCAAAGTAGTTCGTATCGGTGGGAACGCGTTGTATCTTGGTTTGATCCATGGTCCTATGCACAAGACAAAGGCTATCAAACTGTACAAGGTTTGTTAGCCGTAGGCTCCGGTGGATTCTTTGGACAAGGCTTTCTAAATGGTACATCCAAGTACTTTTATCTACCTGAAGCACATACGGATTTTGCCTTTGCTGTTTGGGCTCAGGAAATGGGATTCTTAGGCGGTATTACGGTCGTATTCTTGATGGCTATGTTTACCTATTTTGGATTTCGCATTGCCAATAGGGCACGCGATGCCTTTGGTAGATGGTTAGCCATTGGTATTACGATTCTTATCAGTGGTCAAGCATTTTTTAATATCGCCATGGTTTGTGGTATGTTGCCTGTAACAGGTGTACCATTGCCATTCGTCAGCTATGGTGGATCTTCCTTGATGATGAACTGTTTGGCCATCGGTATTTTGGCAAGTATTGCGAGACGTGGTGTAGAAGGTGTTAAACCAATAGGTACTAAGGAGACCTTACCATCCTTGCGCGAGGAAACGCAGAGTCGATTCAAACCCAATAGACCTGTTGAACCTAAATTACCAGGCCGTTTTGTGCCACCAAATAAACGATAATATATGTGTTGTGTATGAGGGAAAATTATGAACGATTTTATTGATATTCAAGAACGCCCATCGTTGGGTAAATTATTGCCGCTTAGTTTTCAACATTTGTTTGCCATGTTTGGCTCTACCGTACTGGTACCGTATTTGTTGAAAGTCGATCCAGCAACGGCACTATTTATGAATGGCATTGGTACATTGTTGTACTTATTTGTATGTAAAGGCAAGATTCCAGCCTATTTAGGCTCTAGCTTTGCCTTTATTGCTCCTGTCAGTGCGGTGTTGGCTGCAGGATTAGGTTATGAGGCGGCAAAAGGTGCGTTCGTTGTATTTGGCTTATCCTTTGTTATTTTATCCTTCTTAGTTCGCTATATCGGCATCGGATGGATTGATAAATTATTTCCACCAGCTGCAATGGGGGCCATTGTTGCCATCATCGGTCTTGAACTAGCTCCAGTCGCTATGGGCATGGCCGGACTTATCGGTGATCAAAACCTCGGAATGTCTCATGAACAGGCTATCATTGTGTCTATGTTCTCCTTAATTGTAACCTTGCTAGGAACCGTCGTATTCCGCGGATTCCTTGCTGTTATTCCTGTGCTTATCGGCGTAGTGGCAGGTTATATCTTATCTGCTATCATGGGCGTTGTCGATTTCTCCGCTGTTGAAGCAGCGCCATGGTTCTCGTTGCCACAATTTTATGGCATGCCAGAATTCGACATTAATGCTATCGTTATGATTATGCCTGCACTATTTGTAGTATTTGCAGAACACGTAGGTCACCTAGTTGTTACTAGTAATATCGTATCTAAAGATCTTATGAAAGATCCTGGCTTAGAACGGTCTTTATTAGGTGACGGTCTTGCTAATATCCTTTCTGGCTTCTTTGGAGCCACACCAAATACGACCTATGGTGAAAACATCGGTGTGTTAGCGATTACACGATGCTTTAGCGTCTGGGTTATCGGTGGTGCAGCTGTATTGGCTATGATTATTTCCTTCGTAGGCAAGGTAGCCGCTCTTATCCATGCCATTCCAGTTCCTGTTATGGGTGGTGTATCCATCTTATTGTTTGGTATTATCGCTGCTTCTGGCTTGCGTATGCTTGTAGAACGTAAGGTTGACTATACAAATCCCGTAAACATGATTCTTACATCTGTTATTCTTGTTGTTGGCCTCAGTGGTGCCCAACTTGTTATAGGCCCTGTAGTTTTAAAAGGGATGGGCCTCGCAACTGTTGTAGGTATGGGGATGAGTATTGTACTCCTTATCCTACAAAAAACTGGTATAGGCAACGAACAGTTAAAAAAGACCGATGTGTAATTGAATAATTTTATACATTCTAACGCGCAGCTTAGGCTGCGCGTTTTGTCGTAAATAGGGCAGGTATATATACAGAATGGTTTGTGTCTATTGGAAAAATATAAATGTCTATTGTATAATATATTGTATGAAATGTTTTGTGAAAGGAGGTTTATATGGATTATATTTTTTGGCTTATTATAGGCCTTGTATTGATGGTTATTGAATTGGTTGTACCAGGTGGTATTGCGGGCCTTATCGGGTATTGTTTATTTATGTGGGGCGTATTTATCGGCCTTGGTGGAACAGATATAGCCTTATATGCCGTACTTGGTATTACGATTGTATTAGTAGTCGTATTATTAACCTTCTTTAATCACTTTTCAAAAACTTGGATTGGCAAACTTTTTACCTTAGGACAACGATCTACTACAAAAGCTGGCTATGTATCTAATGATGTATTACAAAATCTAGCTGGCAAGGAGGGCATAGCTCACACAACACTACGCCCTGCAGGTATCGCTAAAATAGATGGTAATTTAGTGGATGTTGTAACCGAAGGGGACTTCATCGATGCCGGTTCACCCATTGTGGTGCTTCGTGTTGTAGGTGGCCGCAATATTGTTAGAAAGCGCGACTAAGCTTTCACCACATCGTCGTAAATAATGGAGGTTATTATGGATGTAGGTATTTTAATTTTGATTCCCATTCTACTGATTGGGATTATGGTATTCTTGTATGTTGTGCCTTTAGGCCTTTGGGTATCCGCGTTGGCAGCCGGTGTTAACGTAGGCATTTTCACATTGGTTGGTATGCGTTTACGTCGTGTAAATCCATCTCAAATCGTAATGCCTTTGATTAAGGCGAATAAAGCAGGCCTTGAGGTTAATGTAAATCAATTGGAAGCGCATTACCTTGCAGGTGGTGACGTTGACCGAGTTGTAGATGCGTTAATCGCTGCCGAACGTGCATCTATTCCGTTGACATTTGAACGTTCCGCCGCTATCGACCTCGCTGGTCGTGATGTATTGGAAGCGGTTCAAATGTCCGTTAATCCTAAGGTTATTGAAACGCCAATTATCTCTGCAGTGGCAAAAAATGGTATCGAATTAAAGGTTCGTGCTCGTGTAACTGTACGTGCCAATATCGACCGCCTCGTTGGTGGTGCTGGTGAAGCGACAATCATCGCCCGTGTAGGTGAAGGTATCGTAACGACGGTAGGTTCCTCTGAAGAGCATACAGATGTACTTGAAAATCCAGATCATATCTCTCGTACCGTATTGGGTAAAGGTCTTGATGCGGGTACTGCATTCGAAATCTTATCTATCGATATTGCTGACGTAGACGTTGGACGTAACATCGGTGCTCAATTGCAAACAGACCAAGCAGAAGCAGATAAGAAAATCGCTCAAGCTCGTGCCGAAGAACGCCGCGCTATGGCTGTAGCGACAGAACAAGAAATGCGTGCTAAAACACAAGATATGCAAGCTAAGGTTGTGGAAGCACAAGCAGAAGTTCCAAAGGCATTAGCTGAAGCTTTCAGAAATGGCAATCTTGGCGTTATGGATTACTATAATATGAACAATATTATTGCTGACACTAAGATGCGTGAAAATTTAGCAGATGGTGAATAGGAGTAGCTATGGACTCTATTTTGTCTACAGTATTATCGGCCTTTGTGCATAACCCTATACTTATCCTTGCGATTATCGGATATATTGTATTCTCCTTTTTAAAAAGCTCAAAGAATGAAGATGCTGATGAGTATGAAAACTCAGGCGCTGAAAAGACGTGGGAGGATATGGAGCGTGAATATGGTATTCCCATTCAACGTAAGCTAGAAGAAGTAACTTCTGTTATCAAAGAACGTCATGAAGAGAAACCCGCCACTAATGCACCTATTCAAGTGTTAGAACAGACTCTTGAAAAGGTAATAGTTAAACGTAACGCAGAGCCAATCGTGATTGATAAACCTGTTGTGCCAAGTATAAAGGCTAACGATATGAATTCTGGAGCATCATTAACGGAACGATTAGCTGAGTTTAAACGCCAAAAGACAATGGAGGAAGGTAAGGTCCTTCTTAATGATATAGGTGCTCATGTGAAGCCTATAACTACGAAGAAGAATCGTAAATCGCGTAGTGATATTAAAGAAGGTATGAAATGGGCTTTTATACTAGAAAAACCAAAAGCATTGCGACATAGGGCGCGATAATGTATATATGTTCCTAATAAAGACAAGGGTTCCTAATGGTCACGGGGGTGACTATTGGGAACCCTTTTTCTATTGCAATATATAGAGTTAAGCTTTCATAATATGTGTAATAGGTAGGTTATGTGGTGTGCCTAACATATATGAAAGGAGCGATTATATGTATCGCAGTGTACGAAATATTCCGAGAGAATTGTTAGAGAATCTATATGTTAAAGAAAAGTGGACCTTACGGGATATTGCCGATTATATTGGGTGTAGCGTAGATACAATTGTGAGGCGTATGCAGATGTATCAGATTCCACGACGTGAAACGCGTAAAGATATCAATCGAGCAACTTTAGTTAATCTATATGAAGTGAGTCATACGAGTATTGAATCATTGTCCCGCCGTTTTAATGTATCCACTGCGACCATATCCAATCGATTACATGAGTATGGATTGCTTTGCACACATACTAATTCAATCCATAGTGTAGAACCAGATCGCATTAAAAAGGCCTATGAAAGTGGTAATAGCACATCTTGTATTGCCCGTATGATGGGACTTTCACGGTGGAAGGTATTACACATATTACATCACATGGGTGTTTCTGTACGTGGTGGGCGACGCAGAAATTTACCCATAGATGAAATGAGTTATCTTTATAGTCGTCACGGGTTGAGCACAAAAGATATAGGAATTGCCTATCAATTACAAGCTAATACGGTAGCATTATATCTGCGAGAGTCTGGTGTTGTGTTGAGGGGCAAACGGTTAGAAGTAGATATTGGTGAGATTAGTAGATTGCGGATGGCAGGATTATCTATAGCGGCCATTGCACGACAACTCGAATGTTCTACATCGGTTATTAGAAATCGTTTGAAACGGCAACAATCATAAAGTTTATAGCTGCTACAGGATGATATGCAACTAGGAATTGAAGTGGAATCAATATAAACCTTAAACCATTCGGTATAGTAATTTGTGGTTAATTACTATATACTTAGATTTATATGATGGGAGGTTTATTATGTTCGAATATTTAACATTATTATTACCATTTTTGCTTTTAGGCTTTGTTGCAGCTGGTTTATCTAGAATATCTGGCGTCGCATTGTCCATGATTATCGTACCAACCTTATTGATATGGGGGGCTACACCATTAGATGTGGTTGCCTTTATGCTCCTTTTTGTGGTGTACAACAACTTTACTGCTGAAACACAAGATGTACGACTAGATTACAAAGATCTTGTGCTATTTCCTAAATGGCGTCTATTGATTCCTTTAGTATTAACGGCAATAGGCATCTTTATTAATCCTGCTATTGGTATTGCTGTATTTATGGCGTGCTTTGTCTTGGAATTACTCGCCACTGTATATAAACGCATCCCTGAACGAGAACGTCCAGCCGTTCATCGCGTCATTGTACTGGCTATTCTAAGTGCCGTTGTAACAGCTATTGGTGCCTATGTAGGTCCTACTATTAGTGGGGATTACTATTTTGGCTTAGTTGGTTTAGCTATTTTAGCAATTACAGGTTTTGCTTGGTATGCAGGCCGTAATCGAAATGCATTTAAAGGCATTTGGGAATTTATCTGGGTTGATTTTGGCATTCTCCTTGGTTTATTCGGTATTGAAAGCTCTAACTATCCATCTGGGTTAACACGTGATTATAAGAGTCCTATGGATCGTATGTTGCCTATGATTACTGTAGTAGGTGGTTATGCTGGATTGATGGTTATCTTTGGCGTATATGGCATGTTCTCCTTGCCATCTTTTATTACTGCCATTGGTGCGGCCATTGGTATACGCATGTTCGGATTATATGAATTCCCTAAACGTGGCACATTCTCTTACCTAGCGATTGGGTTTGCTATAGCTGCCGTTGTATGTTTATATCTCGTATCTCCTGTACCAACAGGTTTTGATGCGGTTAATACCATTATGACGCAACCGATGGTTCAGTAAAAGGTGAATTTTATCATAGTATCTGTGGTATGAACTTGTTACTGTAAATATAGATAATTAACATGAATAATAAGGAGATGTGTATCGTGAGTGATAATACTACTATTAACAATGAATCCGATAAAGTTGTAGAAACGAGACCATTTCCGCCATTCTTGCCAAAGGATGCAACGGTTATGATGATGGGAACATTCCCACCGGAAGCTTCTAAGCGTGCTATGGAATTCCATTACCCTAATTTCCAAAATGATATGTGGCGTGTGTTTGGACTAGTATTCTTTGATGATAAAGAATACTTTAGAAAAGGCGAAGAAAAAGCCATGGATCCAGACAAGATTAAATCGTTTTTGGACCAAATAGGTATTGCATCTTGTCCGACCGTATATAAGGCGATTCGCGAGCATGGTAACGCATCTGATGCATTTCTTACTGTTGTGGAAACGGTTAACTTGAAAGATGTGCTAGATCAAATTCCAAACTGTAAGCACATTGGCACAACTGGTGGTAAGGCTACAGAAATCTTGCTTGGTATGTTACCAGAAAAGGTAAAATTACCAAAAACAGGGGAAACAATTCCTTTTGTTTATGAAGGGCGAGAACTTTCCTTGACGCGTTTGCCATCTACTTCTAGGGCGTATCCATTGAGCCTTGTAAAAAAAGCAGATGCTTATAAAGAGTTCTTTAAAGCTTGTGGTTTACAAACAAAATAATAGAATCAATTTATACTATAAAATACCTTTGGTTCTCTGCTTTAATTGATATATTAAAGTGGGGTTTATCAAAGGTATTTTATTATTAAAAATTTGAGTGAATACACTAAATAACTATATATTTTCAATGTATAATAATATAGCATTAGTCATAATTAAAAGTGATAACAACAATAACTTTTTAATTCTTGATTTTTATAATGAGAGGTCTATAATTAACCAATGTCATTGTGGTTGACAAATATTTTAGAAAATGGAGTTGGTACTATGGATAAGGCTAAGGAGGCCTTATGGACAAGATCATTTGTCCTCGATACTTTGATTAATTTCTTAGTATTTTTGATTTATTATTTATTAATCGTTATTATTGCCGTAGTTGCAAAAGATAACCTTCATGCCACAGCTAGTCAAGCAGGTTTAGCCGTTGGTATATATATTATTGGTACCGTCGTAGCACGGTTGCTAGCAGGTCGCTTCATTAGCGTGTTGGGCTGCCGCAAGATGTTGTATCTCGGCTTATTAATTTATCTACTTTCAACAGCCATGTATTTTTACACACCTAATTTGTTAATGCTTGATAGTGTGCGTTTCTTAAATGGTTTTGCTTATGGTATTACATCTACTGCGACTAGTACTATTATTGCAGCGATTATTCCTCAATCGCGTCGCGGTGAAGGAATTAACTATTATGGTTTGTCTACATCCCTTGCTGCTGCAGTAGGTCCATTCTTAGGTATCTTGATGCTTCATAGTCTTGGTTATGACTTTATCATTGCGTTCTGTGTTGCCCTTATCGTTATTTGTGGCATTGGCGCCGTAATTATGAAGTTTAAGGAACCTAAGCTCGATATTGAGTCTGAAGCTCATAAGGGTATTAAGATTTCCGATTATATTGAACCTCGTATGAATTCTATTAGCCTCGTTTCGGTGCTTGTAGGTTTTGCATATTCTGGTGTTATCGGCTTTATGGCGGCCTATACAAAGGATTTAGATCTTATCATGGCCGGCACATTCTTCTTTGTTGTATATGCCGTAGTTATTACCATCACAAGACCGTTACTTGGCATCCTATTCGATATGAAAGGGGAAAACTTCGTTTTATATCCTTGCTTCGTATCTTTAGCGCTTGGTATTTTCTTACTATCCATTGCTCACACTACATGGCTTGTACTGTTATCCTCCGTATTCGTTGGTCTTGGTTATGGTACATTCATGTCTAATGGACAAGCAGTAACCGTTAAAATTGTACCGGTTCACCGTATTGGTGTTGCTACATCAACATATTTTATCGCATTGGATGTTGGTCTTGGCTTTGGTCCATATATCTTAGGTGCTATTAAAGAAGTGGTAGGGTACACAAGCATGTTCCATGTAACTGTAGTCGTTGCCCTTGTAGCGTTAGTTGCGTACTATTTGTTCTATGGCCGTTATGTAGGGACAGATAAAGATCTTTCCTTGAAAGCACGTGCTGAAGAAGAACAAATTAGAAATCGTAAACGCAATGGTAAACTTGCGTAAGATGCTCTTTTACATTGGATATATAATTTTATAGATTAATAAAAAATGACTATTCGAGCTATTGCTCGAATAGTCATTTTGCTTTTATGTGGTATTATTTTTCGATATTTACGATGTTAACGATAACTTCGACAGCTTTTTTCATATCGTCAATACATGCAAATTCATGACGTCCATGAAGGTTTTCTACACCGGTAAAGATATTTGGTGTTGGAATACCCATGAAGGAAATTTTAGAGCCATCGGTACCACCTCGGATAGGATCACAAATAGGTGTAATACCTGCTTTTTCCATGGCCGCTTTGGCTACGTTTACACATTCCATATTATCTTTGATGATGTCATACATATTGTAATATTGATCTTTGACAGATACTTCGCATACTTCGCGGCCATAGATTTCATTTAATGTTTGACCGGCTTGTAGGAAGAATGCTTTTTTCGCTTCGAACAATTCTTTATCATGGTCGCGGATAATATAGTTCATCTTACCTGTATCCACTTGTGTTTCCATGCTCATAAGCATAAAGAAACCTTGACGACCACAGGTGTGTTCAGGAACAGCGGCCCCTGGTAATAGCGCATCAAATTGCATAGCCAGTTTAGCACAGTTAATCATGATTCCCTTCGCTGTACCAGTGTGTACTGATACACCTTTGAGCGTCACAGTTCCGCCAGCTGCATTGAATGTTTCATACTCGAGTTGACCTAGGCTTTCACCATCGATTGTATAGGCAAAGTCTACAGGGAATTGTTTTACATCAAAATGGTCTGCACCAGTGCCGATTTCTTCGTCAGGGCCAAAGGCGCACATGATTTTACCATGTTTGATTTCTGGGTGAGCCACAAGATAGGAGAGGGCCTCCATAATTTCGCAGATGCCTGCCTTATCATCGCCGCCTAGCAATGTAAGACCATCGGTTACGACTAGAGATTTGCCGATATAGTTTTTTAAATTAGGGAAATCTTCGCGACGTGTGAAAATTTGATGCTCTTCATTGAGACAAATATCGTTGCCATCATAGTTTTCAATGATGCGTGGTTTAATATTTTCTGCGTTATAGTCGGCCGTATCCATATGGGCAATAAAGCCAATCGAAGGAGCCTTTGCATCTGTATTAGCATGTAATGTACCAATGACAAATCCGTTTTCTCGATTGTAGATGACCTCATCAAGACCGATTGCTTTCAAATCAGGGACGAGTACATTAGTCGCAAAATCGACTTGTGTTTGCGTACTAGGAATCGTTGTGCTTTCCTCGTTAGACCTTGTATTTATGCTTGTATAGCGTACAAAACGTTCAACCATTGGTTCCATAATAAGCCTCCTAATGTATTGAATATATAATTGGTTGATACCATGGGTAGACCTAAATGGTCCATTCATAATCTAATTGTAGACCAGTAGTACATAAAATGCAAAGTGTATCCCTGTATAATATGTAAAAATATTCGCATTATGCATATAAAGCAATTGAAACACACATAATGCCGTGATAGTATAAAGGTGGATAGATATACGTTTGTGTTTTTTATGAGGAGGTTTTACCATGTCGGACGAAACTCGTTCTATTCCGCCCGTAGAACCGGTACTTGATCCTAAAAAGGACTACGAAGAAATTAATTCATACGTAGTATTTTGGGGCCTGTTCTATGCAGCAATCTTTACACTGGCTGTTGGCTATCTATGTTTGAAAATTGGTCAAACAGTAGATGCCTTTGCTCCAGTATCTGTACTTGCCATGGGTACAGCAGTTATTTTGAAACGGAAAAATGCGTTTGCTGAAACTGTACACATTCAAGCAATCGCTAGCTCTAGTACAAACACATTAGCTGGGGCTATGTTCTTCTTGCCAGCCCTTTACATTTGGGGTGTAACAGATGTAACCTTTACACAAATGGCAATTCCAATTATTCTCGGTGGCGTACTTGGTGTTCTATTATGCGTTATGTTCCGTCGCTACTTTGTAGAAGAAATGCACTATGTGTATCCGTTCCCAAGTGGTCGTGCTGCAGCTGAAGTATTGATGAGTAATGAAGGTAGCAAAGCTAAATTGATGTTAGGTTCAGGCCTTATTGCTCTCGTATATGACTTTATCCTAAACAGCCTTGGCTGGTGGGAAGAGGTCATTCGTACAGCTACATTTAAATGGGGCGCTGCCTTAGCCGACCAAACTAAATTGACGGCTGCCGTAGATACTGATGCAGCATTGCTTGGTCTTGGTTATTTTACAGGCCTTCGCTATGCAGCGATTATCGCAGCGGGCTCATTCTTCTCTTGGTTCGTATGTATTCCGATTGTGTACTTCTTAGCACCAGAACATGTGATGCACATCAATGGTCAATCCGTATTTTTAGCGGATGCGCCAATTCGTAAGGTATTCCTTGATTATGTGCGTCATATCGGTATCGGTATGCTTGCTATGGCCGGCATCATTGGCCTTTTGAGCATGTCTAAGGTGGTTGGCAGCGTTGTTAAAAAAGCAGTTTTAGATATATTCACATCCAAAACTACAGAGGTTAATTTGCTCCGTACGCAACGCGACGTTCCTACATCCTGGATTGGTGCAGGCATCTTGTTATGTACCGTTTTATTTGCCGTATACTTCCACTTTATGTATTCTGAAAGCCTCGCTCAAACAGGCGTAGCATTCTTGATTGTTTTAATCATGTCCTTCTTACTTGCTGTAGTCGGTATTAGCTCCATTGCCTATACTGGTACAGAACCGGTATCCGGTATGACAATCTTTATGATTATCATCTCGGCTGTATGTTTAACAGCTGCTGGCATGACTGGTAAAGTAGGTATGATTGCAGTCCTCATGATGGCATCCTTCATCGGTACGACCATCGGCATGTCTGGTAACTTTATGTCCGAACTTAAGGTAGCGCACATGACAGGTGCCACACCTAAGAAAATGGAACAATGGCAAATCGTTGGTACCATTCTTTGTGCTGTACTTTCTGTAGGTGTCATGATCTTATTAAATGGCGCTTATGGTTTCGTAGGAGACCATGCATTGAATGCGCCTCAAGCGAATGCGATGGCTGCTATCATCGAACCTATGATGACTGGTGGTAGTGCACAATGGCCTTTATACATGGCAGGCGCATTGTTCGCAATTATTTTGTGGATGGTAAAAGTTCCACCTTTGGCATTTGCCCTAGGTACATATTTACCAATGGAAATCAACACACCATTACTCGTTGGTGGTTTGATTGCATACTTTGTACAAAATAGTACAAAAGATAAAGCGTTGGCAGACCTTCGCTTCTCTAAAGGTAGTACAATCGCTTCTGGTCTCGTAGCCGGTGGTGCTATTGGTTCCTTGTTCAGTGCTGTACTTCGTATAGCAGGTATTGATGTATTTGCTCAAGAATGGGTAGAAACACCAGAAGCAACATACCTCAGTATTGTAATGTACTTATTACTCTGTGCATTCTTGTACAAGGTAGCTATGTATATTAAAGACAAAAAAACAGCTAAATAATATGAATCCTTTATAATAGGATCATGAATAACGCTCTCTATGAATGCAATTCATAGAGAGCGTTTTCTATATGGAGATAATCAAATTGTGATGAGTACCTTTTTGTTATAGATATAATCAATATCAAATAAAGCATATTTATATGGTAGGAATTATTGACCTAGGATATATAGGGTGATATGATATGTTTATAATGAATTCATTAGAGAGCGAAAATAGGTGATAGAATGGCAAAACGTAATGCATTTTTAGATATAATCAAAGAGAAAGGGCACCTTGTATTAGATGGGGCACTAGGGACTGAATTAGAACGTCTTGGATACGACATTAGTGATAAACTATGGTCTGCTAAGATGCTCATTGAAAATCCAGAAGCCCTTAAAAAGCTGCATATTGCGTATTTGGCCGCTGGTGCAGATATTATTGAAAGTGCTGGCTATCAAGCGACAGTAGCAGGTTTTAAATCCTATGGCTGTGGTACGGAAGAGGCTCTTGAACTGGTTAAATCATCTGTGCGTATTGCCGTACAGGCTCGTAATGAATTCTTAGAGGCTAAAGCTAATGATGCTCTTACATTGCGTGGTATTACATTAGGTGAACAGTTGCCAGAAGGTAGTGTGCGCTACTTTTCTGAGGGGGCCTTACCAAAACCTTTAGTAGCAGCTTCCGTAGGGCCTTATGGGGCCTTTTTGGCAGATGGTTCTGAGTACCATGGAAATTATGGTGTACAAACAGAGTATCTCGAGGTATTCCATATTCCACGTATGGCATTGTTCTGTGAAGAAAATCCAGACGTTATAGCGTGTGAGACTGTTCCATCTTATGATGAAGCTATTGCCATCGCTCGTACTTTGTGTGATCCGTTTACGACAAAAGGTATTCCTGCATGGATTTCCTTTTCCTGTAAAGATGAACATCATATCTCAAGCGGTGAGACCATCATTAAATGCGCTGAAATGATTGATAAGGTGCGTCAAGTAACGGGCATAGGTATTAACTGTACAGCACCGGAATATGTAGAGTCCTTAATCAAAGATATTCGGTCTGTCACAGATAAACCGATTGCCGTATATCCAAATCTTGGTGAAACCTATGATGGAGAAACTAAAACATGGTCAGGTGGGCAGCAAAGCTTTATTGATTATGTTGATGTATGGCGCAAGGCTGGTGCGAACATAATTGGTGGATGTTGCCGAACAAATCCTGATATCATTCGTGAAGTTGCAAAACAAATACATGTAAAATAAATGAGAGGGGCTGTTTAGATACAGTCCCTCTTTCATATACAAAAAAAAGAAGGTCATCCTTCAGATAACCTTCTTATATGTGGCGGAGAGACAGGGATTTGAACCCTGGGTACGGTATAACCGCACACATGATTTCCAATCATGCTCCTTCAGCCGCTCGGACACCTCTCCATGTATTCTGTTGTGTAACAGGTACTTGTATAGTATATGAAAAAGTTAGATTTATGTCAAGAACAAAATAGTAGAATTATTATAGTTTCATAAGAGTTTTAAAAAGCCGCCCCGAAGGACGGCTTTTAGTCTGTATATTATAATACTTCTTTGATTTCTGCTGCATCGATGGATGCTTTGATATCGTCTGCCATTTTTTCGATTAATGGAATATCTTCTTCTTTCAAAGAGGATTTGATATCAAGTGGTTCGGATACGATTTCAATGTCTTTGAAGTCATTTTCGAAGTGAGCAACCATTGTTTTCATTGCAGCGGAAGCCCAGGAATGGTTACCGATGATGGATACCTTATGATTTTGGAAGTTAAGTGCTTTCAACTCATGAATGAAGTTTTCCATAGTAAGGTATAGGTTCAAGTTGTATGTTGGTGCAATTGTTACCAAGTTTGTATATTTCCAAGCATCAGCGATGATGTAGGAAGCATTTGTTTTAGAAACATCGTAGATTTTAATATCTGTAACACCGCGTTTAGACAATTGTTTAGCCAATTGTTGAGCAATGTCACGAGTGTTGCCATACATGGAACCGAAAGCGATAACAACGCCTTTTTTCTCAGCTGTGTAGCTAGACCAGTGCAAGTATTTGTGCAAGATATATTCAATCGTTTCAGGTGTACGCCAGATTGGACCATGAAGTGGAGCAATGCGTTTGATTTCAAGGCCGGAAACCTTGCGAATTGCATTTTGTACTTGAGGACCATATTTACCAACGATATTTGTGTAGTAACGACGAGCTTCATCTTCATAGGTTGCTACAAAATCAGTTTGGTCAGCAAAGATGTTGCCATTGATTGTACCAAATGTACCAAATGCGTCAGCAGAGAACAATGTACCTGTAGATTTTTCATACGTACAAGTTACTTCTGGCCAGTGAACCATAGGCATTGTATAAGAAACAAGGGTATGTTTACCTAAGCAAATTTCGTCGCCTTCTTTAACTGTGTAGTATTGGTCAGGCTTTGGTGTGCGGTAGAATTGCTCGAACATGCGGAATGTTGTTGCATTACCAACCATTTTACAATTTGGATAGCGTTCCAATGTTTCTAACAATGTTTGGCAGTGGTCAGGTTCCATATGGTTTACGATGATGTAATCGAGGTCACGACCATTTAAAAGGTGAGATAAGTTGTCGAAGTATTCTTCGCGAATTTCTGCATCAACTGCATCAACAACACAAGTTTTTTCATCATCGATGAAATAGCTATTGTAGCTTACACCATTTGGAATAGGGAATAAGTTTTCAAAACGTTCAGTTGTCCAGTCATTACTACCAATCCAGTAGATATTATGGGTCATTTTTTGAGCACAATGCATAGTAATATCCTTTCCTTACACATATGTATATACATAACTAACCTCATCCATGCGATGACGGTTTAATTAATTATATTGACATCTTATAATACAGTTTTTTTCGAAAAAAATCAATATATCGATATATGTCAATGTGATATAACTGTGATAACTTTCACATATTAGAATGTATGTTGTGAAAGTTTGCAAATATAGCCCATTCCGAAGAATGGGCCATATAGATTATTTAAAGTATTTTACGCCGGATGTGAAGATTGGCATTTCTAAGTTGCCTGGAATATTTTTGCTAATATCTGCACCACAACGTTCGGAGTGCGCCATTTTACCAAATACGCGGCCATCAGGGCTATAAATGCCTTCGATAGCAGCTACGGATTGGTTAGGATTAAAGCGCCCATCCATGGATGCAATGCCGTCAAAGTCAACATATTGTGTAGCAATTTGACCAGTTTTATTGAATCCCAATACTTGTTGTGGGGAGGCAATAAAGCGACCTTCACCATGAGAAATAGGAACTGTATAAATTTCGCCAGCTTTAGCTTCACACATCCAAGGAGATTTTGTAGAAATAACCTTAGTGTTGGCCATACGGGATACGTGGCGTCCAATGGTATTGTATGTCAATGTAGGGTGATCTGCCGTTAATGTTTCAATATGGCCACCAGGCAATAGACCTAATTTAATCAATGCTTGGAAACCGTTACAGATACCGAGAACTAGACCATCTTGTTTATAAAGTAGGTTTTCGAGGCCTTCTGCAAGATATGGGTTACGGAATAGGGTAGCCATGAATTTACCGGACCCATCTGGTTCATCGCCACCACTAAAGCCACCAGGAAACATAAGAATTTGAGACTCTGCTAATTTAGCTTTGATTACGTCAATAGATTCTTTTAATTGTTCTGGCGTTTGGTTGCGAATCAATACGATGTCGGCAATGGCACCAGCTCGTTCAAAGGCACGAGCGGAATCGAATTCGCAGTTAGTACCAGGGAATACAGGGATAAGTACCTTTGGTTTGGCGCCTAAGGATGTACTACGAGGTTTTGCGTGTTGATCGTGAATGTAGGCTACTGCTTCACCGGTACCAGATTTTGCTTCCAATGGGAAGATATCCGCTAAAGGTTTTTCGTATGCTTTTTCAACTTCATCAAGTGTTACAGATTGTCCGTTCCATTCGATAACAGGAGTATCTTGGGTAACTGCAATAACGCGAACATCGGATAATTCAAGTAAATGGTTAACCGCTGTAATATCTACTTCTACGATGAAAGAACCAATAGCCGGTTGGAAAATTGCTCGTTCCGCATATTTGTCGAATTTAACGCCAATTTTATTGCCGAGAGCCATTTTGGAAATTGCTTCAGGGATGCCACCTTGGTCTACTACATAGACAGAGTATACGCGGCCTTTTTCGATTTCCTCTTGTAAGATATCACAATTTTCCTTGAAGTGATCCCAGTCAGGTGTATCGTTGTACGTACGAGGTACATCAAAGTATACGAGTCGATGGTTAGGGCCTTTTAAATCTTGGCTTACAATATTTTTTACAGGAGCTGTTACCGCTGCGAAGGATACGAGGGTAGGAGGCACTGTTAAATCCATAAATGTACCACTCATGGAATCCTTGCCACCAATGGCACCGATTTCAAGTTCTTTTTGTGCTTTATACGCACCTAGGAGTGCAGCGACTGGTTTACCCCAAGATTCTTTGGAGTATAAACGTTCAAAGTACTCCTGTAATGTTAAGTATGCATCTTGACGACGACCGCCGAGAGCTACTAATTTAGCAACGGATAATAGAACTGCATATTGTGCACCATGGTATGGACTCCAAGCGGACAACTCAGGTACAAAGCCATGTGTCATGATACTAGCTGTTGTCGTTTCACCGTGAAGAACTGGTAATTTTGCCACCATACCTTGGGTAGGTGTTTTTTGATATTTACCACCAAATGGCATGAGAACCGTATTGGCCCCAACTGTGCTATCAAAGCGTTCTACTAAGCCTTGTTGAGAAGCAGTGTTTAATGTAGATATTGCTTCGAGCCATTGATCTTTGAAATTGTCGGCACTGGCAGAACCGCGGCGGAAATAAGATTTTTCAGTAGGAGCTGTTACTACAGCTTCTTGTTGTTGACTTGCCCCATTTGTATTTAAGAAATCACGACTGATATCGACAATTGTTTCTCCGCGCCATGTCATGATGAGGCGATTTGTGTCGGTTACATCCGCAACGATTGTGCATTCAAGGTTTTCTTCATCGCAATACTTCATAAATGCATCTACATCAGCTGGTGCAATGACACAAGCCATACGTTCTTGGGATTCGGAAATAGCGAGTTCTGTACCATCGAGGCCGTCGTATTTTTTAGGCACTAAATCAAGGTTGATGGTAACGCCATCTGTTAGTTCGCCGATGGCTACGGAAACACCACCAGCACCAAAGTCATTACAACGTTTGATGAGTGTTGTTACCTCAGGGCGACGGAATAGGCGTTGAATTTTACGTTCTGTAAGGGCATTCCCTTTTTGAACCTCTGCACCACATGTAGCGAGGGATTCTAATGTATGTTCCTTAGAAGAACCGGTAGCACCACCGCAGCCATCACGACCCGTTTTACCACCGAGTAGTACGATGATATCACCTGGTGTTGGTACTTCACGTCGCACTTGATTGCGCGGAGCAGCACCGATAACAGCACCGATTTCCATACGTTTTGCCACATAACCTGGATGATAGTATTCCTTAACTTCGCCAGTAGCAAGACCGATTTGGTTACCATAGGAGGAATAGCCACGTGCGGCTTCAACAGTAATCTTTTTTTGAGGTAGCTTGCCTTCTAGTGTATCGGCTAGTGGTGTGCGAGGGTCTCCGCTACCAGTGATGCGCATAGCTTGATATACATAAGAACGGCCACTTAAAGGATCGCGGATACAACCGCCAAGGCATGTGGCAGCACCACCAAAAGGTTCGATTTCAGTTGGGTGATTGTGAGTTTCGTTTTTGAATAGTAAGAGCCATTCTTCTTCTTTGCCATCTACATCAACGGGAACGATGATAGTACATGCATTGATTTCTTCGGATTCATCAAGGTTAGTAAGGCCACCTGCATGACGCAATTCTTTTACAGCTAATGTGGCCATATCCATGAGAGAACGAGCTTTCACCTTAGTTGTATATAACAAATTGCGACCTTCAGTGTATTCTTCAAGGGCTTCCTTAATTGGTTCTGTGAAACGGCTATCTTCGATAGTAATATCCGTTAACTCTGTCATAAATGTAGTATGACGGCAATGGTCGGACCAATATGTATCGAATAAGCGAATTTCTGTAATCGTTGGATTGCGTTTTTCTACATTCTTGTATTGCTCTTGAATTAATTTGATATCCGCCAATGTCATAGCGAGTCCATATTCGCTAATCATATCTTGTAGTGCATCGTCTGACATTTCTGTAAAACCGTCGATGATAGCTACATCTTCTGGCTCTTCTAGCTTAAGTGCCAAGGTATCAGGTAACTCGAGACTTGCTTCTCTAGAATCAACAGGATTGATGTAATACTGTTTGATTGATTCTTTTTCTTCGTTTGTGAAAGTACCTTCTATGACAAATACTCTTGCACAACGAACGGTATGACCTGTTGTAAGTGTGAGCATAGAAATACATTGCTCCGCACTGTCTGCACGTTGATCGTATTGCCCTGGTACATATTCGATAGCAAAGACAAAAGCATTTGCTGGAATATCTAATGTTTCTGCTACTAAATCAACAGGCGGTTCAGAAAAAATCAAATGTTTAGCCTTTTGTAATGCGTCATCGCTAAGATTTTCTACATCATAACGTTCATAGATTTGCACGACTGTAGCTGGTACATGTAATTCTTGCTGTAATGTAGCTAATACATGTGCTGCTTCATTAGCAAAAGCATCACGTTTTCTTACAAATAGTCGTTGAATAGCCATATAGCCTCCTGTAATATGCAGAATAAATGAGTTCTGGTGTTGACAAGATAAGTATAGTCGGTCTAGACTTATAAGTAAAGATAATCTTACTTATATAAAGATTAATGCTACTTATAAATATGAAGTTTTCATGAAGGTCATAAGACCAAAATTTCATAAACCGTAACAATAATATCTTGTTTTGAGTAAAAAGTAGAATATTAATGATGTATTACTATACTATTAGTATATAACAGAGGAGGATAAAATGGCAGTATCAGCAGATCTATATAGATCATTTTTAGGAGTTGGGTTGTATTTGTCATTTTCTCGCGCTGCAAAAGAGTTAGGTGTTTCGCAGTCCGCAATCAGTCAAAGTATTAAACAATTAGAAGGCGAATTAAAAATGCCTTTGTTTGTGCGCACTACTAAATCGGTAGCATTTACGCCAGAAGGCAAGGAATTATTCGATACAGTAGCAAAAGCATTTTCTATTTTAGATAATGGAATTACGCAATTACAAGAACGGGTGAATCAAGCTTACGAAAGTTTGAATATTGCCGCTACAGATACACTATGTCGTCATTTCTTGTTGCCCTACTTTCATAAATGGCAATTGCAAGAAAATCAAATTGGATTACATATCATAAATAGACCATCTCCAGACTGTGTGGAAATGGTCATCAATAAAGAAGTGCAGTTAGCTGTAGTCAATGACTACGAGGGTTTGCGTAGCAATACACAATTAGAGGTTACCACCTTGGCAAGTATTCAAGATATATTTGTAGGTGGCCATGAATATAAAGGGGCAGGCTTCTTTGATCAAGGTCGTTTGCTTAGCGAGCCAATGCTTTTATTACAAAAGGGCACTGCAAGCCGTACCTTCTTTGATGAAGTAACGCATGGTGCTTGTAGTAAACCTCGCTTTGAATTGAGTAGTGTAGACGTTCTCCTCGATCTTGTGGAAATTAACATGGGGATCGCTATGTTGCCAAGTAATGTGGTGCAAGAAAAAATGCAAGAAGGGACGGTTGTAAAAATCGATACCGATATTCCTGTGCCAACGCGAGATATCGTACTTGTACGGTCGCGGCTCGTTCCACAATCTGAAGGGGCTGCTAGATTTACAAATTTACTGACTAATCGTGAAGATAAACGGGACAAAGTTTTATAAATAGGAATTACAAACACACTTTATTCTTTTTTTCAATAAAGTGTGTTTTTTTGTTGACCCTAAGCGTTGATTTACGTTAAAATTTAAAGATAGTTATGCGGAGGTAAAACGAAATGGAATTATTAAAACAACGCATTCGTGAAGAAGGTATTGTCTTAAACAATCGTGTATTAAAAGTTGATAGTTTTTTGAATCACCAAATCGATCCACATTTATTTAAAGCTATTGGTAAAGAAATTGCTGACCGCTATCGTGATGCTGGTGTTCAACGTATTGTTACCATTGAAGCATCTGGAATTGCCTTGGCATTGATGGCTGCTCTTGAACTAGATGTGCCATTAGTATTTGCTCGTAAGAAAAAATCTATTCTTATGGTCGATGATGTATATCATTCTGTTGTATATTCTTATACAAAAGAAGAAAATTATGACATTACAATTTCTAAAAAATTCTTGCCAGCAGGCGAAAAAGTTTTAATTATTGATGACTTCTTGGCATCTGGTGAAGCAGCTATGGGGCTTGCTAAACTTGTAAAAGATGCAGGTGATGAAGTGGTTGGTATGGCAATTGCTATTGAAAAATCTTTCCAACCAGGTCGTGAACGCCTAGAAAATGCTGGTTTCCGTGTTGAATCTTTAGTGCGCATCAAAGAATTTAAAGATAATAAATGTGTTTTTATAGAGGACTAGTCCTATAGTTTTTTGCGGAGAGAGGTAGAATAATGAACGTAAAAGCTGAGAAATTTGATGTACTAGTAGCGGATATTGAAAAATCTGGTAATAAATGGTTTACAAAGGACGTTATTAAAGGCGATGAATACAATACGGTTGTATACCATGGTCGTTTAGAAATTCATGGTAATTCTTTACCTGTGTTTATTGTGTTGGATGACTCTGTATTCTCCTATATTCGTGTGGCAGTTACGACAACAAGCATTACAGATGCAGCCATTAAAAAAGTATTGCCTAAATTGAATGAGCTTAACCAACAATTTAAGGTAACAAAATACTATGTAAACGATGAAGACAGCAATATTTACACTGATATTTCTGTGCCATCTACAGCTGAAACATTTGAACCAGCAGTATTGGTTAATCTTATGTTAGAGGTTATTAAACCTCATTTAGATGAAGTTCATCCAGAAATTTTGAAAATCGTAGGACAAGCAAAATAAGAGGTTAGTATGAATCCTAAAGCATTAGCCTTTGATAAATTTATGAAGGCAGAAGAAGTAACGGCTTTTGAGCGTAAAGATTTTGATGATGAAGACGGTACAGTCGTATATCGATCCTATATTAAATCACCGCTTTGGGATATGCCGATGTTCGTAATCCTAGATAATAGTATTTATAGTGTTATTCGTTTGGTTCTTGGACCTGAAAAGGTTACTGCCCGAAATATGGCGGCTATCAACGCATTGATAAACCGTGAAAATGCAACGTATAAGAATTATAAATTCTATATTGATGAACAAGACTCTACATTATATTTAGATTGCGTTTACATGTGCGCTAATGATGAGTTTATCCCAGAATTGATATATGCCTTAATGACATCGATTGTGGATTATATTCCTGAAGCCGTTGGCGATTTAAAAGCTGCTTTTGAAAGCAATATACAATAAAATATATTCCCATATATCTTGAATCATAGATGTTAAGATTAAAGGGTAGTATTCAAGAGACTTCCATACAAATGTATGGGAGTCTCTTTTTGTATCAATGTACATTCGTACATAATAATTATTATTCGTATCATACTGTGTAATTTTTAATATAATTATCACATAGTTCGGAATATAACGAACAATTATAAAAACTAATATAATTATTATTCGAAAAACGATTGACCGATAGAAATTGGTCTGATACAATTTAGATACAGATAAGGAGGCGTTATCATGAAGAGACATATGAACCTAACATCCGTTACTATTATGACTATTTCTGCTAACGCTATCAGTGCGTAAACTCGGCCTTTTTAGGTCGAGTTTTTTTATTAAGGAGGAACAATGAAGGTTGGCATTATCATGGGCAGTAAATCTGACCTAGACACGATGAAGAAAGCATCTGCTATATTAGATGCATTCAATATTCCTTATGAAATGGTGATTGCTTCTGCGCATCGTACACCAGAGGCTGTTAAGTCTTTTGTGGAACGCCTTGAAGCAGAAGGGGCTATCGCTTTTATCGCAGGTGCAGGCGCTGCAGCCCATCTACCTGGAGTGGTGGCAAGTTTTACAACCGTACCTGTTATCGGTATCCCTCTTAATGCTACAGCATTAAAGGGCATTGATTCCCTCTTGGCAATCGTACAAATGCCTTCTGGTATGCCAGTAGCAACAATGGCCGTAGATGGTGCAAAAAATGCTGCATTATTTGCAGTACAAATCGGTGCTACTTTTAACAAGGATCTAAAAGAAAAATATGTTGCCTATCGCAAAGATATGGCTGACAAGGTTTTAGCAGATAATACTGCATTACAAGCAGAATTAAATAAATAATTATTACATAGGAGGATTACTATCATGGCTAATATCGATTTGGAAAAATTAACACTTTTATACGAAGGCAAAGCAAAACAAGTGTATCAAACAGATGACAAGGAAACATATATTGTTCACTACAAAGATGATGCCACTGCATTTAATGGTGAAAAACATGATACTATCCTTGGCAAAGGCGTATTGAACAATAAAATTTCCTCATTCTTCTTTGAATTGTTGAAAAAAGAAGGCGTTCCAACACATTTCGTTCGTCGTGAAGATGATCGTAATCAAACAGTATTGACGTTGAACATTGTTCCTCTAGAAGTTATCGTTCGTAACATTGCTGCTGGCTCTATGGCTAAACGTTTTGGCATTGAAGAAGGTACACCTCTTAAACATCCAATTCTTGAATTCTGCTACAAAAATGATGAACTAGGCGATCCATTTGCTAACGAATCCCAAATCACAGCTCTTGGTTGGGCTACGCAAGAACAATTGGATACAATTTCCGAAATTACTATGAAGGTAAACGATATCCTTAAAAACTTCTTGGCCACTAAGAATGTAACATTAGTCGATTTCAAACTTGAATTTGGTACTCACAATGGTGAAGTATTGCTTGGCGATGAAATTTCTCCTGATACATGCCGTTTTTGGGATGCAACAACGGGTGAAAAACTCGATAAAGACCGTTTCCGTCGCGACCTAGGCAATATCGAAGAAGCTTATAAAGAAATGTTATTCCGCTTAACAGGCGAACGTGCATAACCTGGGGGTTATTGATGAACTACGATCCGATTTTTGATAAATGGCATGAAGAATGTGGCGTCTTTGGTGTGTTTGACCGCACCATTGATGTTGCACGATATGTGTACTGGGGATTGTTTGCCCTTCAACACCGCGGTCAAGAAAGTGCAGGTATCGCTATCACCGATGGTAATGAAGTGGCTCTAAAAAAAGGTATGGGGTTATTGACCGAAGCAATCAAGGAATTGCCTACATTGAAAAGTCATATGGGGACTGGCCACGTGCGATATTCTACGACTGGCTCTAATAATCCCCGTAATATTCAACCTCTCGTAATTCATTATCAAGGCGGTCAAATTGCAGTAGCTCACAATGGTAATTTGACGAATGCTCTCGGTATCCGCCGCCGATTAGAAGCCGATGGTTCCATTTTTCAAACAACTATGGATTCAGAGGTTATCGTAAACTTAATCGCTCGTTCTAAGGCTGAAACGCAAGAGGAACGCATTGCTGATGCAGCTCGACAAATCGAAGGGGCCTTTTCCTTGGTTATTACAACTAATGACTCTCTCGTTGGGGTTCGCGATCCTCAAGGCTTTAGACCGCTTTGCTTAGGTAAGACTGAGCATGGCTATGTTTTATCTAGTGAAAGCTGCGCCTTTGATGCTATAAGGGCTGAATTTATTCGCGATATTGACCCAGGTGAGATGGTTATTATCGATGATCGTGGCGTGCGTAGCACAATCTATGCAGAACCTCAAAAAATTGATAAAAAACTTTGTGTCTTTGAATATATTTATTTTGCGCGCTCCGATAGTAAAATCGATGGCCAATCTGTATATGAAACACGACTCAATATGGGACGTGAACTATATAATGAAACTAAATATGATGCAGATATCGTGATGTCTATTCCAGACTCTGGCACGACGGCTGCTCTTGGGTATGCTCGTGCATCGGGCATCCCTTTCGCAGAAGGTTTGATTAAAAATCGATATAGTGGACGTACATTTATCAAACCTAATCAAGAGGAACGGGAACTAGCTGTGCGCATGAAACTAAATGCTATGCCAGAGGTTGTAGGCGGTAAACGCATTGTATTAATCGATGACTCTATCGTGCGTGGTACCACAAGCGGCCTTATCGTTAAGATGCTAAAAGAGGCAGGCGCTAGGGAAATCTATATGTGTGTTAGCTCGCCGGCTATCGAATATTCTTGTCACTATGGTATTGATACATCGGTTCGTAAAGAATTGATTGCGGCCACACATACAATTGAAGAAATTAAAGATTATATTAAGGCAGATAAATTGCATTATCTATCAAAAGAAGGCTTGTGCCGAGCTGTTAGCGGCGTGCCAGAAGCGGATTTATGTTTCGCTTGTTTCAATGGTGATTACAGGGTAAATGTACCTACAGAACAAGAGGAAGGGGTCAAATATGTGCTCGAATAAAACAGGATTAACCTATCGTGATGCAGGTGTAGATATCGATGCCGGTAATAAAGCCGTAGAGTTGATGAAAGAATCCGTAAAAAGAACATACACAGCAGGTGTTGTAGGTGATTTAGGCGGCTTTGGTGGCCTTTACTCCTTAGCAGGTCATTCCATGGAAGAACCAATGCTCGTATCTGGCACAGACGGTGTTGGCACAAAATTGCGCCTTGCTATCATGATGGATAAACATGATACGATTGGCCAAGACTGTGTTGCCATGAGTGTAAATGATATTCTTGTGCAAGGGGCAACACCTCTGTTCTTCTTAGACTATGTAGCGGTTGGTAAACTTGATCCAGTACAAGTCGCTGATATCGTACGCAGCGTCGCTAATGCTTGTGAAGAGTCCGGTTGTGCTCTCCTTGGTGGGGAAACAGCTGAGATGGCTGGTTTCTATGGTGAAGGTGACTATGATGTAGCAGGTTTTGCCGTAGGTATTGTAGATCGCCCTAAACTAATTACAGGTGAACATATTAAAGCTGGTGACGTTATTCTTGGTTTGCCATCCTCCGGTGTTCATTCCAATGGGTTCTCCTTGGTTCGTAAAATCGTTTTCGACCACAAGGGTTTCTCCATAGATCAAGACATTCCAGAATTTGGTAAAACCCTTGGCGAAGAACTATTAACACCAACACGCTTGTATCCTAAAGCTGTATTACCGTTGTTTAAAGAAAACTATATCAAAGGTATGGTTCATATCACAGGGGGTGGTTTCTATGAAAACATTCCACGCGTACTACCAAATGGCGTAACTGCTGAGGTAGATTGTGATACATGGCCACGCCTTCCTGTGTTTACAAAGTTGCAAGAATGGGGCAATGTGGATTGGCATGAAATGTACCGTACATTTAATATGGGTATCGGTATGATTCTCATCGTCGATGCCGATGATGTAGATACGGTGAAAGCTAATCTTGAAAGCCGCAATGAAGCGGTATATGAAATTGGTCGTATCGTTGCAGGCGAAGGTCCTGTTGTCGTAAAAGGGGCGGTATTTAATGACTAATTCCGTGTCTAAAAAGCGTCTTGCTCTATTTGCTAGCGGTAGAGGCTCAAATGGCGAAGCCTTGTACAAGGCGATGCAAGAGGGCCTTATCAATGGCGAGTTTGTCGTTATTATTACAGACCATGCAGATGCAGGTATTGTAGAACGCTCTAAAGGATGGGGCATTCCACTCATTGCTATTGAACGTAGTCAGTTTGATTCAAAGCAAGCCTTTGAACAAGCTCAATTGGATGCTCTTGATTTGTATTGTGTTGATGGCATTGTATTGGCAGGCTACATGCGTATTGTAGGGGCCGGCCTTATTGCGCGCTATGAGCATAAGATTTTAAATATTCATCCCGCTTTATTGCCATCCTTTCCAGGGCTTCATGGTCATCAACAGGCTATCGATGCGGGTGTAAAAGTAACTGGTTGTACCGTTCATTTCGTAGATGCCGGTATGGATACAGGACCTATCATCATGCAAAATACAGTTCCTGTATACCCTGATGATACAGAGGATACTTTGTCCGAACGATTATTGCCCGTAGAACATGCGACCTATCGTGAAGCACTTCGCTTGTTCTGTGAAGATGCATTGCGCATAGATGGACGCATTGTACATTATATTTAGGAGGAACGATGATTCAAAACGCATTACTTAGTGTTTCTGATAAAACAGGTATTGTTGACTTTGCCAAAGGTCTTGTAGAGTTAGGGGTAACTATCTATTCTACAGGTGGCACGTTGAAAGCTATTACTGATGCAGGCGTTCCTGCAAAGGCTGTAGAATCTCTTACTGGTTTTCCTGAAATGATGGATGGTCGTGTAAAGACGTTACATCCAAAGGTACATGGTGGCATCTTAGCGATTCGTGATAATGCAGAGCATCAAGCCGCTATGGAAGAACATGGTATTTTGCCAATCGATTTAGTGGTAGTCAATTTATATCCTTTCCGCGAAACGATTGCAAAACCAAATGTTTCATTAGACGATGCTATTGAAAATATAGATATTGGGGGCCCGACTATGGTGCGCTCCGCAGCTAAAAATAATGCGTATGTAGGCATTGTAGTTAACCCTAATCACTATGATGAAATTTTAGACATGCTTCAAACGAATGGTGCATTGACAAAAGAGTATCGTTTTGCCTTAGCGAAAGAAGCCTTTGCCCATACAGCCGCTTATGATACAGCAATTGCTAATTATATGAGTGGTATAATCGGAGAAGGCCCTACACCTCCTGAATATTTAAGTGCTTATGAAAAGGTTATGGACCTTCGTTATGGCGAAAATCCACATCAAAAAGCGGCTTTTTATAAAGAAATTGGCAAGGCTCACGGCATGGGGGCATTGAAGCAATTGCACGGTAAAGAATTATCTTATAACAATATCGTCGATATGGAAGCTGCGTGGAATATGGTATGGGAATTTACTGATCCTGCGGCATGCATTATTAAACATACTAATCCATGCGGTGCCGCAACCGCAGCCACATTGCATGATGCGTATGTCAATGCCTATGAAGCCGATTCCGTATCCGCTTTTGGTGGTATCGTTGTGTTGAACCGCGAAGTTGATGCGGCTACGGCAGAAGAAATGAGCAAAATTTTCTTAGAAGTCATCATGGCGCCAGCTTTCACAAAAGAAGCCCTAGATATTTTGGAAGCGAAGAAAAATATTCGGCTCATCGAGTTATCTAAGCCTGAATCTGGCCAAGTGACTGTGAAAAAGGTGTCTGGCGGTATGCTCGTACAAACGGAAGATGACATCGTAGAAGACCGTGCTAATTATAAGGTTGTTACAAAGGCGCAACCTACAGAAGAACAATGGAAAGCGCTTGAATTTGCATGGAAGCTTGTAAAACATGTAAAATCCAATGCTATCTTAATCTCCAATGAAAAACGAACACTCGGTGTTGGTGCCGGTCAAATGAACCGCGTTGGTTCTGCTAAAATTGCCCTTGAACAAGCTGGAGAGGCTGCAAAAGGGGCTGTTCTTGCATCTGATGCGTTCTTCCCATTTGGCGATACCGTAGAAACCGCGGCTAAACATGGTATCGCGGCTATTATACAACCGGGTGGATCTATCCGTGATGAAGAGTCCATCAAGGCTGCTGATGAAGCGGGCATTGCTATGGTATTTACAGGCATTCGTCATTTTAAACATTAGAGGTAATTATGAAGGTTTGCGTAATCGGCAATGGGGGCCGCGAACATGCTATTGCGTGGCGTTTATCCATTAGCCCCAGTGTAGAAAAGGTATACGCTGTACCTGGTAGTGCAGCTATGAAAAATTGTGCAGAATTAGTCGGTATCGATTGGTCTCATACGGATCATCTGATCCGTTTTTTGAAAGATAATAAGGTGGACCTTGTTGTTGTAGGTCCAGAGGCTCCTCTTGTGGCAGGCCTTGCGGATGCGTTGAATGAAGCGGGAATCCCTGTATTTGGACCTTCTAAGGCGGCTGCTCAACTAGAAGGCTCTAAGGTCTTTGCTAAAGATCTTATGAAAAAATATAATATCCCTACAGCTGCTTACGGCGTATTTTCTAACGCAGATGAAGCTAAACAATTCATCGCTAAAACTGGCGCGCCTATTGTGGTGAAAGCCGATGGTTTAGCAGCTGGCAAGGGTGTTGTTGTGGCTATGACTATTGATGAAGCCAATGCAGCCGTTGATGATATGCTCAGTGGAAATCGCTTTGGCGAGGCTGGTAGTACTGTTGTCATTGAGGAATTTATGGAAGGCGAAGAAGCTAGCCTTCTTGCCTTTGTAGATGGGAAGACAGTGGTTCCTATGATTGCATCTCAAGATCATAAGCGTATTTTTGATGGCGATAAGGGCCCTAATACGGGTGGTATGGGAACCTATGCACCAGCACCTGTGCTAACTGATGCGTTGCGAGATGAAGCAATGAAGACTATTTTAGAGCCTATGGTAGCAGCCATGGCAAAGGAAGGTATGCCATATGTGGGCTGTCTTTATGCAGGTCTTATGATTACCGATGAAGGTCCGAAGGTGGTGGAATTTAACGCCCGCTTTGGGGACCCAGAAACCCAAGTAGTATTACCATTGTTGGAAGGTGATTTAGGCCAAATTATGATGGCCTGTGCTACTGGTACATTACAGCCAAACATGGTGAAATGGAAAGACTCATCTGCTGCCTGTGTTATTCTTGCTTCAAAAGGTTATCCGGAAACATCCTCTAAGGGGGATGTCATCTTAGGTGAACTTGTACAATATGATACATCCATTATTTTCCATTCCGGAACGAAGCTAGAAGGAGACCATTATGTTACAAATGGTGGTCGTGTTCTTGGTGTTGTAGGACTTGGTAAGGACCTACGAACTGCTTTAGACCGTGCCTATGAGCGCGTAGATCATATTACATTTAAAGGTATGCAATATCGTAAGGATATTGGTGCAAAAGCTTTCAAATAATACATAATCCCCTATACTATATGCGTATGCAAACGGTGTAGGGGATTTTTATTGCCTATAATTTAGTATGTACCCGTGATATAATAATATCGATATACATAGAAACACCAATGTAGATGACATTGGGTGATGTAATAGAGTCTGTTTTCTTTATAATAGCGATATACCATTATGATTTATAATAAAGAACCGTTACAACTGAATAGTCCTGTGGCCTTTTGGCTTAATTTCCCCAATGAGGAACGCGTTTTTTGGGTGGACCGGCAAAGTGATCGTATTGTTGTAGGCGCTAAACGTCTAGCTACAGTTAAAGATGATGAGGACCGCCATAATTATGCGTACGTATTTTATGGGGATACTTTTTTTGACACATCAAAGGATCCTAAATGGTCGGGAATGGGGCATGAAATGATTGCGTTCACCCATTACTACATCGTAGAAAATGGGGAATCCTTTTATTTGCATGCTGGTGAAAGCGTTAGCATAGAAGATATTGAAGTGCCTCATATTCGTCATAATTTCCGTGAAACCAGTGATGATAAATCTGATTGGGATAATTTGATGAGTGCTATTTCGGATGGCATTAGTTATGGGGAGATGACAAAGGTAGTTGCATCCCGTGAGGTGCAATTTACAAGTGATACACCGTTTAATGTGGCGAGTATCTTGGCCAATTTGGTTGAAAATAATCCGAACTGTTTTATCTTTGGTTATGAAAAGGATGGGCGTACTTTTGTAGGGGCTTCTCCAGAAATTTTGGTGCGTCATCGTGGTAATGAAATCCTTAGTTATGCACTAGCTGGAACAGCACTAAAGGACGGACCTCATGCATGGACCAAGGAACAGTTATTAACAGACGAGAAAAATCTGTTTGAACACAATATCGTTCGAGATCGTATTGTACATACGATGAACGAGGTCACTCAAGATATTTCTGTTGGTAAAACGGAGATTATGGAGCTTGCCCATCTATATCATTTGAGAACTATCATAACGGCTAAGGATAGTACAAAGTCGCTTATTGAATGGGCGAAGTTATTACATCCTACACCGGCTCTTGGGGGAGAACCAAGAGTTAAGGCGTTGACCTTACTACAACAATATGAAGCGCACGAGCGTGGTATGTATGCCGCTCCGTTTGGCTTTATGAAGGATATGGGGGATGGCATCATTGTTGTCGCTATTCGATCTGCGCTCATTATGGATAATGTTCTATATGCGTACGCCGGATGTGGTGTAGTTGCTGATTCCGATGCGGATGACGAATATATAGAAACGAATAATAAAATGCGTACTATACTAGATGCTTTATAAATGGTATAGAACTAGTACGGAATAACTATGATGAGAAATAACCCCATCTATATTACGGAGAAATTACATGAATGAATATATCGCTACCTTGGTAGATGAGTTCGCCCAATTAGGCATCACGCATGCCGTGTTTAGCCCTGGTTCTCGCTCTACAACAATGGCCATGTTATTTCGTGAACATGGTGATTTTGAAACCTATATGAATATTGATGAACGGTCCGCAGGGTTCATGGCGTTGGGCATTGCTAAGGCCCATAGAAAGCCTGTAATTCTCGTATGCACATCGGGTTCAGCGGTGGCACATTATATGCCGGCCGTACTAGAAGCACAATATAGCGGTGTACCCTTGATTATTTTGTCTGCCGATCGACCTCATACATTGCAACATGTAGGGGCTCCACAAACGGTGGATCAACAAAAACTATTCGGAACAGCCGTTAACTATTACGAAGAATTAGCTGTACCACAACAGGACCATTACTATACATATCCACGCCTAGTAGCTCGGAAGGCCTACATGAAGGCTATGGATGTGAAAAGGGGACCGGTGCATATTAATGTGCCACTCTTTGAACCATTGGTACCGGAGTTAGATAAAAAACATTTTGATTGTGGACGACTTCCATTTTCTGTTGTGGGTGGAACGATTCAACCAAGCGATGTGCATGCTATGTATGATCTTCTTAAGAATACAAAGGTTCTTATATTGGCTGGCCCAAGTGCCTATCCTAATGACATAGAGGCTATTCTTGCTTTGTCCTATATGTTCAATGCACCGATTTTGGGCGATCCCTTATCTAATATGCGTAGCGTTCGTGATGAACGGGTCGTCACATCCTACGATGCAGTACTGACACAAGAAGCGTATTGTGACGTGTTACAACCAGATTGCATTTTACAGATTGGTCAGATGGTCGTATCTAAACGTGTTCAGCAGTGGGTGGCATCCATGCAACATACACCAATCATATCTGTTAGCCCCACAATGGACTATACGAACCCTGCAGGAAACACAACACTCTTTGTACAATCGATGCCACAAGGTTTGGTTGCTGCACTGAAAATAGGGATTCCTGAGCTTCATGCAATGGAAAATGAGGGATATGCAGAAGGTGCTTATGAGGAACTCGATACAGCGGATAATGGTTATCTAGCTACGTGGATTCATGCAGACGAAGTAGGGCGTAAACAACTCGATACAGTTGGTCGAGAACAGGAACTATTTGAAGGACGTACAATTCATCTCTTACAAGAACTGTTACCACCACACAGTCAAATTGTAGTTGCCAATAGTATGAGCATTCGAGATATGGATTATTTCTGGTCTGGTAATCGTCACAGTGCTATTATCTATGGTAACCGTGGCGTTAACGGTATTGACGGTACCGTTTCTACAGCCCTTGGCATCGCTACAAATGGCATGCCTACCGTATTGCTTACGGGGGACTTGACCTTCTTTCACGATTTGAATGGCCTTGCCGTGGCGAAAACGCACCCATTAAATTTAACCATCATTGTTCACAATAATGATGGGGGTGGCATTTTTGAATATTTGCCACAAAAGGGAACGCCCCATTTTGATTACTTATTTAGTACTGCACAAGGCTTAGACTATAGTGGCCTTGCAACCCTATATGGTATCGATTTTGTACGCGTTGCAAGCAATGATGAATTGAAAAATGCGTTACAAAACTATGTAGGAAAAGCAGGTGTTCACGTCATCGAAATCCCCACATCTAAAGAACGAAGTAGGGAATTACATAAACAATATACGACGATTCCTACAAACAAGGAGGACCGACTATGAGCCAATATGCTTGCAGTATTATAGATAACTCCATATACAATCCAGCACTTCGCATGTATGTCGATCTTGGTGAGTATCGATATGGGGTGACG
The DNA here is from genome assembly GCF_041431535.1 of Veillonella sp. 27098_8_77. Taxonomy (NCBI): domain Bacteria; kingdom Bacillati; phylum Bacillota; class Negativicutes; order Veillonellales; family Veillonellaceae; genus Veillonella; species Veillonella sp. 27098_8_77. Next base: position 32,725 of record NZ_JAPVXW010000010.1, on the reverse strand, counting down.
GTAGCTGGCGCCGGTAAACCTCTTGTGTGCTTACATGGCTTTTCTGAGTCAGGCTATACATGGGATGGCATCGTTGTACCGGGCTATCAGCTTATCCGCATCGATACGATTGGCCATGGAGATTCGGATATACCAGAGGATGAGAGCGCATTTTCTATTCCTACCATGCTCAATGATTTGCATACAGTGATTTCCGCCGTGGCTGGAGAAAGCTATTCTCTTATGGGCTACTCCATGGGTGCACGATTAGGATTGCTTTATGCTCTTGAGTATGGTTCAGAAATTGAAAACCTCATTTTAGAAAGTGGTTCTGTTGGTATTGAATCGGATGGAGAACGACAAGCGCGTAAAGAATCAGATGATCAATTGGCACTAGCTATAGAAGATAATGATGGACATTGGTTTGCCACTAAATGGTCGGAAATCTCTATTTTTGAAAGCCAAAGCCAGCTTTCACCAATCGTACAAGATAAGTTGTTTCAACGTCGTGCACACAATAGTCCCTATGCATTAGCAGCTACATTGCGAGGCTCAGGACAAGGCGTTATGCCATATGTAGGCCATCGATTACAAGAATTATCTATGCCATCTCTATATATTAGTGGCGCGTTAGATACAAAATATACTACAATAGGAGAAGAGCGGTTTAGTAATTTACCAAACTGTGACCATGTCATCGTCAATGGGGCGGGACATAATGTACATTTAGAAAAGCCGGGCCCGTTTATGACGGCCTTAGCAGATTTTTTATATAAAGAAAGGTAACATCCATGAGCAAAATTGATTGGAAAGTATTGGATCGTAATTATGAAGATGTAATTTACGAAACCTATAATGGTATTGCAAAAATCACGATTAATCGCCCAGAAGTGCGCAACGCATTTCGCCCTAAAACCGTAATCGAGCTTATTGATGCATTCACAATCGCTCGCGACGATGCAGAAATCGGTGTTATTATCTTGACTGGTGCTAACCATGGCCAAGGTGAAGATAAAGAGGCATTCTGCTCCGGCGGTGACCAACGTGTGCGCGGCAATGGCGGTTATGTAGGCGATGACAATATTCCTCGTCTTAACGTACTTGACTTGCAACATTTAATCCGCATCATTCCAAAACCTGTTATCGCTATGGTAAATGGTTTTGCCATCGGTGGTGGCCATGTATTGCACATCGTATGTGACCTTACTATCGCTTCTGAAAATGCAAAATTCGGTCAAACAGGTCCTCGCGTAGGTTCCTTCGATGCTGGTTACGGTGCTGGTTATTTAGCGCGCATGATCGGTCATAAACGCGCTCGTGAAGTATGGTTCCTTTGCCGTCAATACACGGCTGCTCAAGCTTACGAAATGGGCATGGTTAACTGCGTGGTACCATTTGACAAATTGGAAGAAGAAACGGTTCAATGGTGTAATGAAATTTTGGCATTGTCCCCAATGGCATTGCGCATGTTGAAAGCATCCTTCAACGCAGATACAGATGGCCTTGCAGGGTTACAACAATTTGCAGGTGATGCAACATTGATGTACTATACAACAGATGAAGCTAAAGAAGGTCGCGATGCGTTCAAAGAAAAACGCAAACCAGACTTCAAACAATTCCCTAAATTCCCTTAATAGGAATATGGTTATCAGTCCTTATGTATGGACCGGAACCTTTTACATGATAAGTGCAGTGCGCCTCTATATGAGGCGCCTTTCTTATACGTATATGTTTTATAGTATTATGGCTAGCTAAGAGGTGAGATGATGGAATGGTTACGATATGGAAAACAGCACTATCCGAATCGTATATGTATGAATGAATATACCTATCGCGACATATATATTGCTGTTGTGCACGTGGCAACGAGATTACAAGCATTGACAGATACACGCATCGCTATAGTATCGGATAACTCTGTAACGATGGCCGTCTATATCTTGGCGGCTATGCTAGTCCATAAAGAAGTGCTTTTATTAAACGTCCATCTTACAGCAGGTGAAATAGAAAACCAGTTATCTCAATTACATATCACAACTGTGCTACATAGTGCTAAACGACAGTCACAAGTGCCAACATCTGCAACAGCCATTCAATTCGAATCCATAAGAACTATGTCGCGTAATGTAGCAGAGGATATCTTTGATTGGACCGTTGACGATAATGACATAGCAGCTATCATGAACACTAGTGCTACAACAGGGCAGTTTAAATCGGTACCACTTCGTTGGGGGCAAATTAAGGCTCATGTGCAAGCATCACAACAGGTACTTGGCGTTACGGAACAGGATAATTGGCTTATGGTATTGCCATTGTTTCATGTAAGTGGTTTGTCTATATTGATGCGATCAATCTACAATGGAACGGCCATGACAATCATGGAATCCTATAACGAAGAACAAGTACTGCAATATATTCATGATAGTCGCATTAATATGATGTCTCTGGTGCCTACCATCTTAAAGAATTTAGAACCGCGCATTGCTCACCATCAACTGCGTGTTATCTTATTGGGCGGTGAATTTATACCGCGACCTCTAGTTGATGCGTGTATGGCAAAGCAGTTACCGATTTATAAGACCTATGGTATGACGGAAACCTTTAGTCAAAGCGTGACCATGCCGGTATTATCGAATCTAAATAAACTTGATTCGGTAGGTAAACCTTTGCCGGGGATGACCGTACATATTGTAAATTCCGATACAGATGGGGTAGGCGAAATTCATTTGAATGGTCCCATGGTTATGAGTGGCTATATCAATCACGCACCGATTCATGGCGATTTTAATACCGATGACATAGGATACCTAGATGAAGATGGCTTTTTATACATCTTAAATCGCCGTACAGATTTGATTATTTCTGGAGGCGAGAATATCTATCCTAAGGAAATTGAAGATACTGTGTATGCCATGCAAGGGGTGAAGGAATGTGCGGTTATTCCTGTAGCCGATACGAAATGGGGGCAGGTGCCTGCACTATTTGTTGCCTTTGATGATGTAGATGTATTAGGTGCCGATTTGGAAATGGTTGTGCGAGGCTATATTTCTAGTAAGCTAGCCAAATATAAGGTGCCTAAATACATTATGATTATGGATGCATTACCACGTAATGGGACAGGTAAGATTATGCGTAAGTCGTTGGCCTCCTATCTCGATATGACGGCGCCGAGTGGAGGTTCTTATGCATGATATATTGAACTTTAAATCCATAACGACATATCGCGTAGCATTGCCTCTAAAATTTGAATTCAAAACGGCTAAGGGTACCGTTCGTGTTCGTGAAAGCATCATCGTTCGTGTCGAGGATCAACAAGGCTATGTTGGATACGGGGAATGTGTGGCTTTCACAGACCCTTTTTATACATCAGAAACCGTTGATTCCGCATGGAAGCAATTGGTGGATACCTATATTCTAGAGTTGCGCTTGATACGGCCAAAACCATTGATGGCCTATATTCGGCAGTTACAATTTTGGTTAAAGCGCGACAATATGCCCATGACAATAGCAGGCCTTGAAAATGCATTAATTAATTTGGACTGCAACCGAAAAGGCGTGAATTCTGTGTCGTATATCATGGGCCAGTCTTTGGAATCTACTATTTCAAAGGGTATCGTCATTGGTGACGTGCCCATGGATAAATTATTAGACATCGTGGAACAGCATGTATCTAATGGTTGCAAACGAATTAAACTCAAGGTATCGCCTCGTGATGGTTATGAACGGACACGACTTGTACGTGAAGCCTATCCAGAATTAGCCTTAGCTGTTGATGCTAACCAAAGTTATACGTATGACCAATTAGATATGGTGGCTGCCTATAATGATTTGAATTTGCTCTGCATAGAGGAACCCTTTAGCATGACGAATTTGATTACCTATAAGGCGTGGAAAGACTCGTTGCCTAATTGGCCGATTACAAGTCCTATTTGTCTAGATGAGTCAATTTTGTCCTATGATGATTTATCTTATGCAATCGAGCATAGATTAATTGATGTGCTCAATGTAAAAGTAGGACGCCTTGGTGGATTCATACAGACGCGCGCCGCTATTTTACGATGCCGTGAAGCAGGTATTCCCTACTGGATTGGTAGCATGGTTGAATCGGGTATTTCAAAGATATTACATATTCAACTAGCCGCTCTAGGTGATACATATATGGCAGGGGATTTATCCGATTCTAATCGTTATTTTGAACATGATTTTATCAGCCCAGAAATTTCATTTATCGATGGGGCCATGCAGGTGCCTAATGGCAATGGTCTTGGTGTTGATGTATTGGATAATCGTATTGAGGAATATACAGTGGAGAAACGAATGCTATGACAATGATAGACGCATTACAAATCGATTGTGTTGAGTTAACAGGGCCTACCAGTGGGCAAGGGGTGATGCATGTAACTAGTTATCATGCGCAGCCACAAGGCTATCTCAATGGTGGCGCTACCTTGGCCTTTGGCGAAGTGTTATCAGGGATGCTCAGCAATCAACTGATTCGAGATGATCAATTTGCTGTCGGACAATCGGTGACTGCAAATCATATGCGCCCTATGAAAGCAGAAGGCGATTTAATCGCTAAAGGACAGTTACTATTACAAGGGAAAACATCTCATGTTTGGCGTTTTGATATGCTTGATGAAAGCCATCGTTTGATATCTCAGGTTACCGTAACCTGTGCGATAGTATCTAAAAATCGATAAGAAAAAAAGACCTCTTTTGGTAAGCTGATACGGAAAAGAGGTAGATAACAGCAAAATTCGACTTTGGCCCTGCGAAGCCCGAAGGGCGTAGACAGACCTGGCCGGTGGAGAATTTTGCTATTATCTACCTCTACAAACGTATTTGCTACGAAAGAGGTCTTTATTTTCTTGTGATTTTATAGAGTGCTTCGATATCTGGGATATCATAGATAGCCCAAGTTCCATCACCGATGTGCTTCATAAGTACTCGGATAGGAGCTGTTTGGTTTGTTTTTGTGTTGTGTATCGTTACGGTTACTGTGGCAGTATCACCATCATCTTCAGAGGTAATGTTTTTTATCTCCAAATGTCGTTGTTTAAATAATTCACCCCGTTGGATACGGTCTACCATAGAGAAGGTATTGGATGTATCTTCGCTTTCAGTATTGGAATCACTACTATTTTGCGATTTGAAACTATCCGGATCTTCTACATATTTACGAATTACATCATCAAGAAGGGCTGGACCGAATGTTTTCGTTGCTGCCACTGCGGCCTTGCCTAATGGTGAGGATGTATCCACATAGGTGTTGCCCTCGCGGGTGACGATGTTTTTTACTAATGATGTTGTATCGATGTGCTCTAATACCGTCTCTGCATCTTTGTTTTCAACGGCTTCACGAATAGTTTGGAACGTGTAGACTGGTGTATGAGGAATATACCATAAGAAATACCACATAGCACTCAGTGCAGCTATGATGGCAATAATGATTGCTATTGTTAGTGTTTTTGATTTCATAATATTGCTCCGATGTATATAATACATATATTTTAACACATAAATTTCTCCTTCTCTATGGTTGTCAGCTTATTAGATTATATGTATAATAAAGTATGTTCATTTTATATTCATTATTAAAATGAATTTGTAAGAGAGGAGTTTGAAATGAAAGATAAATTAATAATAAAAACTCTGGTTTGCAGTGCTTTTATGTGCAGCTTGAGTATGGGAATTATGGCTGCAGATGTGAGCGCTGATGTAAAAGCTGGGGATACTGATCAAAGTAGCTGGATGGATCGTACAGATATCGGTATTGGGGTACAAGGTACTCAGGAAGATTCTTATCATGATTATGCAATGCCTAATAAACAAATGACTGATAATAATCTAAGCTATGATACACGATTCCATTATCGTAATCATAACTCTAAGCAGAAAATGAACGCAAAGTATTTTATAGAAACATTGCAACCTATAAAGAAATATGATAAATCTATGGTTTTTGTACAGGGGCGCTTAGATGGTAATGGTGGCGAAAAAGTTTCCACTACTACATATTGGAATGGTTCGGATTCAGATTTTGGAAGAATTGACGGTCAAGGTACCTATATTGATAAAGGTGAAGTCGTAGAACATGATACGCTTGGTGTTGTCGGTACTGCTGGTATTGGCTATCGCCGTCTTAGTACACATGAGCATGCCTACGTCGGTGCCAATGTATTCTATGACTATGCATTTAAGGATAAATTTTCTCGTGTTAGTGCAGGATTAGAATATGTAGCTGGTCTAAATACGATTAGTGTCAATGTATACCATGGACTATCAGAAAAAAAGGTGGGGCCTTATGACATTAACACACCTTTGCGTCAAGTACCACGGGCAATAGATTTCCATGATAGCTTAAGTTCACCGCCTAATGGTATTCGAAAAACACCTCGATATTCTTATGAACATGTATTGGATGGCTTTGATATACGGTATACACGCGATTATAAGAATGCTCGTTGGTTATCTAGTTATGTGGAAGGATATCATTGGAAAACAAAAGCGCCAGGAAAACATCCAGAAGAGATGTACTATATTGATCAACATAAGTGGCAATCCATACATGGATTAAGGGTAGGCGCTAAAATGAATGTGACGCCTCATATTTCTGTAGATCTAGGAATTGGTAAAAGTAATATTAGTTCTGTAGAACCGTATGTATCTGTTATGTATACCCTAGGTAAGTCTAAATATGCGTACTTTGGTGGTAAGCATAGTGAAAATGTGATGACTTCGGCACGTTCTAAGATGTTCGATAAGGTAAAACGCAGTGATATGAAGGTTGAGTATTATTGGGAGCAAGACTTGCGTGACGGTCCTTGGGATCATCTATAATCAGTATCATGCTGGTAGAAATGCTATAATCAACAATTTCATATAATTATATTTGAATTGGCACCTAAGGTTTCCTTATAGAAATCTAGGTGTCAATTTTATTTCTATAAATTTAGGTATAATTTTGAGCATATTCAAGTATACTGAATATAAATGACTATTATATACGATTTTTAATATATAATTCTTATTTCCATATATTTTGGAAAGATTCATCAAAAAATTAGAAAAAAGTACTTGCATTATGCTAGTGCGTCATGTTAATATATACAAGTAGTCAACGAGAGTTGATATGCGGCCCCGTGGTGTAGCGGTTAACATGTCGCCCTGTCACGGCGAAGATCGTCAGTTCAAATCTGATCGGGGTCGCCATTTTTTTTTACAAAAAACATGCCTCGGTAGCTCAGTCGGTAGAGCAACGGACTGAAAATCCGTGTGTCGACAGTTCGATTCTGTCCTGAGGCACCATTTTTGTATTCCACGCGGTTGTGGTGGAATGGCAGACACGCCATCTTGAGGGGGTGGTGAGCGTACGCTCGTGAGGGTTCAAGTCCCTCCAACCGCACCAAATATGAGGACCTACAGTTCGCTGTAGGTCCTTTTTCTATATCTGTATGAGCAGAGTTTAGGCAAGCTCTAGTAAAACCTGAGAAAATTATATTATTTATTTCTGTCAGCGCGATTAATTGTAGGCTTAATATTGTAATTAGCTGATTTGATCTTTTTATAAAATATAATTATTAACTAAAAATAAAATATTGACATAGATTATTTTAAAATATAAAATAATTGTAGACATACTGGCGTGTCAAAAAGGGATTAGAGAGTTCAGCCAGATATAATATGATATAGTTCGAGAGATCTATATACAAATTAAGACATGTTACGAGAGAGACGAGAGAAGAGTAACATGTCTTTTTTGTATGCCTAAATATAGGTGATAGTTCATTTTTACTCATAAAAATAATTTCATCTAGCATTTAATTAACTGATAAATATACTTAAAAATAAATAAAATATTGACATTAGAAATATAAACAGATATATTGATGATGATATTCATTTTCATACAAGAGAGAGTGTGAAAATGATATAACAACTTATAGTGTGAGAGCTTTAGGAGGGAACTTTCAAATGAATAAGGTGTATCGAGTAATTTTTAATGTCAAAAAAGGTTGTTATACTGTTGTATCCGAGATTGCAAAACGGACAGGTAAATCTAGTAGTGTGTTAAAGAGTAGTACTGTAACGGCGGCTACTCTTGCAGTGCTTATTACACTCGGTGGAATTGCCTCTATTGATGCAGCGAATTATGTCAATATTAGTGGAACTGAAGGAAGCATCTCTGCATCTGCTTCAAAAGGCATGTTCGGTGGTTCTAAAGAATTTAATTTTAATAGCGAGGGTATGAGTGTAACAGGTACAGATTATGCAGGCAGTACTAAGAAAAACACTACTATTCAAGACGGTAAGGTACTTGTAAGCAATGCAGCATATGCAAGCGAACACTACACAGAAATCGATGGTGGTTCTGTACGTACAGAAAATTTAAAAGTTGTGCCAACGATAAAAGACTCCTTAGAGTTCAAACAAGGTGGTCTTGTAGTACGCTCCGAAGATAGCCGCCTTATTGTAAGTAAAAATGGCATTGATCAATCTGTAGATAATGGTCGTGGTCAATCTAACAGTGTGAAGGTAAAACAAACTGGTACAGTATTTAGAACTACAGATAATGGTGCAATAGGTGCTACAGAAACAGTGATTACTGGTAAAACTATTACTGCTGGTGATATTGTTATCAACGGAGAAAAAAGTCAATCTACGATTACAGGCTTAACAAATACAACAGTAGATGCTAAAGACTTTGGTACGCAAGGCCGTGCTGCTACAGAAGAACAATTAAGTGCTGTGCGTAAAGAAATGAAGAATAGTGGTACTGTTATTAATCAACAATTTACGAATATCGACAAACGTGTTAATACAGTAGAAAAATCTGTAAAATCAGTAGATGCTAAGGTAACAAAGGTTGATGCTCGTGTTACAAATGTTGAAACTAAGGTGAGTACAATTGATACAAGTGTTACAAATCTTGGTAAAGAGGTAAAATCAAATACAGAAACACTAACGGCACATACTGCTGCTACAAATAATCGTTTTGCTACTGTTGAAAGTAATCTCAATACATTGGATCAACGTGTTGGTAGTGTGGAATTAGGAATGGTGTCTATTAACCAACGAGTATCAAACCTTGATACTCGCATTAATAAAGTTGGTGCCGGTGCAGCGGCATTAGCAGCCTTGCATCCTGTAAGTGGCGATGGCACAAAGTTCGGTGTGGCTGCTGGCGTTGGTATCTATAATGGTCAAAAAGCCGTGGCAATTGGTGGATCCTATAGCCCTAATGACATGACGACAATTAGTGTGGGTGGTGCTGTAGGCAATGGTGAGAATATGGTCAATGCTGGAGTATCTCTTAAAGTGGGGGCTGGCAATGCTATGAGCAAAGCTCAAATGAATAGTCAAATTAAATCTTTACAAGCAGAAAACAGTGCTTTAAAAGCTAAGGATGTTGCACAAGATACTCAATTACAAGAACTTCGTGCAGAAATTGCTGCATTAAAAGCAAGTATGACAAAATAATATAGATATATCTATTGTAAATTTGTAGACAATTACCTCCTAATATATTAGATTGAGTATATTAGGAGGTAATTTTATGGCTACTATCAATCTAAATTTATCTCATGAAGAATTTGTACTCTTCAATGATTTTGCAAAGATGAAAAAAACGACAATAGAAAATTTACTTAAGAAAACATTATTAGAAAAAATCGAAGATGAGCATGATCTAATGATAGCAAAAGAAGCATTGTTTGAGTTTAGTATGGATTCGGATACCTTTACGGTAAAAGAGATTCAACAAAAATATAATTTATAAGAGGTCATATTAATGAAATACTTACGTCGTGAATTAAACCAAGTAGAAAAGGAATATTTAAAACAATTTGGCGAAGATTCTTTAAATCGTGTTATCCTCCATGATCCAAATACAAAGGATAAACAAGAGGTTCAAGATACGATTGATATTTTGAAAGAAGCGATAGCAAAAAATAAACCTCTCGAACAAGTGCCAGAGGATATGTGGAAGCTTATTGAATTCTAATGTAAAAGACACATTGCAAATCCTTGCAATGTGTCTTTTGTGTTATAAGATTATAGATTATACAGTTCTGGTTTACGGTCCCTGAATATATTGATTTTGTTGCGAATGTCTTCGACAACATTAAAATCAATATCAGCAGAAGCAATACCCTCTTCAGTATCCATTTCCAATAGGTTTGTACCCCATGGATCATATACAGCAGAGTGACCTGTACTTTGAACGCGTCCAACTGTACCACAGCCATTTACAGCACATACGAATAATTGGTTTTCGATGGCCCGTACTTCATTGAGTACTTGCCAGTGTCGTAGGCGCATGGTAGGCCATTGGGCCGGTACAAATAGCAATTCTGTATTTGGTAATGCGGCCATGCGCACTAATTCTGGAAAGCGGATGTCGTAACAGATGACAGTGCTACACGGAATGCCATCTAACTCAAAATGTGTGGTATTAGTACCGCCTGCGAAGTATTGATCTTCTTTCGCCGGACTAAAGCCGTGCATTTTTGAGTATTCTCCGACGAGTTTGCCTTCGCGGTTATAGGCATAGGATGTATTGAATACAACATCATTTTTGGCAACTGCGACAGAACCGCCTACGATATTTACGTTATGCTCTTTCGCAAATGTACTCAATAATGATTTTGTTCGTTCTCCATTTCTATCAGCGATGTTGAATAATTCTTTGGAGGGATAAAATCCTGTATTCCATGTCTCCGGTAATACGATAATATCTGGGCTTTCAGAAAGAGATTGAACGAGTAACTCTTGAACACGATTGTAATTATATTCTACGTCATTTACATGGACGTCCATTTGGATAATGGTTAGGCGTTTTTTCATAGTGAATCCTTTGTTGCATAGTATAGTGTATGTGATATGTATTATAATTTAAATATTAAAACATTATTGAGTAGATTACAATATGGTCCTGAGTGTAGCAAATCGTAGTACGTTGATTTTTACTATTCTCTTTATAAATGATATAATATAAGGTATTAAATTGTGTCTATATAAAGGGGGACCTATGAAACGATTTTCATTGGTAGTGCTTTTCACAATTGTAATTGCTACGATGGTAGCAGGATGTGGAATGCTTTCACAGCAAACGACAGAAAATGAAACTAAAACGTCACCTGTACAAGAGGTTACGATGGTACATCCGTCGGGAATTCCAGTGCTCATGTATCACAAGATTGGCGATGATAAAGATAATGATGCGGTTATCCGCGAGGATTTATTCCGTCAGCAAATGAAGTTCCTTAAGGACAATGGGTACCATCCGTTGACGATGGATCAATTATACGATTATGTAGTTAATGGTGCTGCGGTACCTGAAAAGCCTGTAGTATTGACCTTTGATGATGGTTATGCAGATACATACTCTATCGTGTATCCATTGATGAAAGAATATGGTTTTGCTGCTACTGTATTTGTTAATCCGGGCGATGTAGGCACGCGGCTTACATGGGAACAGCTAAAAGAAATGAAAGATAATGGTATAACTATTTCTAATCATGGATTCCAACATGTGGAAATGGGCCAACTTTCAAAAGCAGCACAAATGGAAAATATTCAAAAAGCACAACATGCGTTAGCTGATAAGCTAGGCATTAAAGATAATCCTTGGTTTTGTTATCCCTATGGGGATAAAAATAAGGATACAGATGTTGCCACAAAAGACAGTGGTATAAAGATGGCAATGGCTATGAAGTCCGGTTGGGCTCATACAGGGGATAATCCATACAATATTTTACGCGTTTGGGTTGGTAATGCCGTAGACATCAAGCATTTTGAAGAGCGAATTAGCACTGAACATTACAGTGATTTATAAGGAGATATACATTGTTTAAAAAGAATTGGGTAAAGTTCATCATTATGGTGTTCTTATTTACCGCAGTCACATCACCATTCGTGGTATTGTTTGGACCATTTAATAATGTAAAACGTGCCGTAATTGGTGCTATCTTACAATCTCGTCACCCTCAATACATCACATGGCTATTTAGCAATGATGAATTGCAATCTATTTTGGGGACAGTAGGCGTTGTAAAGAGTCAAGATTTATTTAAATTTAATGCTCGCGAAGATAAAGACCTAAAATTGGAAAAAATTGAGTCTTCCCGTTATGTAGGGTACGTGCTTGAAATTCCAGATCCTCGTCGCATCCAAGTAGCGACAGCTGCAAACATCCAAGAAAAAGGGGATACCACAAGTAACATCGCTAAAATGAATGGTGCTGTAGCGGCTATCAATGGTGGTGGCTTCCACGATCCTAATGGTACTGGTACAGGACGTTTGCCATATGGCTTTATTCTTCACGAAGGGGATTATATCATCGGTAAGGATGTAGGTCCTGATGAATCCGTTGATTTTGTAGGCTTCTCTAAATCTGGTAACCTCATTGCGGGCAACTATGATAAAACCGAATTAGCTGATATGAAAGCCATGGAAGGTATTACCTTTGGGCCGCCTCTTATCGTAGATGGTAAGAAGATGATCACCGATGGTGATGGCGGTTGGGGCGTAGGTCCTCGTACGGCCATAGGTCAACGTAAGGATGGTACTGTGTTGTTCGTTGTAATCGACGGTCGTCAACCAGGCTATTCCTTGGGTGCTACCTTGCGTGATGTACAAGATGTACTTTATGAAAAGGGCGCTTACATTGCGGCTAACCTCGATGGTGGTTCTAGCTCTACATTGTATTTAAATGGCAAAGTTGTAAATAAACCAGCCGATTTGTTAGGGGAACGGATGATTCCTACGGCGTTTATCGTGAAATAGGAGGAACGATGAAACCTTTTACGCGTGTACTGAGCGCCTTTGCGGTAGGCATTCTACTGCAAGGAGGGGTGTATCTGTACCTTGATCAATATATGTTTGCACCGACTACGGAATTTAACGTCTCTGGTGCATCTAAGGATGACACGAAAAATTTCCCTGATGTAAAAGAGGGGCGTAAATACGTATCTTATGACCATCAGTTCATGGCTGTTGTTACAGATGAGTCTCTTCGGATTTATAAGGCTGGTGAAAGCAAGCCCACAACGGTTAGTTTGAAAGGTCGCTCCATTAGCTATTTTGACTGGATGCCAGATCGTAACTATGCAATTATGGGTCTGTATACGGACAATAAGGTTGTTATGGCTCGACTCAATGCAGATGATCCAGAACACGAAGTAGATACAGAACTCGAAGATGTACCAAAGGGTAGTCGTATTGTTGATGCGGCATATTCCGAAGCGACGAATGTGGTGTACATGAAGGTGAAAGTCCGTGAAGGTGCATATCGGATTTACAGAACTGATGCGAACTATGATACGCGTCGCGTTTACATGCAAGCTACGGACATTGGTCGTATTGCTGTATTCTATGATGAAGATAATTTCTTCTACGATAATGCTAAGACTGGCGACATCTTCATGTTTAATGGAATCGAAGGTGGCTGGCGTGTTATCAACCCACCTGGACGATTCCGTTTGCTTGGTGTAGATACTAGCAAGACCATCTATATTGCTCGTGTTGATGAAGATAATAATGTATTAACTGTATACTCTGGTAAATTAGGTGTAGGATTTAAACCTATTTATAAATATAATAATCCGACTACCTTATCTGAAGTGACTATGAATGCGGTGAAAGAAATTATTGCCAATGGCAGTGATGATACGATCAAAGTAACAGAAGATAACGATAAATCCTCTAAAGACTCTAGCTCTAAGAAAAAGAATTAATATAAAGCCTTTATAATCGCAGGTTATAAAGGCTTTATTTATAAAATTATTTAGTTTTATACGACATAATTCAAGTTGAACTCATATATATTTCGTTATAATCGGTATATGAGTATACGAGATGGTGATTTAACGGGGAGATAATGCATGAGAAAGGCGGTTGTCTATGAATATATTGTTTGTACGGCTCAGCTATATTGGTGATATACTGCATGCCACAGCCGCCGCAAGGTGGATAAAGCAACAGTATCCGAATGCAAAATTACATTGGATTGTTACACCTAGTATGGCTGAACTATTAGAACATAATCCCTATGTAGATCATATAATTCCTTGGGAGCGAGATGTATATGAGGCTCATTCAAAAAAATTACACCTTCGTACCATGTGGAACATGTGGTGGGATCTACGAAAACGTTTAAAGCCTTATCACTTCGATATAGCTGTTGATGTTCAAGGTAGGCTTATTACGGGGCTTGTACTATTGGCCTCTGGTGCACCTATACGGCTAGGATTAGGTGGTACTAAAGAACTGAATTGGTTGTTTACGAATTACAAATCAAAGGATCGGTCAAAGCATGTTATAGAGCAATATCTTGATGTAGCTAAATTACTGCCCGGTGCATTGAATACAGAGACTATCCCTATTGAGACTGAGAATATGGATCTAATGGATCTCATTGTAACAGCTGATGAGCAACAACGGGCTAAATCCGAAGTGGAAACGGCGTTTGCAGAAAAAGATAGACCGTTGATAGGTTTAGTTTTAGGTTCATCATGGCAGACTAAGTCCTGGCCTCATGAAAAGTGGCAACAACTAATTGATTCCCTGTCCTATAGAAGTAATTTTATATGCTTTGGTGGACCAAAAGAAGCGCAAGAGTTTGAAGATTTGATGCAACATGTAGAGAAAGAGGACTTGCCAGTTTACAATAAATTAGGCAAGACTACATTACGTGAAATGGCGGCTCTTCTTGATGAATGTGATGTGGTAGTGGCCTGTGATACGGGTGCACTGCATATGGCCGTAGCTCTAAATCGGCCTGTAATCGCCCTATTTGGCCCTACAAACCCCGTAGAGTGGGGACCTCTAACTGGAACCTATAAAGTGTTACAAAATCATGATATGGATTGCTTAGGATGCCGTAAACGTAAATGTCCGAAGGGAAAAGCGTACTGTATGTCTGGTATTGATCCCGTTATGGTGAAGGAACATATTATTGAATTATTAGGTGTAAAGAATTAGACTTAAATAAGAGTGACAATATATAAAGTTAGTTAGAATACGCATTATATTGTGTCGTCTAACTAGTAGAATAGGAGTATATAATGGCAAAGTTTAAAATTCAAAAAGGCTTATCCGACGCAGAAATGATGAAGCAATGGGGTGGCGATGATAACTTTGAAGAAACTATGATGCAGGCGGAACGCAATGCAGCGAAACCTGTGATTCATCAAAGTCCTAAACAAAACCAAGATGCATTCTATCGTGAGTTTTTAACTGAAAAGGTGGAAACGCTTATCGGTAAGATGTTGTTGGATATTAAAATGGAGTATTTTAAAGAAGGAGAAGGAGCATTCTCTATTCAAGTAAAACGAGATGGTAAGAATATTGTCCTTGAAACAGCTCCTAAAAAGGTAAAGTAAAAACAGGTATATTTGAAATAGAAAATGTATATTCATGAATTTTAGATTGTCTTCACCAGTTATCATAAAAAGTGATAACAAGGATTGTAAATCAAGATAATTCGTTGTACTACATCAATAAATACTGATATGCTTTTGTACATAAATAAAAATTATAACGATATGATGATTGGTTTGCTTTTGAATTCTCATTAACATACTCATTTGGTAATGATTAAAAATGCAAGATAAAATCTAGCATAACCGGTTCTTTTGGTGATTTTTTTTACACTTTTATATCAAAGATGCATGCATTTTGATGATAAATAAGCATAATATACTTGTTGACAAAGAATTTTAGAAGTAGTCTAATATAAGTATGTTCCAATAATTCCTATCACATTTTACCTACATAAGTAGGAACTATAGGAATTGTTGATAAATAGGTATGAAATAGTCATTGAGTGTATGTATAAATTTACATCACTAAACTATTTCGAATTGGAGGATTAACATGGCTAAAAAATTAAAACTTATGGATACCGTTCTTCGTGACGGTCATCAATCTATTTTGGCAACTCGTATGCGTTACGAACAAATGGAACCTGTACTTGGCCTTTTAGATGAAATCGGTTATGAAGCTCTTGAATGTTGGGGCGGTGCTACTTATGATAGCTGCCTTCGTTTCTTGAACGAAGATCCTTGGGAACGCCTTCGCAAATTAAAAGCTAATGTAAAAAATACACCACTACAAATGTTACTTCGTGGTCAAAACTTGTTGGGTTACAAACACTACTCCGATGACGTAGTAGAAGCATTCTGTAAAGCTGCTGTTCGCAATGGTATCGATCGCATCCGTATTTTCGATGCTTTGAACGACCCTCGTAACATGGAAGCTGCTATTAAATACTCCAAAAAAGCAGGCGCTCATGTTCAATCCGCTATGGTATACACTATTTCTCCAGTTCACACAACTGAAAGCTTCTTGAAAGTTGCTGAAACTTTGGTAGAAATGGGTACTGATTCCCTTTGCATCAAAGATATGTCTGGTTTGATGGCTCCAAAAGATGCATATGAAATGATTAGTACATTCAAAAAACGTTTTGGTGAATTGCCAATCGACTTGCACAGCCATTTCACTTGCGGTCTTGCAACTACTACATACTGGGAAGCTGCTAAAGCTGGCGTAGATATCATCGATACTGCTATCTCCCCATTTGCTCATGCAACTAGCCAACCAGCTACTGAAACAATCATCGAAATGTTCAAAGGTACTGAATGGGATACAGGCTTAGATCTTGATAAATTCATTCCATTGGTTGAACACTTCCGTAAAGTAAAACAACAAATCGCTGAAGAATTCAATTTGAAACCAGCTAGTGATGTAATCCCAGCTGTTCGTCGTTACCAAATTCCTGGCGGTATGTTGTCCAATACTCAAAACCAATTAAACGAAATGGGCATGGGCGATCGCTTCTTCGACGTTATGGATGAAATGCCACGCGTACGTGCTGACTTGGGTTACCCTCCATTGGTAACTCCAACATCCCAAATCGTTGGTACAATGGCTATGATGAACGTTATGATGGGCGACCGTTATAAAATGGTTCCTAACGAAGTTAAAGACCTTGTACGCGGTAAATATGGTGCATTGCCAGCTCCAATTTCTAAAGAAATTAAAGAAACTATCATTGGCGATGAAGAACCTATCACTTGCCGTCCAGCAGATCTTATCGAACCTGAATTGGCAGGCTACACTGAAGATTTGAACTCCAAAGGTTACACTGGCATCACTGAAGAAGACGTATTAACATACGCTATGTTCCCAGAAGTTGCAATTAACTTCTTCGAAGCTAACCGTCGTTAATCTCAATATTTACAGCTCTACCTGTACAGGTAGAGCTGTTTTTATGTTTATACGAATTTTATATTTTCTCTTGCTAATCATGAGCAAAATAGCGTACACTATAAGGAGTATCTACTAATTATGATATTGAGGTAATCCTGTGAATTTACAAATTAGAATTTGGATATCCAATGTTGTTCTATTTGTAGTTCCTATATTAATTGCAATTATTCTATTTTTGTTATATTTTTCAGGACTACGCATTTTAGCGAATGCCGGATACTATTTGCGTATCGAGCAAGAACAACAGTTTAAAAGTGTTAGCCGTGTGGCTGAGACTATTACCTTTTATGGTATAGACAATGGTTTAATGGATTCTCTTGTTAAACCAAGCTATAGTTTGTTAGACCCTAATGAGGTGTATGTAGAAATTCTCGATCAGGGAAAGGTTCTATATTCTTACGGTACACAACAGATTTATAATGAATCTGCTATCGTTGGCTTGATTGATGTAAACCCTGAGTTACAAGGGATTGTCTATCAGTCAAATCATACCTTTGTGTACGAAATGCGTAAGAATGAAGGTCGTCATGCATATCTATATCACATAGCTATTAAACGAGCTGTGCATGGTAGTGATAGCTTGATGGAAACTGTTTCGTTCTACATTAGCATTGTTGCATTACTTTTGTTTATAGTTACGTTTTTTGCAATCAACCGATTTGTGACGAAGTTTATTATGATTCACGTCCGCAATATGACGGAATCATTACGAGCTGCTAATTACCAAATCGAAATGGAGCAGGAGCAACAAAAAGAATTGCTTGCAGGTATCTCTCATGATATCCGTACTCCATTAACTGCAATTAAGGCTTATGCAGAAGGCGTTCGGGATGGTATCGCGCCAACCGAAGAGCAACAAAAGCGCTATATGGGAATCATTTTGAAGCGCGCCAATGATTTAGATTCTATGTTGGAGGAATTGTTCCTTATTACAACATTGAACTATAAAAAGGAATCTAGACCATCGGAGGAAATAGAATTAGGGAAATACGTACAAGGTTTCGTAGAAGATCATATAGAGCATTACAAGTCTAGAGGTCTTGAGCTAAGCCAACGTATTACAGTTAAGAATGCTACTATTATGGCAAATCCGCAATTATTACAGCGGGTCTTGCAAAATATTTTAAATAATAGTGCAAAATATAAGATGGCAGATATAGGACATAGTGTTATTGATGTCACCGAAGATGAAAGTCATGTGTACTGTGTGGTAAGTGATGATGGCCCTGGGGTTCCGCCAGAGTCACTTGACCGACTTATGCGTCCGTTTTATCGAGTTGATTCGTCCCGCACTAATCCACAGGAGGGGAGTGGACTTGGTCTTTCGATTATTAGACGTATTATGGAAATTTTCGAAGGTCGTGTAGTGATAGAAAATATTAGACCACATGGACTTAGGATTATTTTAGAGTTCCCGAAAAAAGGAGAAAATCATGAGTGAACATATTCTAATAATTGAAGACGATATTGATATTGCTAATATTGAGCGTGATTATTTGATGGTTGCTGGTTATGACGTAACTGTTATGAATAATGGTACCGATGGTATTGAAGCTGCTTTGAATACGCCAGTAGATTTAATCATTTTGGACGTTATGTTGCCAGAAATGGACGGTTTTGAAGTATGTCGCGCCATTCGTGATAAAGTGCGCGTACCAATTGTGATGGTAACGGCACGCCTCGATGATATCGATAAAATCCGTGGCCTTGGCGTAGGTGCTGATGATTACATCGAAAAACCATTCTCTCCATCTGTATTGATTGCAAAAATTAAGGCTATGTTAGCTCAATATAAACGACTTACTGAAAAAGATGTTGTTGATACAAATGCTATTCAATCTGGAGATATTCGCCTTGATCCTAAGATGATGAAGGTTTGGGTAAATGACAAAGAAGTTCATCTTAAGAAAAAAGAGTTCCAACTATTAGAATTTCTTATGCGTAACCGCGATATTGTATTCTCCAAAGAAGAATTATATTCCCGTGTATGGGGATTAGATTCTTATGGTGATTATGCAACGGTAGCTGTTCATATTAATCGTTTGCGTGAAGAAATCGAAGAAAATCCATCTGATAGCAAACATATTATCACTGTTTGGGGCGTAGGTTACAAGTTTGTATAAAAAGCACAACTAAATTCACTTTTAGCTCATGGATTGGTGAGTTGTTGATGTTATATATGTTTTGAGGCTAATCTTATAGAGAAATAATTGATGTTTTATATATTTTTTATATACTATACTTTATTTTTTAGAGATTTTGTGTATACTATAACTGTAAGGATTATTATGAAGATATACGGAAAAGATACACTTAACTTCTCTCTCTTAATAAGTTCTCTCTCAACTTTTCCGTCTTCATATATAACTCTCTCTCACAGTCTTTACACTCTCAAACTATATGCAAAAGAGGTATTCATTAGTTAATGCTAATGAATACCTCTTTTGTTTTCCCGTTTTTTACACATAATTTAGGAATGGTAGAAATTGTTATATTGCAAATCTACGAAATAAGCCATATAATAAGTGTGCATTGATTGCATACAATTAAAATAGGAGACAGTATATGAATATAAAACAATATAAGAAACAGATCATAGCATGTGCTATTGCACTCTGCGTAGGTGTAGGAGGAGGCTATTATTTCTTCGGTACACCAGCAGGTACGCAACAGAGTGTGGTAACAAATCAAACTAAGCAAACAAAACCTTTGACTGAAGCTCGTAATACCTATGTTGTACAAGCGGCTAAAAAATCAGGCCCGGCTGTAGTGGGGATTACAACACAAGTATTCCAAAAGGATATTTTTAATCGTACCATTTACGCAGGTGAAGGCGTTGGTTCCGGTGTTTTAATCGACAATGAAGGTCATATTGTGACGAATAACCACGTTGTATCCGGTGCCAGAAATGGAGAGGTTACGGTTTCATTATCCGATGGTAGTACTGTTAAAGGTACTGTTATGGGCACTGATGAACAATCTGATTTAGCTGTCGTAAGGATAGATCCACCAAAAAATATTCAACCTGTTGCTATAGGTGACTCCGATTCTTTACAGGTAGGTGAACCAGCAATTGCCATTGGCAACCCCTTAGGTCTTGAATTTAAAGGCTCTGTTACATCTGGTGTAATTAGTGCTTTAGCTCGTACCATTGATGATCAAGGACAACGTTTCCCGTTGATTCAAACTGATGCTGCCATTAACCCAGGAAACTCTGGTGGTGCATTGCTCAATGCTGATGGTGAGTTAATTGGCATTAATAGCTCTAAAATTTCTAAAGAAGGTGTAGAAGGAATGGGCTTTGCCATTCCTATTAATTCTGCAAAACCTATTATTGACTCTATCATTAAAAACGGTAAGGTCATTCGCCCATATTTAGGTGTATGGGCTGTAGATCGTCAAACAGCAGCTCGTAATAATGTAAGTTATGAAGGAGAAGGCCTTCTTATTGTACAATTGGATCCTACTGGCCCTGTGGCTCGAGCTGGTATTGCAGAAGGTGATACGATTGCTCAAATCGATGGTAAGGATGTAAGCACATTAATCGAATTGAAAGAGCAAATTGACGCCAAGAGTCCTGGCGACACTATTTTAGTATCCTATACTCATAATGGTAAAATGAAAAGCACTCAAGTTACATTAGGACAATCTTCGTCTAATTAATAATTGGTAATACACACACGCAAAAGGCGTTCCTTTCAGGGGAACGCCTTTTGTGTATATAGAGATAAAAAATGCCCTACATATATCGTGTAGGGCATTCATGAAAATGATTATTTAATATGTTTAGAACCGCGTTCTGTCATAGCTACGCCTTCTTTGCAGAGCGGACATTCTTCTGGTTCGTATGTTGGTACTTCAAGGTTAAGTAATGCTTGTACTTTTTCTTTTGGCACGCCGAACTCAGCTTTGCCGCCAGAACGGTTAACGAGAAGGCCTACGCCTACGATTTCGCCGCCAGATTGGTTAACTACGTTAACAACTTCTTGTACGGAACCGCCTGTAGTTACGATGTCTTCTACGATAAGTACGCGTGTACCCGGTTCGATTTTAAAGCCACGACGCAATGTCATAACGCCTTTTTCACGTTCTGTAAAGATAGCGCGTGTGCCTAATTCTTTACCGACTTCATGAGCTAATAAGATACCACCAGTCATAGGTCCAATAACGAGTTCTACGTTTTGATCGCGGAAACGTTCAGCCAATTCTTTACACAATGTTTCAGTGTATTTTGGATGTTGTAACACGTTGAATTTTTCAACGTACATAGGGCTATGTAGACCGGAAGTCAATAAGAAATGACCTTCTAAAATTGCTTGAGTATCGATAAGTAATTGTTTTACTTCTTGTTCTGACATCATTTGGATACACTCTCCATTTCTTCAATAATTAAACGTACCGCCTCTTGTGGGTGTTCAGCCTGCGTAATAGGTCGGCCAATAACAAGGCGAGATGCACCATCCTGTAATGCACTCGATGGTGTAGCAATGCGCTTTTGGTCGTTTGTAGCTGCAAAGGATGGGCGAATACCTGGTGTAACGATAAGGAAATCTGGTCCGCAGGCTTCGCGAATCATCTTAGCCTCTAAAGCGGAACATACAACACCGTCCATACCGGATTCTTTTGCTAGTTTAGCAAGGCGAATGACTTGGTCTGCAATTGGTAATTGACCGCCAATAGATGTCCAAGATTCGTCATCAAAGCTTGTTAATACGGTAATCGCTAATAGTTTTGGACGTTCGATGCCTAATTTTTCAGCGCTTTCACGAGCAGCCTCAGCGGCAGCTTTCATCATTATAGGGCCACCTTGACCATGAATGGTAATTAAATTGGCACCTAAACGAGTAAGGGAAGATACGCCATGGGCCACCGTATTAGGAATATCATGTAATTTCAAATCGAGAAATACATGTTTGCCGTGCTCTTGCAAATAGCGAACCGTTTGGTCCCCTTCGGCGTAGAATAATTCCATGCCCACCTTGTAGAAACTAACGGAATCCCCAAGTGAGGACACGATAGATTTCATCGCATCCATTGTGGATACGTCGAGGGCGACGATTAATCTGTCATCTGCCATGTTATAACCTCCATAGTATTTATATATCTAAATAATTTTCACATAGAATGGGGCGTCCTGTCAATGAAAATCCGTGGTGAAAGTCAGCTTAAGAACTGCTTTTGTACATCGATTTTCTTCGCGTTCATGATATAATAATAGAGAAGTGAAGATGATTCCTAATACGAGTTGATATATGTATATCAGACTTATTTATATAATATGTTGTTAATAGCTAAGAAAGGATTACCATGTTAGATTTTGTAGCATTGGATTTTGAAACAGCTAATAAATATAAAAATAGTGCCTGTTCTTTAGCGGTTATTACCGTTGAAAATGGGCAGATTACCAAAAAAGCGTATAGTCTTATTAAACCACCGTTTATGTCTTTTGACCCAGAATGCATTGAAATTCATGGAATTGAGCCTAAAGAAGTGTTGCATGAAAAGACATTTGATCAACTATGGCCTGCTATCTATGAAAATCATTTGAAGGGAAAAATTATGATTGCTCACAATGCAAAATTCGATATGAATGTATTGCGAGCTACTCTTGATTATTATAAAATTCCTTGGCCAGAACTTGATTATGCGTGTACTGTAAAAATTTCACGCGCCGTATGGCCCGATTTGGTAAATCACAAATTGAACACAATGGCAGCGTACTTAGGTGTAGAATTTAAGCATCACTATGCTTTAGATGATGCTGAAACTTGTGCTAAGGTTGCTATCGAGGCAGCTCGCTTGAAAGGGGCGAACTCACTACCTGAACTACTTTCAAAAACAGGCGTACCTCTTGAACCATTCATCGATGAAAAAAATAAAGCGGCACAAGCCGAATTACATAAGGAACCAGAACCAGAGCAGATGTCATTTTTCTAAAGACGTGCTCGGTTACAATGGTAACTAATCCTGATAGAATAATAGATTGTTTTGGAGGTAGTCATGTTAGGTAAAGAACTATTAACCTATGTGGATCACACATTGTTAAGACCCATTGCTACATGGGACGAAATTAAGGTGATTTGTGAAGATGCATTGGCCTATCATACGGCATCAGTTTGCATTCCACCCGATTTTGTAGCATCCGCTCATAATGCATATCCCGATTTGAATGTTTGTACCGTTATCGGATTTCCTCTAGGCTATCAAACGACAGAATCCAAGGTGGCAGAAGCGAAACAAGCTATTGCAGAAGGTGCATCAGAAGTGGATATGGTCATCAACCTAGGTGATGCAAAACAAGGCGATTTTCATGCTATAACAGAGGAAATTAAGGCTCTAAAATCCGTATGCGGTGATAACATTTTAAAGGTTATCATCGAGGCCTGCTTCTTAACGAATGAAGAAAAGATAGAGCTATGCCATTGTGTAACGGAAGGTGGCGCAGATTTTATCAAGACCTCAACTGGATTTGGTAGTGGTGGCGCTACATTAGAAGATGTGCAGCTATTTAAGAAGCACATTGGTCCTAATGTACAGATTAAGGCAGCTGGAGGCATTCGTTCCATTGCTGATATGAAGGCTTATATTGCAGAAGGATGTAGCCGTATTGGAGCGAGTGCGGCCGTAGAGCTCCTAAAAGATTATTTGGACGAAGAAGTATAAAGAAAAACCACCTAGGCAGTGCTTAGGTGGTTTCTTAGAATGGCGGTGTAACTATGCGCATGTATGATATTATTTTGAAAAAAAGAGCGAATCTGCCTCTAACAGATGAGGAAATTCGCTTTGTCATAGGGGGCTATGTAAATGGTACTATTCCTGATTATCAAGTCAGTGCTCTATTGATGACCATCGTATTTAATGGTATGAATGCTCGTGAACTCGGTACGTTGACACTCTCTATGGCTCAGTCTGGGCAGATGGTGGATTTATCATCTATTGATGGCATCACTGTAGATAAACATAGTACGGGCGGTGTAGGGGATAAGACGACACTTATCATCGCTCCTCTGGTGGCTGCTTGTGGTGGCAAGGTAGCAAAAATGTCTGGCAGAGGTCTTGGACATACTGGTGGCACTATCGATAAGATGGAATCGATTCCTTATTTAAAAGTATCCTTAAGCCAAGAAGATTTTATCGCCCAAGTGAATAGAATAGGCCTTGCCGTTATCGGACAATCAGAAGGCTTGGCACCAGCTGATAAAAAACTTTACGCTTTACGCGATGTAACGGGAACAGTGGACAGTATTCCTCTTATTGCGTCCTCCGTGATGAGCAAGAAATTGGCATCTGGTGCACAAGCCATTCTTCTAGATGTAAAGGTGGGCAGTGGGGCCTTTATGAAAACTATTGAAGAGGCCCGTGCCTTGGCTAAGGCTATGGTAGATATTGGACGTGAAAACAGTCGTTCCGTTAAGGCTGTTTTGACGGATATGGATCGTCCTCTTGGTCATGCCATAGGCAATGCCTTAGAAATACGTGAGGTCATTGATACATTAAAGGGGTATGGCCCTGAGGACTTGACCCATGAATGTATTATCATGGCTGCTCATATGCTCGTTTTAAGTCATATCTGCGACTATGAAACCGCACTCACTCGTGTGAGAGAAGCCCTTGATTCTGGTGCCGCTCTTGAACGTCTACGTCTCATGATTGACGCTCAAGGTGGGGATAGCTCTGTGATTGATGATGAAAGCCTACTGGCTATCGGCCAATGTACATATGATGTAGTGGCTCCTAAGTCTGGTTACATTACCCATATGAATACAGAACAATGTGGTATAGCATCTGTTATGCTTGGTGCGGGACGCACTGTAAAAGACGGCCCTATCGATTATAGTGCAGGGATTATCATGCACAAAAAAACTGGTGATACCATTACTGCAGGTGAAAGCATAGCGACCTTGTATGCCTCTGATGAAAGCTTACTTGCTAATGCGGCTAAGACCTATATAGAGGCGATTACGGTTGGCGACGAAATGCCAAATGTGGTGGATACAATTCTTGATATTGTGGAATAAGGAGCCCTGTATGACAGAATTAGAAATTCAAAACCTTATGGAACGCGCCATAAAAGCTCGTGAAAACTCGTATTCCCCATATTCACATTTTGCTGTTGGCGCTGCTTTATTATGCGAAGATGGTACCATCTTCGAAGGATGCAATATAGAAAATGCTTCCTATGGTCTTACAAACTGTGCCGAACGAACGGCCATTTTCAAAGCCGTATCCGAAGGTCATATAACATTTAAGGCCCTTGCCGTAGTTGCTGATACGGAAGGGCCTTGTGCGCCATGTGGTGCATGTCGTCAGGTGATGGCTGAATTTAAAATACCTCTTCTTATTATGGGAAACTTGATAGGGAATATAAAAATAGTAACTATAGAGGAACTATTACCATTTAGTTTTTCTGAATGCGATGTAATTGGTAAATAGAATGTAATATAAGAAAAAGGCTGGAGCGCGTGGCTCCAGCCTTTTAGTGTAAGATAGTGACCATTAGAATGCAGGAACAATTGCACCTTGGTATTTATCTTGAATGAATTTTTTGATTTCAGGGCTATGAAGAGCTTCCATCAATTTCTTGATGCGAGGGTCGTTTTCATTGCCTTTAAGAACAGTTACGATGTTTACGTAAGGGGAATCATTAGATTCGATGAACAATGCATCTTTACCAGGGTTAAGACCTGCATTCAATGCAAAGTTAGTGTTGATAGCTGCTAGTGCAACATCGTCGATAGAACGAGGCACTTGCGCTGCTTCTAATTCTACGAATTGGTAACCATTAGGGTTAGAAGCAATATCTTGTACAGTGGATAAGATATTGTTAGAGTCTTTCAATGTGATAAGACCAGCTTTTTGTAATAACAATAATGCACGACCACCATTTGTAGGATCATTAGGGATAGCGATTTTTGCACCTTTAGGAAGGTCTTTTAAATCTTTGATTTGACGGGAATATAAGCCCATTGGTTCAAGATGAACGCCACCAGCAGATACTAGAGGAAGGTTATGTGCTTTTGCAAATTCCTCCATGTATGGTACATGTTGGAAGAAGTTAGCGTCGATTTCTTTATCACCTAATGCAAGATTTGGTGTATTGTAATCAGTGAATTCTGTGATTTGTAAATCGATGTTATCTTTTGCTAAGATTGGTTTTACTTGTTCTAAGATTTCCGCATGTGGTACTGCAGTAGCACCAATTTTTAATACTTGTTTGTCACCGCTGTTAGCCGCTTTGTTATTATCGCTGCCGCAACCTGCAATTAATAGCGCACCACCGAGAACGACAGTAGCCGCTAATGCTAAAAATTTGTTCATACAAACACTCTCCTTTTCGAGAAAATTAAATGTAATTCGATAAGCTTATAGTACTAAATTATTTCCCATCATGCAAGTATGTATTATTAGTAGTTATCCATAACTAAAAGTTATATAGAAAGAGGAGCTGCCATTCAAAACCGACTTTGGCCCTGCGAAGGCCGTAGGCCGAAGTCAGACCCGGCCGGTGGAGGTTTTGAGTGGTAGCTCCTCTGCGTATCGTCTTTTAGTTTGGTTAACGACTAATAATGAGCCCTATACTTAATAGTAATTGGTATAACATGGCGGCACCAGCAGTGGTACCCATGGCTTTATCTAGCTTGATTTCGTCTACATGGGTATAGAATATGTTAATGGTTTTAAATGCTGGGATAATGGCTATTAATGCGAGTAATGCTGGAATAGGGAGGACTTTCAAATAGATCCATGCACCAATCCAGATGAAGTTAAAGATATAAGTGATGCTCATTAGGCTGATGGCGCGGTCGCGGCCTAATACAATTGGTAATGTGCGACGACCGTGTTTTTCATCATTTCGAATATCTCGAATATTGTTGGTGAGCATGATAGATCCAACTAATAGGGTTGCCGGTAGTGCTGGGATTAAGAATGCTAGTGAAAGTTCACGCGTCCACGCATAGCCTGTAATGAGAACAATCGCAAAACCCATGGCGATACCGGATGAGATTTCCCCAAATGGTGTGCGAGAAATCGGCTTTGGGCCACCTGAATACAAAAAACTAATTAATATACAGATGATGCCGGCCGGAATATACCACCATGTAATGGTGGCTGATAGGTAGAGACCGATGATGATAGGTACAATCATAAGAACCTTAATCATAGTGGAGATGAGCTTCGGCGTCACTGCACCACGTGTAAGAGAACCGGCATTACCTATTTTTTGCCCCGCATCAAGACCGGATTTAAAATCTTTCAATTCATTCCATAAATTGGCGATGATTTGAGCCGATACGACGGCTAAAAATATAAGAATTGTATGGAAAATGGCGAGACCTGTGCCATGAAGTGCACCGAAGGCATAATAACTAAATGCAGCACCTAAGATGGTTGGCCCTAATGCAGCGGCCAATGTGCGAGGTCTAGTGAGGGGAATTAATTCTTGTATCATACTAGTGTGGCGAAATGCCAACTCCTTTCTGTTAGAAATACGTTTTCTTATCACTAAGTATTGTATAGTACATTAGGGGAAATGTAAATTTGGTGTACCTATCATGTTAATACAATTATATAGTATAATATTATATGTATATTTAAAATTCTTAATTTAAACTTACTTGTATAATTCAGTTTATATATTCACGAGGTGAGACTATGAAAACGTGGAGTAAGAAGATAATGACGCTAGCTTGCGCTACATGCTTAACGGTAGGCATGGCGGCTGTAGCTTGTGCCGATACAATCGATTTAGGCTATGGTCAGTATGCTACCACTAATAATGGTGTACATGCGACAGCTATAGGTGCGATTCCTACAAATCCTACTTTCAGAACGATGGAACAAAATAAGACCCTTCAAACAGCTAATGAACGAGCTGCAAAATCTATGAATGACCGCATAAAAACATCCTATCCAATGGTAAAAGAGGAATTTAAAGGCACTGCCTTAGATGGGTATAGTTTGTATCAATTATCTGGAGATAGTACACTAGGTCATCATACGGGTTGGTTACTTACATACAACGTAAATAAAGAGGCTATTAATTATCTAGATCGTACAGCTACTGAAATTGTTAATTCCGCAATGGCCGATAAACAAGTGAAAGTACAATCTGTTAGCGAGCCTTACACGAAATCTAATGCAGAGAAGTTTATTTTGAAAATGGCCACAGTTACACTTGACCGCAAGATATTAGAACCTCAAATGGCGAAGTTAAATGCTACTATGCATCGCGATATGTTTAAGACAATACAACAAAGTGCTATGCAAGATGCATCGTTGTCGCAAAAGAACAAAGAAAGTATTCAAGAAGGTGTGGATCTTTTTAAACGTGTCATTCCTAACTTTACAATAGGCGCTACAGAAATATCCTTCAAACCATATACATCTAAATTTGGCACTATGGCTGGTACGAATATGCGTGGCAGTTTAAAATATGATGGCTTTGTATTGCCTGGTAGCTTAACTATGTATGCAATGCCACAAAATGAAGGACTTACAGTACAAATCTTGGCTACCGAAGATACGAGCCGAGACTACTGGTCAGGACAATTAGAATCCATGTATGGGTTGAAAAGCCTAAAGGGAGGCAATAAATAATGAAACATTTAAAAACTTTTGTATTAGCAGCATGCTTAGTTGGTGCTGTGACTAGTTTTGCAGGCGCAAAGGATGTAAAAACATTAGCAGGAACTATGGCTGTTCCGAATACTGTTACTGTGGCGACCGCATCTACTACAGATTCTCTGGATATTATAAAGGATTTGCTTATTAAGGATAATGCAAAACCAACTACAAATAAACGGACCCGTCAAAGTAATGAGGAAGCATTATCTGCGCTTAACTATATGGGCGTTTCCTATGATGTATATCAATTACAAGGGGAAGATAAAACAGGTCAAAAGGACGCTTTGTTAGTGGCCGTAGATTTAAAAACGGCAGCCAATGCATTGTTTGATAACCCTAAGGCTAATGCATCTGTTCTTCCTGTATTAGCCATACTCAATAATGGAGAGTTAGATCCGATTACAGAGCAACTCATGTTGACTACGGTTAATAATCTATTGCCAAAAGAATCTAAAACATTTACATTGCCAGATAAGAACGTGCCTGGTTCCATCTATGTAAGTGCTGGTAAAAATCATAGTGCTGCTATCGGTGTAGTTGGTGAAAGCCAAAAGCCTACTACCATTACTGTAGAAAATACAGAACAAATGGAAAAAATGAATAATACAAAGTATCAAACATATACCGTAGGTTCTCGCGTATTAGTTGATGCAGAAGGTATCAAATTCCCATATTATGCAAAAGCGGCACTCGTAATGAACCCACAAAAACCAACATTGTTCTTGGCATTGACCAGCGATGTACAACGTCAATATTTTATGCCAATCTTTGCAGATGCTTTCAAATCTATTAAATAAAATATATTGAAAAACATCAATATCAATATATAATAATTTATATATATGTATGTATTGTAAAAAGGAGTCCTATTATGAAAACAATTCACACAGATAAAGCGCCTGCAGCAGTAGGTCCATATTCCCAAGCTAAAGTAGCCGGCGGTTTTTTGTTCGCTTCTGGTCAAGTAGCGATTAACACTGCTACAGGTTCCGTAGTTGAAGGCGGTATCGAAGCACAAACTGAACAAGTATGCAAAAATATTGAAGCTGTATTAGCTGAAGCAGGTTCCGATTTCTCCAAGGTTATCAAAACAACATGCTTCTTAGCTGATATCAATGACTTCAAACCATTCAACGAAGTATATGCAAAATATTTTACATCTAAACCAGCTCGTTCTTGCGTGGCTGTAAAAGATCTTCCATTGGGCGTAGCAGTAGAAGTGGAAATCATCGCGGAAGTATAATATGGATTATATTTCATTATTACAAAAAGAAATGCGACCTGCCTTTGGTTGTACAGAGCCAATCGCTCTTGCCTATGCAGCAGCCAAGGCCGCATCCGTATTGGATGAGTTTCCCAACCACATTCATGCGCGATGCAGTGCCAATATCATTAAGAACGTAAAATCTGTTGTCATTCCCAACTCTGGGGGCCGCAAAGGCTTAGCAGCGGCTACCGTGCTCGGTGCCATCGTAGGCCATCCCGAACGAGAACTAGAGGTATTAGAATCGGCTACCGATGAAGATCGTAATTGGCTAGGTACCTTGTTAGATGCTAACTTTTGCACTGTAGAATTAGCAGAAGGCGTTGATAATCTCTACATTGAAATTATGGCCACAACCGATGAACATACGGTTGTAGTACGCATTGAAAATGCACATACGAATATTACTTATGTATCTGTAGATGGGAACGTGATTTCTGAAACCATTAATGAAATTAAAGAGGCTGAAAGTAGCACTTATCCCATGACATTCGACAGCATCTACGAATTTGCAAAAACAGGGGATATTTCGGGTGTTTTGCCTAGCATCAAACAACAGGTAGAATATAATACGGCCATTTCTAACGAAGGTTTATCCAATGATTATGGTGCCAATATTGGTCGATTGTTATTACTTGATGATGAAACCCCATCTCTAGAAACCAAGTGTAAGGCTCGCGCCGCAGCTGGTTCCGATGCACGCATGAGTGGGTGCCCGTTGCCTGTAGTTATTTGCTCCGGCTCTGGCAACCAAGGATTGACTGTTTCGATGCCTATCATTACAACCGCTGAGGGACTCGGTAAAACCGATGAAGAATTACACCGAGCCCTTGTATTTGCCAATTTGTTAACGCTTTACGTTAAATCTGGTATTGGTAAACTATCCGCATATTGTGGCGTTGTGTCGGCTGGCATTGTAAGTGTGGCGGGTATTGCCTTTTTGAAAGGCGATAGCAAAGATATCATTGAAGATACACTCGTAAATGGTCTTGTTAGCCTATCCGGTATCGTATGTGATGGGGCGAAACCATCTTGTGCCGGTAAAATTGCCATCTCCTTAGATGGAGCTTTCATGGGCTATAAACAAGCCCGTCTCAACAAGAGCTATCAAAAGGGTGATGGCCTCGTAGCTCACTCCGTTGATGATACAATTAAAAGTATCGGTGTCGTTGCACAAGGCATGAAAGAAACTGACGTAGTCATTTTGAATGAAATGTTGAAGCATTAATTGGCTCTATATATGGACTATTTTTTGTCCCATAAACAAGAAAACAGCGTTATGATCGGCTTGGTCATAACGCTGTTTTTCTAATATTATTGTAATTTTTTAGGATCCTTTAATAGCAATGATGCGCCTAGTCCTACAATAAGGAATGGAACCAGTGTCATCATGGCCAAAGATAGGGAATAGGTATCTGCTAAATTCCCTACAACCGGTGCGATGATACCACCAATCGTTTGGCTTACGCCAAGGGTGATGCCTGATGCAAATCCGATGCTCTTAGCTAGGTATGTTTGGCCCAGTACGATAACAGGGCTGTAACTGATGGCCTTTGCAGCACCAATCATGAGCAAAATTAGATAAGCCAGTGGCATCATAATTGTTACAGAAAAATCAGGGACTTGTGTTAATAGGAACATGGATGGCAACCAAATCAACAGAGATAATCTAATAATTTTGATAGGACCGTATTTGTCGCCTAACAAGCCGCCAATGTAGGTCATAAAGATACCGATACTAAAGAATACGGTTAATGCAAAACTACCTTGTTCTGGACTTGTGCCGAGTTCATGAGTCCAAAACACAGGAATAAATGCATTAATAACGCGGAAATTAACCGATTGGCTTAGAATGATAATGAACAATATGCCAAAATATTTCCAATAATTTTTCAGTGGCTGAGCCGCAACTGTTGGATTTTCGGTGGCTACGGCTTGATCGATTGTTCGTGCATGAGCTACGATACGTGGCATGAGCAGGAATAGAACGGTAGATATAATAATACCAGCTACGGTGAAAGCTGCTAGACCATGTGCGCCTACTGTATAGGCGATGGCGCCCGCAAATAGAGGACCAAAGGCGAAGCCTGAACTGCCGCCGATGGCGAAGGTTCCCATTGCTTTGCCTTTTTTACCACCTCCGAGGCGGTTCATAATTTTTGCTCCTTCAGGATGGAAAATGGAAGAACCTACACCGGCTAATGTAGCGCATACGAGGAGACTTTCATAAGAAGAAACAAAACCCATCATCCCCGTACTACATGCGGATAATAGCGTGCCTGCTGCGATGAGTCGTGGCTGATTGAGCTTGTCTGAAATATACCCTAACAATGGTTGTAGCAATGACGATAGTGCCGTGTTCGCTAAGATGAGAAAACCTGCTTGCTCCAAGGACAGTCCATACGTATAGATAAACAGTGGCAATAATGCAGGCAGTACGCTTTGGCATGAGTCATTAATCATGTGACTCAGCGTAATGAGATAAGGATAATACTTTTGCATAGTAGACCTCGTTAATTGATGATGTAGTATACAATATATTTATATTATATACTATATGTATACAAATAAAACCTAGATAACATC